>JBAZKK010000024.1:0-16596 GCA_041650795.1 Candidatus Omnitrophota bacterium | reverse complement strand
CTGCCCAGCTTCAGCCGGGAGAGGGGGAGCTTCAGGTTTAATTACCCGGCTGCCTTAAAGGATAAGGCAGTAGCGGGTATATTTATCTACATACTTTTAATCAGCCTCCTGTATCACGGTATCCAGCAGTGGCTGGGGGTTTATTTTTCAGAGCGGTTTTATTTTTCCCAGTTTACCATCAGCATGCTGATTACCTTGACGAGTTTAAGCGGGATATTCGGAGAGGCGGCAGGCGGATACCTCTCCGATAAAATCGGGAGGCTACGCACAGTTGACCTTGGCATTACCTTGATGGCCTTGGCTGTCTCGGGCCTCGTATTTAAAAGCCCGCTTTACGCAATAGCGATAGTTATGATTGTCTGGGGCCTGGGATGGACATTTAACCACGCGGGGCTCTCTACCATGCTTACTGACCTGCCGGGGGATTTTTTGAACGAGGCAGCCAGCTTAAACAGTAGCGTACGTTTTGTCTCAGGGGGCATAGGCGTGGCCTTGGGGGAATTTTTATTGCGCAGGAGTTTCAACCCGGGGTTTATTCTGACAGGGGTAAGCTTGATAGCGCTGTTGGTATTTTCCAGGAAATTGCTGTCGGTAAAACAGTAAGGAGGTCTTTAAGATGAGCGAATTAAAAGGAAAAAGCGCAATCGTAACCGGTGCCAGCCGCGGCATTGGCAAGGCCCTGGCCTGCGTTGCAGCCGGCTTAGGAGCGAACCTATCCATCGCAGCCAGGCAGGAAGGGCCGCTGAAGGAAACGGCGAAAGAGATTAGCGACAAATATAAAGTAGAGGTTTTGCCTGTTCCCTGCGACGTCACGAAACTCCTGGATTTAGAAAATTTGGTAAACAGGCATAAGGAAAAGTTCGGCAAGGCGGATATCCTGATTAATAACGCCGGTGTTTCCAGCCAGTATCCTTTTCAGGAGCAGCCGCTGGAGGATATTGAGAAGCTCGCCCATACCAATTATTTAGGTTATGTGCGCCTCATAAGGCTGGTTATCAACGATATGATTAAGGCTAAGTCAGGGGCAATCATCAATATGGTTTCCGGCTCAACGCTCTGCGATCCCCTGCCGCGCAATTTCATAGTTTACAGTTCTTTAAAGGTTGGCCTGCGCGCTTTTTCCAAGGGGTTGTTCTGGGAGATACGCGACCATGGGATAAAGGTAACTTCCATTTTGCCGGGGGTAACCGATACAGACCTCACCGGAAAGCTTAAAGAAGTAACCGCGGATAGCGCAAGGCTTATGACTACCGAGGCAATCGAAAATGCCGTAAGGTTTGCGCTTACTGTCCCGGCTAATGTCTGCCCATTGGAGATTGCTGTAATAAATCAACAGACCCCTTGGACAAAGCCGGTGATCCCCTTTAAACAGCAGCATCCCGAGAAGTAAATTTTAGGAAAGCGAGGAAGAATGGATAAACAAGACCTCCTGAATTTGAAAAAACGCTACCTTATCTGGCTGTATAAAACAACCAAAGAAGCATTTGACCGCTATGAACGCAAATTTACGCAGTTTGAGGTCGACGAGGCGCTGCTTAAGGAGATGGAAAAAGAATTAGAAGATACCTATCTTCCGAACGAGAAAGAGGCGCTCGATAAATTCCTCAACGACTATCGTAAGTATGCCATGGAGAAAGAAGAGGCCTGCCTCAAACTTAAATACGAAGGCAAGAAGATAAACCCGGAGTTTATCTTCTTGGATATCAAACTAAATGCCATAGAGAGCATTATCAGGAAAGAGCTGGGGGATAAGGCCCTGAAGGAAATCAAAAAGCTCTATGAAGAAGAGATGGGCCGGCGTATCATGACTGCCGCGCAGGAAAAATGATTATTGACAGCCACAGCCATTGGCTGCCCGAAGAAATAATAAATAACGCCCACTTTTTCCATAAGGGCTGGGGCGATATCGAGGCCCAGGTTGAAATGATGCGGGCTTCGGGCATTGACAAGGCAGTGCTGAGTTACCCTACCTCTGACGCCCACCTGAAATTAGGGGGAGCAGAAGAGACGGCGCGCATCTTTAACGATAACGTAGCTAAGATTCTCAAGCGTTATCCGGATAAATTTATCGGCGCAGCGGTCCTGCCGGTTGATGGCTCTCGGGAGATGTTGGATGAATTAAGGCGCTGCAGGGAGGAGCTGGGGTTTAAGGCTGTTTCTTTGGCTACGAGTTATGAGGGGATGTATCTTGACGATAGCCGCTTCCTCGCCCTTTTTAAGGAATCCCAGCGCAAGAACATTCCTATATTTGTGCATTCTCAGATTATGGGGCCAATCGGAGTCGAGCGGGTAAAAGACCCGCTTTTGACCCCTGTCATAGAGTATATTTTTGATACCGCTATTTGCATCGGCAAGCTTTTGATGTCCGGGGCGCTCAGGGAACTAGGGGCCATTCTTGTTTTTGGGTATTTCGGCGGGGCAATGCCTTTTCTGGAGAATCGTTTTGACGCAACTTATCAGATGCTGCGCGGGATGAATTTTGTCAAAGACCTGGGCGCAAATCCGAGCGAAATTTTAAGGAAGATTTACGTGGACAC
Source organism: Candidatus Omnitrophota bacterium (assembly GCA_041650795.1). GTDB lineage: Bacteria > Omnitrophota > Gorgyraeia > Gygaellales > Profunditerraquicolaceae > JBAZKK01. The sequence goes on along the minus strand of JBAZKK010000024.1, from coordinate 14,059 downwards.
CGGTGGAGACCGCAATAAGGCCAATATAGATATCGCAGTTTCCTTTTTTGGCGCAAGCCATCTTCTTTGGGGCAGCGACTGGCCGGCAAAGAAGGATGTTGCCGCCGGCATCAGCGCTGTAAATACTCTTGAAATACCGCAACAGGATAAAGATAATATCATGGGGAATAATTTAGCAAAGATCGTTGATCTTTAATAAACCCGGACAGGCTTCTCACTTAAGTCGATTTTTCCCGCCATGATTCGTGGCGGGGACGCCAAAGGTCTGTCACATTTTCGGCGGCTGCTGAACTCGTGCTTTTTACTCTGGCAAAAAGCCCTCAAACAGCATCGCCGTCCCGAAATTACCCTATGGGCTTCGGGATACCCGAAAATGCTCCAGCTGCTTTGGCTAAAATCTCCATTCGTTCGAAACCTACCCGGGTTCATTAAAAAATAAAGAGGAGGATTCGTTGAATCCGATATGGGCACTAGTCATCGCTATTCTAAGTAGTTTGGGAGGATATTATATCCCGAAATTGATTAGTCGGTCGGTAAATAGTAACAAATCAATTTTAACTTATCATTTTAACGGGGATTCTTATAGAGAGTTAAAGAATATTAAGCATTCTTTCGGTAGGGGAGTAGATGATATTGATGCTTCTAACGGTAAAGCATGGGAGCATACGTCCCAACATTTAGATGGCGGAGAAACTACCTGCTACGGTCCATATACTAAAGAGATTTCTTTTCGAGGAAAATATAAGGCGAGGTTCCGTATAAAACTTTGCGGAATAAAAGAAGACGCAGATATTATAACTTTAGATATCGCGTACGGGGAAGTCGACACAGAAAATGAAAAGATTCGTCTTGGTATTGTATCTGGAGAAAGGCATTTAAGGACTAAGGATTTTAGTGATGGTAAATATAAAGATTTCGATGTTGGTTTTGAATATAATGGCGAATCATTATTAGAATTCAGATGTACGGTAATTAACCCAGTTAATTTTACAAATGTAGTTGGTAGAATATTATTTGATAATGTGAAAGTATTTCTAGTGTCTGAATTAACATAGAGTATAAAATTATTCAGCGGGGGGGGCTTGGAGACGCACGTTAGAAAATTTGAGCGGGCAGGGATCCCCGCCCGCAAGCGGGAAGAGCGAAAATTTTCTCCGAACAAAGATTTTCCTCGCCGGAGAAAATCGAGCGGTGCGGCGAAAAAGCAACCCAAGACAGTGTCCGCTTGCCAGCTAAACCTAATAATTAAGGAGTCTATGATGCAGATGCAGAAGGAAGTCCACTTAACGGGTAAGGATTTGACGCAGATGGTGCAGCTTCGCCCGCAGGATGTAGGCAAGTATGCGATTGTGCCCGGCCCCAGGGACAGGCTGGAGGTCCTGATAAAAAAGATAGAGAACCCGGTGCGTAATTTCTCATTCATGGAGTATACCATGTACACCGGGACCTTTGAGGGGATAAAGGTTACGGCCATAAACGGCGGAAGGTTCTCGACCGACACCTCCATTACCACCGAGGTAATGTGCAATGCCGGCATAGGGAATATTATCCGTATCGGTACCTGCGGGGCACTGGATGAGAATATCAAAGTCGGGGATCTCTTTATTGTAGACGAGGTTATCCGCGGGGATGGGGTAACCCCGTACTACGTGGATAAGGATTTTAAGACCGCCGCAGACAAAAAGATCTCCGATGCCCTCTACGAAACGGCAAGGGGGATGGGGCTTAATATACGCCGCGGGGTTGCCTGGACCACGGATGCGCTTTTGCGGGAGACAAGAGAGATAGTAGAGGCAAAAAGGAAAGAGGGGGCACAGGCCGTAGATATGGTTTCCTCGACCCTCCTTACGATTGCCCAGACCTACAATATCAAGGCAGGCTCGATATTGGCGGTATCGGATAATGTGATTACCGGGGAGATGGGTTTTATGAACCCGCTCTATTATATGGCAGAGACGAATATTATTAAGATCGCATTAGAGGCGGTAAAAAAGCTGGAAGGAAAATAAATGAGGTTCTCGCCGCTCTTCTGGCCCATAGAATTAAAAGGTAAGGTTATCTACATCCTGGATGAGACAATGCTGCCGCATAAGCTTACCTATATCAAGGCCGGGGACTATAAGCAGGCCTGCCGTGCGATAAAAGAAATGAGGACGCGCGCCGTAGGGCAGGTCCTCCTTGTTTTTTACACCTTCCTGCAGGCAATCAGGAAAAACAAAAATGCGGACTTAAAGAAAATCGCTCAAGCCATGAATTCTACCCGTCCAACCTTGTCTTTTAAGTATCTGACGGATATGGTGCTGGGTTGGGAAAAGAGCGGAGCGCCTTTACGGAAATGCATCTCGGGTTTTTTAGAGCGTCTTAAATATGCGCGCATAAAGCAGGCGGAAGAAGCGAGCAGGCTCATAAAAGACAGGGATGTGATTTTAACCCATTGTAACATCAGCGGACAGATGCCTCTTATCGGGGAGTTCTGCCGCAAGCAGGGCAAAATGGTAAGTTTTTTTACCACCGAGACCCGCCCCTATATGCAGGGCTCGCGCTTGAGCGCCTGGGAGTTAAAAAGAGGGGGCTTTGACGTAACGCTTATTACCGACAGCATGGTTACCTCGGTAATGTCTTTAAAAAAGGTAAATAAGGTGGTCGTGGGTGCGGATTGCCTTGCGCAAAACGGCGACATCGCCAACAAAATCGGGACATACCAGATTGCGGTTGCCGCCGGGCATTTTAAGATCCCGTTTTATGTATTATGCCCACCTGCTTCGGGAGCAAAAAGCGGCAAAGACATAAAGATAGAAATCCGGCCGGACAAAGAAATGCTGGAATACGAGGGGGTGCGCCTGGCGCCGGTAGGCGCGAAAGGTTATTACCCGGCATTCGATATTACGCCCAATAACCTGATTACCAAGCATATCTATATGGAGATAAAAAGATGATTTTTTCCAAAGACAGGGTAATTAAAAGAAAGATTATCAAGACGGGGAAGCGGCTATATCAGGCAGGCCTGGCCGTTGCGAAATCAGGAAATATCAGCGCCAGGCTCGACGGCAAACACATACTCATTACTGCTACTGCCACCGCTTTAGGAAATTTAAGATATAATGATATAGTAAAGGTGAATCTTGAGACGTCAAGGCCCTGCGGAGAAATACAGCCTAGCTCAGAGCTTCCGCTGCATTCCCTTATTTATAGGAATTTTCCCGCCTCAGTAGTGGTGCATGCGCATCCGCCTTTAATTAACGGGTATTTTGCGGTAGTTGATTCGCTGGAAGCGCTTACCTTTGAAACCAAGTTTTATTTAGGGAATGTCCCGGTTGTCCGGCAGGAGACGCCCACCGTCACTCAGCCCGAAGAGGTTATTGAGGCGTTGAAAAGAAGCAATCTTGCAGTATTGAAAAATCACGGCACCGTAGCTATGGGCAAAGACTTTGAAGATGTATTATCCTTGACCGAGGCCCTGGAGGAAGCGGTGCAGAGCGCAGCCATTGCCAGGCTTTTTAAAAAAGATGGCCTCGACGATTTAAATAAGCCGCTTAAGGAAGAGCTTGAGGGGGGCGCGGCCTATGCGATGTTCTCTCCCGAACATATCCAGGCAATAGTGGATTTGGTAAATAAAGATGAGTTCATTGCCCAGAAAGGCAGTGAGTTGGACCTGACGGTGCAGCTTGCAGTCAAGCTCGACGGCTCTGATAAGGCTTATAAATTCACTTTTGAGAAGGGGAGGATTGCGAAACTGGATTTTACGAGCGACGCCCCCTTTGTTATTTCCGCTCCGGCAGATGTCTGGCAGCAGGTTTTTCTTGGGAAATTAGATTCTTTTGTGGCTGTCACGCAGGGTAAGATGAAGCTCGCGGGACAATTAGGCCAGCTTTCCAAATGGTACGTCCCTTTTAGCCGGCTGTTTGCAATTTTTAAGGAAGTAAGGATAAAATGAAACAGAGAATAATCAACCCTTCTTACAATAAGGTAATTGCCGAAGTAGAGCTTGTTGGTAAAAAAGAAGCAGAAACAGCAATTATTTCTGCCAGGCAAGAGTTTGACAGCGGAAGATGGCCGAGTCTTACCCTGGTTGAGCGCCGCAATTTTCTTCTGAATATATCCGCAGGGATACTGGATAAGGCAGAGGAGCTGGCAAAACTGGAGACCGCAAATACCGGCAAGCCTATTAAAGAAACTACCTTTATGGACATACCATCCAGCGCCAGGACCTTTGAATATTTTGCCAATAATTTAGAGAGGTTTCTTAGGCAGGAAGAGACAAGCGTTTCAGACGGGGCAAGGGCTTGCCTTGTGCGCCAGCCGCAGGGAGTGGTAGCGCTTATCGTGCCGTGGAATTATCCTTTATTGATTGCGTCCTGGAAGCTGGCAGCTGCTTTAGCTGCAGGCAATACTGTAATCCTGAAGCCGTCGAGCCTAACTCCGCTTACTGCTTTGGAATTGGCTAAGATTATCAATGAGGCAGGCCTTCCGCGAGGGGCTGTAAATATCCTGGTAGGAAACGCAGATACGCTGGGTGAGGCTCTTTTTTCAGATCCGCGCGTAGATATGGTTTCTTTTACCGGCAGCAATGAAGTAGGGAAGAAGATTATCGGCTATACTGCAAAGAGCGCCAAAAAGCTGATTATGGAGCTGGGGGGGAAGTCGGCAAGCATAGTTTTAAAGGATGCGGATATCGAGGCTGCAGTTAACGGGTGCCTTTGCTCCATCTTCCTGAACCAGGGCCAGATGTGCACTGCCATGTCGCGTATCCTGGTAGCCGGCGAGGTATACGATGGATTTGTAGCTGATTTTGTGGCCAAGGCTAAACGCATAAGGTTAGGCCCGGCTGATGATTTCCAGACCCAGATGGGGCCGTTGATTTCAGAGGCGCAGCGCAAAAGAGTAATCAATTTCGTGCAAAAGGCAGAAAAGGAAGGGGCAAGGTTGCTTTGCGGAGGAAGGATCCCGCGCGAGGAGAGGTTAAAGGACGGATTTTTCTTTGAGCCCGCGGTTTTTGTCGACGTCAAGCCCGGGATGGAGATATTCAGGGAAGAGGTTTTCGGGCCTGTCGCATCTATCAGCAGATTTTCTTCTCCTGATGAGGCGCTAGCCTTGGCCAATGATTCCGAATACGGCCTGGCTGCCTGCATCTGGTCCAAGGATAAAAATTCCGCCGCAGAGCTGGCGCGCAAAATCAATGCCGGGGCAGTCTGGATTAATACCTACGGTATGTTCTATAATGAGCTACCTTACGGCGGATTCAAGCAGAGCGGTTTTGGCAAGGAGCTGGGCAGGGAAGGATTCCTTGAATATACCAAACTTCAGAATATCGTTACGGACTCATCCAGCGACGGCAAGCCGCTGGTAAATTACTGGTACGGTTTTTAATAGGGACGGTTCTGAAACACGGTTAGAACTGTCCCCCCCCAGGGGACACTTTTAACCGTAATTGAGAACCGTCCCTAACTAGAGATGGATATTTTAGAGAGATTAAAATACCACCTTAAGGCACATCCTGATAAGGCCGCGGTTATATTCCGTAAGGAGCGTATCAGCTTCTGTCAGTTAGCCCAGCGTTCGTTCAGGCTCGCCAACGCCTTTGCTGCAAACGGGCTTAAACGGAAAGAAAAGGTAGCGGTATACCTTCCCAATTGGCCGCAATACATCTATAGTTATTTGGGGGTCTGGTGTGTCGGCGCTACAGTAGTGCCTTTGGATTTTATGTTTACCCAGGAAGAGATAATCTCGTGCTTATCGCATGCCGAAGCCAAGGCATTGATTATCAAGCCCAAGGCGAATCTATCGCTGGATACAATCAGGAAGGCCTGCCCGCAATTAAAGGTTATTATTTCGTGTTCCGATGCTGCGGAAGGTTGTCTTTTGCTTGAGGATCTGGTTGAAAAATGGGATGATTCTGAGCCGAAAGTCAAGGTTGATAAGGAAGACTGCGCAATCATATTTTATACCTCCGGCACTACCGGCAAGCCCAAGGGTGTTATCGTAAATTACCGGCAATTGGAAGCTCCCCCTAAGGGGATGGAGTATTTTGTTCCATTCCGGGAAGATGAAATGAGTCTTTGTGCCCTGCCGTTTTCGCATCTGGGAGGCCTTATCTATATCGAGGTAATGCTGGCGTTCGGCACATCGTTTATGCTGATGGAGAGGTTTATGCCTTTGGAATTCCTGCGTAATGTCCAGGAGTACCGCGTCAACTGGTTCTGGATGGTTCCTTCGATGTATTACGCTCTTTTACAGTTGAGAGAATTTGAAAGGTTTGACCTATCAAGCCTGCGTTGGATTGTCACCTTTGGCGCTTCCAATTCTCCGGAGGCACTTCGGCGTTTCCATCAGTATTGCCCCAATGCCCACCTCCTCAACGGTTGGGGGATGACCGAGACCAACGCCCCTTCGGTGGTATTGTCTGTCGGCTCAACCAAGATCGAGAGTGTCGGCAGGCCGGTGCCGTGGATAGAAGTGAGGATCCTTGACAACGATGACCGCGGACTCTCCGTCGGCAGCATCGGCGAGATTGCGGTGCGCGGCTGGTCAGTGACAGAAGGTTATTACCGCGACCCGGAGGCCACTTCCCAGGCCATGCGCAACGGCTGGTTTCACACCGGAGACCTCGGGAGGTTTGATGAAGACGGAGACCTCTACATCGTAGGAAGAAAGAAAGAGATGATTAAGGTCTCCGGAGAAATCGTATTTGAGCCGGAGATAGAAACGGTATTGCAGAGGCATCCCAAGGTCCATGAGGCGGCTGTTGTCGGAATTCCCGACCGCCTGCGCGGGGAGCTCCCCAAGGCATTTGTGGTTCTTAAGTCCGGCGAAGACGGAAGCGAAGAGGAGCTGCGTTATTTCTGCCGCCAGCACCTGGCGCATTTTAAAATCCCCCACATCTTTGAATTTGTTACGGAATTGCCCAAAAACAGGTCCGGTAAAATAGATAAACAAGTCCTGCGGAACCGCGGAAACTAAAATCAGCCTCCCAGTTACACCATCAGTCTTTTTAAATTCTTGCAATAACAGGCGTTAAATAGTATACTTTATATCAAAAGATTCCCCAATATTAGGCAGAATATATGGATATCATATCGCTGGGATTTAAAATTGCCATTGCCTGTGTCGTGATTCTGACCATCTACGCTGCCTGGGCTGCGAGGAGCCAGCAAGGCGCCGACGAGAAAAAAAGGTTCAAGGAATTATCAAAGGACCAGGAGATACGCGACAAAAAGCAACAGATTGAGCGTCTGAAGGCTGAGTTGGCTGATTTGCGCAAGGAGATGGAGAAACTCAAGTCTACTTCTTTGACTACCGAGAGCGAATTGGAAAATACCAGGAAGCGCGAGCAGGAATTGAAAGGATCCTTGGGTAAGCGCGAGGAATGGGTTAAGAAGGACCAGGAGTTTGTAGCCAAGATAAAGGAGGAGCGCGATAATCTTGAGAAAGAGCTCAAACAGAAAGAAAAGGAGCTTACCGAGGTTTTCAGCAAAAACGTGGATTTAACCCGTGACATACGCGATATAAGCCTTAATACCCAGGCCCTGGAGCAGGAGATTAAAGAGAAATCCGAGTCCATAGAGATACTGCGCCATAAATTGGAATGGCACGCCGAGGAGATTAAAAAACGCGAGGATAACATCAGGGGGCTTGAGAAGACCATTGCCGGGATAAAGAAGGCATCCGAGGAGAGCGAATGGGTTCCCAAGAAAGAATTCAATGCCTTAAATGAAGAATATAGCAAGCTGGAAGAAGAACTGGCTACCTTAGAGGAGAGGTTTAAGTCCAAAGAGGATAAGATCAAGGAATTGAATGAGCAGCTTCTTGAGCTTAGCGCTCATCCTGTTTCCCGGCCGGCGTCGGCTCCGGAAGCAACCGAGAAGAAAACTGAATCAGAGTCGCCATCACCCGAAAAATCCGTAATACCGGAATCCGCTGTCCCTGAACCCTTGGCGCCTGAGGTCGCCGGAGGGGGAGAGCAGGCAGTTGCCCCCGAGGTTCCTATCCGTGAAGCCTCTAGGGAGGAGATACCGCAGGTCACGGAACAAGCTGCTGTCGCTCCTGCCCAGGAAGAGTCGCCTGCTGAAGAACAGGTTACTGATGTTCCCCCGTCTCAGGAGGCAGAGCTTTCTTCTGCGTCTGTGCCTGAAGAAGCAGCTAAGCCCCAAGAGCCAGAGGATTCTCGGGAGGCAGAGAAAACCAAGGAGGAAAAGAAGTCTACCCGCCGGGTGGAAGTAGACCTTTCCAAGATGCGTAATATCGGCATTATGGCGCACATTGATGCCGGTAAGACCACCACTACCGAAAGGATTCTTTTTTACACCGGGCGAACCCACAAGCTCGGTGAGGTCCATGACGGAAAGGCCCAGATGGACTGGATGAAGCAGGAGCAGGAAAGGGGTATTACTATTACCTCGGCTGCCACTACCTGTTTCTGGAAGGATCACCGCATTAATATTATTGATACCCCCGGCCACGTTGATTTTACGGTAGAAGTAGAGCGTTCCCTGCGGGTTTTAGACGGAGCAGTCGCAGTCTTCTGCGCCGTAGGGGGGGTGCAGCCGCAATCCGAGACAGTATGGCGGCAGTCTGATAAATACGGGGTTCCCAAGATAGCTTTCGTAAATAAGATGGACCGCACCGGGGCGGATTTCTTTGCGGTGCTTGGCGCCATGAAGGGAAAACTTAACGCTAACGCCATACCCGTGCAGATTCCCTTGGGGGCCGAGGATAATTTCCGGGGCATCATTGACCTTGTCCAGATGAAGGCCTGCGTTTTTGAAGACGATACCCTGGGCAAGGATTTTCATCTGGAGGATGTCCCGTCGGAATACCAGGAGAAAGCCAAAGAATACCGCCACATCATGATTGAGCGGGCGGCCTCGCTTGATGACTCCCTGACCAAAAAATATCTTGAGGCCCCCGATTCCATCACCAGCGAAGAGCTTATTGCCGCCATCCGCCGCGCAACGGTCGCCAATAAAGCGGTTGTTGTCATCTGTGGTTCTTCTTTTAAGAATAAGGGGGTGCAGCAGCTATTGGATGCGGTTACGATGTACCTGCCGTCTCCGATGGACGTTCCACCGGTAAGGGGTAATCTTCCTAAGGATCCCGGGGTAGAGATGGAGAGAAAGCCGGACCCCAAAGAACCTTTTTCAGGCCTGGCATTCAAAGTGCAGTCTGACCCGCACATCGGAAAGCTGGTTTACACCCGTATCTATTCAGGGGTGCTGGAGTCCGGCTCCTACGTACTTAATACCACCAAGAATAAAAAAGAGAGGATCGGCAGGATCGTGCAGATGCACGCCAACCAGAAGGAGAACCGCGAGTTCGCCTATGCCGGGGAGATTGTGGGTCTGGTAGGGTTGAATAATACCATTACCGGAGATACCCTTTCCGATCCGGACAATCCCATATTGCTTGAGGCGATGCGTTTCCCAACCCCCGTTATTTCCCTGAGCATTACTCCTAAGACCCGCTCGGACCAGGATAAGCTCGGCAAAGGTCTGGCGCGCCTCTGCGAAGAGGACCCTACGTTTGTGGTGCAGAGCGATGAAGAGACCAAAGAGACAATTCTTACCGGAATGGGAGAGTTGCATTTAGAGATTATCGTGGATAGACTTAAAGAAGAGTTTGGAGTTGAGGCTGAGGTCGGCCAGCCCAAGGTCGCCTACCGCGAGACTATCAGCAAGGACGCCAGCGAGGAATACAAGCACATCAAGCAGTCCGGTGGCCGCGGCCAGTACGGCCATGTGGTTTTTGAAATGTCTCCCCTGGAGCCCGCCAAGGGGATTGAATTTGTTGATAGCATCAAAGGCGGGGCAATCCCGCGTAATTTTATCCCGGCGGTTGAGAAAGGAGTCAATGAGGCAATTAAGAAAGGGCCTTACGCAGGTTATCCGGTAGTGGACCTTAGGGTGAACCTGGTGGACGGCTCCTTCCATGAGGTAGACTCATCGGAGCTGGCATTCAAGATCGCCTCGATAGAATGTTTTAAGCAGGGTGTTTTGCACGCCGGGCCCACGCTGTTAGAACCATATATGTCCCTTGAGGTTACTACTCCTGAAGAATCGGCCAATACCATTGTCGGATATATCTGCTCAAAGAGGGGGCGCGTCCTGAACATAGATTTCAAGAACAACCAGAAGATTATCACTGCCGAGGCCCCCCTTGCCGAGATGTTCGGTTACGTCACGAACCTGCGTTCCTTAAGCAGCGGCAGGGCAAGCGGGACCATGGAATTCAAAAAATACCTGCCGGTACCCCAGGAGGTCGCCGCTAAAATCCTGGAAGAGGTCCGCAAGAAAAAAGAAGCCGCGAATAAATAATCCCGCCTTAGAGCTTAGAAGATGGAAAACATCAGGAACCTAACCCTTAAAGAGTTGGAGACAGTTTTAAAGAAATGGGGAGTGCCTGTTTTTCACGGACGCCAGATTTTTTCCTGGCTTTATAAAAAGGGCGTTTCTGATTTTGATGCTATGACCGACCTTGCAGACGGTTTAAGAAAACGCCTCAAGGATAACTTTTGTCTTTCTGGGCTGAAGCTAATCAAGAGGCGTCAGTCGCGGGATTCAACCGGGAAGTTTCTTTTCGAGCTTGGCGACAGAAATAGCGTTGAGGCAGTAAGCATCCCGGCGGAAGGCAGGGTAACCGGCTGCGTCTCTACCCAGGCAGGCTGCAGGTTCGCCTGCCGTTTCTGCGCCAGCGCCGTCGGAGGATTCAAGAGGGATTTAAGCTGTGCCGAGATGCTGGAGGAAATTTTATATCTTAAGAATAATTCGGCGGCCGGGAAACTTAGCCACTTGGTATTTATGGGGACAGGCGAGCCGCTGGATAATTACGATAACGTAATGAAAGCCATCCGCATCATAAATTCAAGAGAGGCCTTGAATATCGGCGCGCGCAGGATTACCATTTCCACCTGCGGCTTAATCCCCGCTATCAAGAGGCTGGCCGGCGAGGGGCTGCAGGTGGAGCTTTCGGTTTCCTTGCATGCTGCCGACGATAAAGTCCGCTCTTCGCTTATGCCGGTAAATAAAAAATATCCCCTTAAGGAATTAATCCGCGCCTGCCGCGATTACGCTAAAGAAACCAACCGCCAGATTACTTTTGAGTACGTCCTGATAAACGGACTGAACGCGGATTTAAAAAGCGCCGGGAAACTCTGCGTGCTCCTAGAGGGGTTCAATTGTAAGGTTAACCTTATTCCGGCCAATCCCATCAAAGAACTGCGTATTGAGCCTCCGAATAAACTGGATACCCTGTATTTTAAGGGTTATCTCTCCAGGCACGGGTTGCATTCTACCTTGAGAAAGACGCGCGGCCAGGATATTGAGGCTGCCTGTGGCCAGCTCCGAATAAAAGAGGGTCGGTTCTTAAGTCAATCTTAACCTGTCCCCCTTAGGGAACAGGTTAACTTCACCTTAAGAAGCGTCCCTGATAAATGGTGCCGAAGAAGGGAGTTGAACCCTTACGGGCTTGCGCCCATCGGTTTTTGAGACCGACGTGTATGCCATTCCACCACTTCGGCAAATTTTCAAGTTGACGCAGACTATTTTATAGTCTAAAATATCCCAGGTCAATAGATAATTAAAGGGGCTGTACTCCGGTAATCAGAAGCAACGTAGTACGCCCATCGGATATAAGAATACTATACGCGGGGCTGTAGCTCAGCTGGGAGAGCACTTGCATGGCATGCAAGGGGTCAGGGGTTCGATCCCCCTCAGCTCCACCAAATTATATAGAGGGCGGCCAAAAGCCGCCCTCTTATTATGTAAACTAACTTGACCGCTCCGGACGCTGGTGTATAATAGGGGTTACTTATGAGCATGATCTTAGGTGTCCACGTCTCTACCGAAGGAGGTATCTACGAGGCAATCAGCCGCGCTAAGGACTTAGGATGCAATACCATGCAGATTTTTTCGCGCAACCCGCAACGCTGGCGCCAGAGTTTTCTCAATAAAGACGATATCTCCGAATTCAACAGGAGAGAAGAACAGCTTAAGGTGCGGCCGATTTTCATCCATGTGCCGTACCTCATTAACCTGGCTTCCCCCAACCCCAGGCTTTACGAGTCATCCATTGAGGCCTATATCGAAGATATCCTGGAGGCGCATGCCCTAAAGGCCGATTACATCGTTACTCATATGGGCAGCCATAAGGAGACATCCGAGGAGAAGGGCCTGAAGAGATTAACAGAGGCCCTTGATATTATTATTGAGAGGACCAATAATACCAAGGTAGGCATACTTCTGGAGAATACCGCTGGTTCCGGCTCCTGGCTCGGCTATAAATTTACGCACCAAAAAGCAGTCTTAGATGGTCTTGCCAGGAGGGAGCGCGTGGGGTTCTGCATTGATACCGCGCACGCATTTCTGGCAGGTTACGATATATCAACCGAGGGAGGCTTAGAGGCTATGCTTGCCGAGATTGATAAGATGTCCGGTCTGGACCTGGTCAAGCTTATCCATCTCAATGACGCCAAGGATAGGCTCGGTTCGCACCACGACGTGCATGAGCATATCGGCAAGGGAAAAATCGGAGTAGAGGGGATGAGGAGGATTATTAATCACCCCCAATTGCGCAACAAGCCATTTATCCTGGAGACGCCTAAGAAAGGCACCCACGACGACGCCATTAACCTGGCGGTGGTGCGCGGCTTAAGAGATAATAAGAGATGAGCTACCCGTTCAAGAAGATCGAAGAAAAATGGCAGAGGAGATGGCAGAGGGGCAAGGTTTTCTCTGTTTCTGCCGAAGGGAAAAGGCCGAAGCATTACCTTCTTGAGATGTTCCCCTACCCCTCCGGGAAAATCCATATGGGTCATGTGCGCAATTACACCATCGCAGACGTGGCAGCGCGTTTCAAGACAGCCCAGGGTTATAATGTGCTGCACCCGATGGGGTTTGATGCCTTTGGCCAGCCGGCAGAGAATGCCGCTATCAAGAATAAGAGCCACCCGGAGACCTGGACCACGAATTGCATCAGCTGGATGCGCCGGGAGTTGAAGCGTATGGGTTTTTCCTATGACTGGGCGAGAGAGATCTCAACCTGCCTGCCGGATTATTACCGTTGGAACCAATGGATATTCCTGAAGATGTATGAGCGCGGCCTGGCTTACAAGAAAGAGTCTAACGTGAACTGGTGCCCGGAGTGCCTTACCACTCTTGCCAATGAAGAGGTAATTGACGGCAAGTGCTGGCGCTGCAAGAGCGAGGTCATGCAGAAAGACCTCGAGCAGTGGTTCATTAAAATCACGGATTACAAGGAGAGGTTGCTGGAAGACCTCTCTACCCTTAAGTACTGGCCGGAGCGCGTGCTTACCATGCAAAGAAACTGGCTGGGTAGGAGCGAAGGGGTTGAGATTTATTTCAAGGATTCAAATACCGGAGTGCTTATCCCGGTTTTTACTACCCGCCAGGATACTATTTTCGGGGCAACCTATATGGTTTTGGCTCCGGAACACCCCTTGGCAAGGGATTTGATTAAGGGCAAGCCCCAGGAAAGAGAGGCCCTTGCTTTTATTGATAGGGTCAGCAAAGAAAGCAGGGATATCCGTACCTCTGCCGATCTTAAGAAAGAAGGCGTTTTTACCGGAAGCTATGCCGTTAACCCCGTCAATAATGAGAAGATACCTATCTGGCTGGGCGATTATGTCTTGACCGAATACGGCACAGGGGCGATTATGGCTGTGCCTGCACATGACCAGCGCGATTTCCTCTTTGCCAAAGAGCACAATCTTGCGATAAAGGTAGTTATCAAGCCGCCTGAACAAGGTCCTGCGGGGTTGAATGAGGCTTACGAAGGTGACGGTATCCAGGTTAATTCCGGGGAGTTTGACGGGATGAGCAACCAGGAAGCCAAGATTAAGATTGCGGAGTGGATGGAAGCCAGGGGTATTGGCAAGCGGACATTGAACTGGCGTTTGCGCGACTGGCTGATTTCAAGGCAGCGTTACTGGGGCACGCCCATCCCGGTCATCTACTGTCAAAAATGCGGCATTGTGCCGGTCCCGGAGAGGGACCTGCCGGTAAAATTGCCGGCCGAGGTGAAGTTCTCCGGCAAAGGCGGCAGCCCCCTG
>JBAZKK010000023.1:0-16989 GCA_041650795.1 Candidatus Omnitrophota bacterium | reverse complement strand
TCCCTGCGTGCGAAAAAACTGGCAATGCGCAAAGAAAGGCATTTTTTGCCGAGCAATACGTTGCCTCCGTATCCAGAACCCACGCTCCAGATAGCATTATCCTCGGGGAAATGCAAAATAAGCCTCTTGTTTATATCCAGGTCGGCCTTGGAATGCAGGCATTTCGTAAAACCCGCGTTATTGTTATTGTCAAGGTATTCCAGCACAGAACGGCCTACCCGCGTCATAATCATCATATTCAGGACTACGTAACGCGAATCCGTCAACTCTACGCCAATCTTGGAAAAAGGCGACCCCACCGGCCCCATTGAGAATGGTATCACGTACATAATCCTGCCTTTCATGGCCCCCTTGAAATACCTCCTAGCCTTACCGTAAGCAACGCGGGGAGCCATCCAGTTATTGGTGGGCCCGGCATCGCGCTTCTTGCTGGTACAGATGTAAGTTAGGTGTTCGGTGCGGGCAACGTCATTGACGGCGGTGCGATGCAGGTAACACCCAGAGAGTTTATATTGGTCCAGTTCAACCAACTCCGAGCTATAGACGCATTCCTGCTCAAGCTGTCTTCTCTGCGCCTCTGAGCCGTCAATCCAGACAATATCATCCGGTTGGCAGAGCTTTACTATCTGCGCAATCCATTCTTCCAATTTTTTATTACGCGTAACCTGACAATCCATCTCTTTCATTCCATGTTTAACAGGTATTTATGCGCGGCGGATGCCGCCGTTGCTCCTTCTGCAGAGGCAGTAACAACCTGATAAAGCTCCTTTTTGCAACAATCGCCGCAGGCAAATAGGCCTTCCCGGCAGGTCTTCAATTCTTGGTCTGTCATTATAAAACCCGCTTCGTCGGTATGCAACAGTTTTTTTACAAAATCGGTGTTAGGCCTTATGCCTACGAATATGAATACGCCGTCGCATCTGAAGTCGTTTGTCTTAGCGGTCTTGTTGTTTTTTATCGTCAGCGACTCAACCCTGGCGCCTCCCGTAACCTTATCAACCACACTCTCGAGCAATAGCTCTATCTTCTTCTCTCGCGCCACCTTCTCCTGCATGATGCGCGAAGCGCGCAACTCCTGGCGGCGGTGAACGAGCGTTACGCGGCGGCAGTAACGCGCCAGAAACAACGCCTCTTCCAGCGCCCTGTCGCCCCCCCCTATTACCGCAACCTCCTTATCTTTAAAAAGCGGACCGTCGCAGGTTGCGCAATAAGATACCCCGCGGCCGGTAAACTCTTCCTCTCCCGGAATCCCCAACCTTCTGGGAGAAGCTCCGCTTGCTACGATAACGCTTTTTGTATCGTAGGTCCCGCCGGAGCTATTGATAAGGTAAGAGCCGTCTCTTGCGGCTTGAATATCAGTTACCTCTCCTTCCAGTATCGGAACCCCGCTGTTATCCAGTTGCTTTTTAAACCTCTCCATTAATTCCATGGTGGCGATTGGCTGCGGGAACCCCGGAAAGTTCTCTATTATCTCCGAAAGGATAATTTGGCCTCCCACCCCTAATTTTTCCAAAATCACGGTGTCCATACGGTATCTTCCCGCATATATGCCGGCGGTCAATCCTGCCGGGCCTGCCCCTATGATAATAAGCTCGTGCATATAAGGTCTCCTCGTAAATTTCTCGGATGCGGAAAAATCACCTTTGGTTATCCTTCATGAATTTTTCCACGGAACGGTCGTAACTTTTCTCGGCAGAAGAGCTAAAAAACAGGCGGGGAGCTCGCGGCTCCTACGGTGGTAAGCGATACATTCGCAACAGATACCCTTCCTCGGACAGGGCTCATAACTACAATTGCAATTTTCGAGATTCTGCTTCTGATTCCGGCAATCCTTCATTGCGGCTATTCTTCCTTAATCTTTCTAAGCGGCGGCGTATCTTAAGCCTCTGCGGTAACGATACGTAATCTACGATAAGCTTACCGTCCAGGTGGTCGATCTCATGCTGTAATACGCAGGCGAGGAGATCTTTTGCCTCAACACATACAGACGCGGCATTCTCGTCCAGCGCCTCCACCTGCACTATTTTAGAGCGTTTTACCTTAATACAGGCTCCCGGGACACTGAGGCAGCCTTCCTGCATAACCTGATGCCCCTGCCTCATCACAATGCGGGGGTTGATTAATTTGTAAAGCCCGCTTCCGGTATCCACAACTATCATGCGTTCGTTTATCCCGACCTGCGGCGCAGCCAGACCGATACCGGAACTGCCATACATCAGTTGCGCCATCCGGCTCAAGGCCTTGCGGTGGCGCTCGCTGATGCTTTTTATGGGGCGGGATCTGCGGCGCAATAAAGGGTCTCCCAGAATCTTAATAGTTAAACCGTCGTCTTTCATCTATGCAAGCGTCTTAAATGATGCGGTTTTTGGAATCCACTTTTATTATCATTGGCTTGATGCCCCGGGCATCTTTATCTTCAACCGCAACGTAGGAAACAATGATAACCTCATCCCCGACTGCCGCCCCGCGCGCTGCCGCACCGTTAAGGCAGATGTCTCCCGAACCGGCCCTGCCTTTAATCACGTAAGTCTCGAGCCTCCCGCCGGTATTAAGATTAAGCACCTCTACTTTTTCGCCCGCCAGCATATCTGCCGCTTTAATCAGCTTGGCGTCAATAGTAATGCTGCCTTCATAATAAAGGTTGACCCCGGTAACGCGGGCGCGGTGGATCTTTGATTTCAACATTGTCCTAAACATTTTTATCCCTGCCCCTTTTTAGATTCTTTATGTGTTATTGCGATAAGGCCGCGACAATCTCCCGGCCGAACTCTCCAGCGTAATCCGGGCCGGACGCCGTGATAACCCTACCGTCCCTCTCCACGCCTTTGGCGGTATAAACAGCCCCTGCTTTTTGGATTTGTGCTCCTTCGGAATGCCAAACCGTGGCGCGCCTACCTTTGAGCACCCCTGACTTGGCAAGCGTAACCGGAGCAATACATATCGCGGCTATTACCTTTCCATCCGCAGCGGCATTTCGTATCAATTTATGAACGGAGGGGTCGTCCCAGTATCGGGATGCCCCCTGCCCTCCCACAAAAACAATGGCGTCGAAATCCTCGGGTCTGATATCGCTGACAAGCACGTCGGGTCTCACCCTGGCCCCCAATGCCCCCCTGGCCTCGCCAAGAGCGCTGGAGGCAATCTTTACCTCAAGTCCCGCCTTCTTAAATATCTCCCTGGGCTCCAGGAATTCTTCATCGCGGAAATTGCTTTCGGAAATAACCATAATTATCTTCTTCATGCCTGCCGCCTCCCCTCCTGCCTCATGCCTGCCGCAGGCAATTCCGGCTGCCAGCATAAACAATAAAACAACGATGGCCCGCCTAAAAGGATTTGCCATTTTGGGCAGCCTTTACAAGATGATATGCCTGTCTGGCAATCATCAACTCCTCCTGCGTAGGGATAACGAGAATCTTGGGTTCTTTTGCAAGATACGAAAACAACCCACGGCAAACCTTATCCCTGATGCCCTTCTGGTTCTCCCCTATCCCTGCCGTAAAAACCAAGGCATCGCAACCGGACATCACCGCGGCATAGGCTCCGATATATTTCTTCACGCGATATACGAAAACGTCAATTGCCAGCCTTGAGCGCCTGTCGCCGGAGTTGACGCGCTGCTCCAGGACCCGCATATCGTTACTCGCGCCCGATATGCCTTTCAGGCCGCTGGAACGGTTAAGGATACTATCAAGCTCTGATGCCCCCAACCTTTGCTTATGCATAAGGTAAGTTACCAACGCAGGGTCAATGTCCCCGCAGCGCGTGCCCATCACCAGACCTTCCAAGGGGGTAAACCCCATACTGGTATCTACCGACCTCCCCTGGTCCACGGCAGTAATACTGCAGCCGTTACCGAGATGGCAGGTGATAAGTTTCAATTTATGAATGGGTTTCTTAAGGATCCTGGCGGCTTCGCGGGCGACGTATTCATGGCTTGTGCCGTGAAAACCGTACTTGCGTATTCCGAAACGTTCATAATAATTATACGGAAGGCCGTAGATATAGGCGTAATCCGGAAGGCTCTGGTGAAAAGCGGTATCAAATACCGCAACCTGTTTTACGCCGGGGAGTAATCTCTTACAGGCGAGTATCCCGGCAAGGTTAGCGGGGTTATGCAGGGGCGCCAGGGCCGAACATTGCCTGATTTTCTTGATTACGGCGTTATCGACCAGAACCGGCTTTTTGAATTCTTCTCCCCCATGCACTACGCGGTGGCCTACCAGGCCTACGCCCTTAACCTTAGCGAGTATCAATTTAAGGCCCTGGTAGTGGTCTGGGATACGCGCCCCTTCTTCTCCGATATGCTCCAATAACCCCTTGGAGATAAGCTTGCACTGCGGCATGCTGAAGAGTTTATATTTGATGGAAGAGCTTCCGCAATTTATAACGAGTATGTTCATAATTACTGTGCCCTGATGGAGGTAACTGCGACGCAGTCCACGATATCCTCGACGGAACATCCGCGCGAGAGGTCGCTGCAAGGCTTATTTAAACCCAGGATAAGCGGACCCAGTGCCCGCGCCTTTGCCAGCCTCTCCACCAATTTATAAGCGATATTGCCCGCCTCTAAATTAGGGAATATTAAAACGTTGGCTTCCCCTCCCAATAAGCCGCCCGGGTATTTGATGCGCGAGATCTCCGGCACAATCGCGGCATCTACCTGCAACTCCCCGTCTACCAGCAGTTCCGGCGACATCTCCTTTACTATGCCTAATGCCTGGCGCACCTTATCGATACGCTCACCCTGAGCAGACCCCTTAGTGGAATAGCTCAACATTGCGACGCGGGGAATGATATCAAGCACCTTCCTTGCCAATTCCGATGCGGCCACCGAAATAGCGGCGAGCTGCCGCGGGTTGGGTTCGGGGACTATGCCGCAGTCGGCAAAAACAAATGTCCCGTTTTCGCCGTAGGAACAATCCGGCACAGCCATTATGAAACAGCTACAGGCAATCCCCAGGCGTTTTTCAACTCCCAGGCAATGTATCGTTGAACGGGCGACATCCGGCGTAGTATGCGATGCCCCGGCAACCAAGCCGTCAGCCTTACCTTCCTTTACCATCATTGCGGAATAATAAAGAGGGTCTTCGAATATCTTGGCGGCGGCTTCCTCGGTTAAGCCTTTGTATTTACGCAATTCGTAATATTGCCGGGCGTATCTGGCTTTATCATCGGGGTTAAGCATGTCCCTGGAAAGCAAGGCAATCTTGGCAATCCCTTCTTTCTCAATAATCCTTGCCGCCTCCCGCACGCGCTTATCTTCAGATTCGGGGAGGATAATGGTTTTAGGGTTTGACTTTGACTTACGGCGCACCTTACTGATAGTATCCATCGCTATATGCCTTTCAATATTGTATTCATGTCCACTTTCTCGCGCACCAACCTTACTGCCTCATTAATTTTATCGCTATCCTTGGGCCTCATCTTCACATTAAGGTCATGTATATAAGAGGCCACGGCATAGGTATCCTCCTTTGCCACTAATACCGGTATGCCCGCCTTAAATAATGCTTCCTTCACCTCCGCAGACGGAAGCATGCCTCCGGTGAGGATTATGCCGGAGGCCTTCAAGATCTTCTTCTCGCAGTCGCGGTAGGAGGAAAGGACTGTCTCAATGATATCCTCGCGGTCTCCCGGGGTAATGATAAAACTATCCTCAACTATATATTTTACCGCGTCGCAGGGCTTCATTGCTCCTACTACTACCCCGGAAACATAATTGCCTAAGGCATCCTTACCGCTCATAAGTTCACAATCCAAATCCTCCAGTATCTGCCTGACTGCCGGCCTTGCCAGTATAGGGCTGTAAGGCAATATCCCAAGCACCTTAATACCCTTGCGCTTTAAACCCTTGATGACCAAACTGCTGATTTTATCAAATTTAGACGGCAGAACCTTATTGACAATTACCCCCAATACCTTAACTCCCTCCTTGTCAAAAAGCGCCTTGTTCAGAATAATCTCGTCTATAGGCCTGCCTATGCCTCCGGAAGATATAATGATAACCTTCGCACCCAACAGACGCGCCACATAGGCATTGGAATGGTCAAATACCGAGCCTACGCCGGCATGGCCGGTGCCTTCGATGATAACCAAGTCCTGCCTGTTGGAAACCCGCCGATAGGCATCTTTAATCTGTTTGGAGATTGACTCCTTAACCGGCCGGCTGATGTACTTTTCGGTGAACCCCTTTTCTACCGCAATGGGGCTGGTATCCTTAAGGCCGCACTGTATGCCGCATACCTCTTCGATCAACCAGGAGTCCTCATCAATCTTGACTCCCTCTTCCTGGAGGTAGCGCTGTCCGATAGGCTTGATAAAAGCTACCCTCTTAAACCTGTCCTTGAAATTACGGATTAACCCCAGGGATACGGTAGTCTTACCGTCATTCTGCTTGGTAGCAGCAATAAATACCTTTTTCATCTGCAGTGGACTTAAGGAAATGAGGCGCCTGAAAAATATTACCTAAAGGCCTCTTCGATCCTGTTCTTCAGGTCGGACTTGCTGAGGACTCCTACAACCTGGTCTACTACCTTGCCCTGGTTAAAGAACATGATGGTGGGGATGGACATTACTGCGTACCGGCTGGCAACGCCTGAGTTCTCGTCAATATTAACCTTGCCGACCTTTATCCTGCCCTGATACTCCCTGGTCACCTCTTCCAGGACCGGCGCAATCATCCTGCATGGTCCGCACCAAGGAGCCCAAAAGTCCACCAGGACCGGAAGCTCAGATTCCAAAACCTCTTTTTTAAAATTGCCTTCGTCTAGATGTAATAAAGACATTGGGATTATTAAAAAATCGCAAAAAAATAAACAATGAATCTATAACTTATCATAAATAGCGGGGATTTGCAAGAAATTTTAGATATGGAGCGGTATCTTCAATAATAAAATGAGACAGCGCCCCCAAAACATCCTGCCCCTGCCGCAACAACCAAGAACCGTGCTGATAAAGTATTATAAGCTGCCAGCGCCTCTCTGGCGTCATCGTCACTGATGGCATGGCTGCTGTATTTTGCCTCTTCGAATAACCGCGTCAATCCCGTATAGACATTATCCGCTGCAGGATAATACCCCTTTACTTCGGCGGCATAAGCTAGAGGCGGCGTTGTCCTGTCTGGACGCGGACCAAAAATAGCCAGGACGGCGCGGGTATTTCCGTAGACCTCAATAACAAAACGGCGCGGCTCAACGTCCATCCGCATCCTGATCTTTTTCCTTCTCTCTTCGGTTAAAGCATAAAAAACTGCAAATAATATTCCTAATAAAACCGCCGACGCCAGGGCAAGTTTAAATAGCAATACGGCTGCCCAAAATAAAGTCATGGTCACCTTTACCTCAACGCTGGCGCTCCTGACCGCAGCGCGCTCCGCGTAAACCGAAGTGCTTCCTATTCTCAGCCCGTGGACATTACCTTCAAATACCCTGATTAAACGGTCATTCCCGGCCTTCCATTCAACGGAAGAAGTCATATCACGGCGCTCTCCGTTGCTAAAGACGCCTTCTGCTTTTAAAACGGAGCTACCTCGAAGAGGTATTGTCAATTCGGACGGCGAAAGATTAATCGCCACCAGTTGCGGCTCCTCCACCATTACCATGGCTGCCCTGCTTTTTATACCGTCTATTTCTGCGTATACCCTTCCCTTTCCAATCCCCGCGGCGCTAACCATCCCTTGCACAACAGAAACAATCCTCTCATCGCCGCTTGACCATAACGCCTCAGCAGTAAGGTCCTGGTGCGAACCGTCTCCGTAGATTCCCATGGCAAGCAAATCCTTGGTCGCGCCCAATGCTATCCGACAGTATTCAGGAAGTATTTCCAGTGATATTAATTTCTTATATTCCTCGCCGCCACCGGCTCCTTCCCTATTAGCGACCTCCTGCTTCTGGCCGGGCCCGCTCTTGTATTCATTGGCCGTCTTGCCGGCAGCAGCAACCATGCGAGAAACGACATCAAAGACGCCATCGGCCTGATCTGCTACGGCACCTGCCTCCCTGCCTCCGCTATATCTTAAAATCCTGATCTTTCCGTCAACCGCGCTTAAGCTCGAAGATGAATCCATTCTTTCAAACGCAGAAATAAGCTCGTTTAATTTTCCGCGGGAGTCATTATCAAGCGAATCAGCCGTTTTCTTAAAAGCGGCAAATTGACGGCGATAAAGCTGGTAATACTTCCATCTTTCAAACTGCGCCAAATCATTTCCAATCTCTCTTTTGACACCCTGGCTGACGGATGATTCAGCAATGATTGTCTTTAAGCCTTGCTCTAAAGAAGCTACCTTTTTCACCGAATCCTCATACTGCATTTTATTCAGCCGCGCGAGAACGGAAAATCTATCCTTAATGCTGAACGGGTTGCTTTTGAGATTTTCTATAATTTGTTCTTTGCTCATCTTCAGATTGCGTTTTATTTTCTGGTCTAGATAGGCATCAAGAAGCAAAAGAAGATGCCCGGCCTTGTCCCTTTCCAATCCTGGGCCGGGTCGCCTTAGCTTATCCATCAATCCATCGCGAGCCTTCTTAACCTCCATCACGTCCGCAGAGTCCTTGACAAGAGAACTAAGGTCTCCTAATATCTCTCCCCTGGATTCGAGGTTAGGCATGGCCTCCAGAATTTCGTCCTGCAGTTTTTCCTGTAATTCATAGTATTTTTGCTCTGAAGGCGTCTCGGCTATGCCATATGCGCCTGTCGGCTCGATAAAGAATCCTCTGTCTTTAATGCTCTTTAACGGCATTGCGTAGAATAGCGTCCAAGCGAACAGAATAATGAATAACAATAAGGCGAAGGCGAATGCCCCCGGGTAATTGCGCTCAAAAGGTCTTAGGGCTGCTAATGTAAACGCCTTCTTAAACCTCAGCCTTAAAAGGACTACCCAAGAAAATAAACAAATAGCCAGCAAGAGATAATGGTAGGCCTCATAATTATTTACGAAGATGGGGAAACACATAAGAAGCACAATACTCAACGCATCTATGTAGACCAAAAAACCGCCAAGCGCCCCTAACGAGAGAAGGACCGATAGAATAAATCCGGCCTTGACAAAAAGGAGGATAATGTCTTTATAGAATAACGAGGAGTTATAGACCGCGTAAAACACCCAGATAAAAACAGCCAGGACAGCGATATTAATACTGAGATAGAGCCCCGCTGTTTTCTTATCGCGCCGGAGCCAGCTGAAATACAACCCCCCTGCCAACCCCAGGATAAAATAAGGCCTTAAGGACGCCAGCGCCTCTCCAAAAAGAAAAATGATAGCGCTCAAGAGAACAAAGCTAAAAACAAGTTCTGCTAAGAGATATTTTTCTCTTGTATTAAACCGTTCTTCTTTCATGGGTTGTCCTAAAATGCGGTCTGCGGATCCTGGCCGCAGGATATAAATATCGGCGTAAACCTTGAGCCTTTAGGAAAATGGAACTGCGCATTTCTGATAACTCTCTCCCCGGCATAATGTTGAAAAAATGAAGAAGCAATGAGTACTATCGGTATTAAGGAAATATCCCTCTTTTCCATAGCTAATAACGCCGGGATATACTGCCAGTCCTCATCAAGCATTATGGTTATGAGGGTTGTATTCCCGGAGATAGAGTCGCCATACTCATCCAGCAAGCTTCCCAGGCCTATCTTGCTCTCCGGCCGGAATGTTGCAAGGGCGCGAAAGATATCATCGAGGTGCTCCGGACCTTTGTTGGAAGGCAGACGTATTATTTCCCCGGCGTGCGCAATAAGCCCCAACGATACACCCCTCTGGATAAGATAGCTTGCTATCGAGGCGGCTATCCTGACGGTATATTCTGCGACGGTCTGCTTGCCTTCTCCGAAATTCTTGTCCTTCTGGAGCCCAAAGATGATGCTGGCGCTAAAAAAGGCGCGCTGCTGGAATTCCTTGACGATAAGGCTGTTCTTGCGGGCGGTGGAAAGCCAGTGGATTCTCTTGATAGGGTCTCCCAGCCTGTATTCGCGCACCCCGAAAAAATCATGCTCATCGCCGCTGACGCGGCTGGTGTCTATGCCGAACCAAGGCACGTTTCCTTTTATCAAAGGCGGGAATCTCCTGATATTGAAAATGCGGGGGTAGACATACAATTCAGAGTATATGTAATAAGTCTTCTTGATAAAAAATATCCCCCAGGGGTCGAACAGGTATACTGAAAACGGCCCTATCCTGTATTTGCCGCGCTGTTGGCACAGGCACTGGTATTTGAAACTCAAAGATGAATTTGCTCCGAGATATTGGATTAAAACCGTCTTGCGCCCGGAGGAAGATCCGGCACAGGGAAATTCGTCTGCTAAGATAAAATTAAAAAGCGGGATGATGCCTTTATTGCGAAGGTGGGCCTCGACCTGGAGGTAGTCCTCCTCTACTACCCTGCCCGGCATATTGCGGGCGAGATAAAGTCCGCTGAAGAAATACTCTATCGCCAGCCAGGAAAAACTTATGATGAGGTTTACTACGAGTAAAAAGAAAAAGAAATAAAAGAACCCCAGCGATGTCCTTAGGGCAATGACTAAATTAAATATAATAATAGTGAATAAAAATAGCCATTTCTTAAGAGACGCCCTGAGCATTTTCGGTTTTTAGGGTATGGGGGTATCTTTGAGGATGCCTGATATTACGTACTCCGGGGTTTTATCCGCGACCATGGCCTTGGCCTGCAGGACAAGACGATGCTTGAGCACCCATGGCAATAATCTTGCTACGTCATCTGGTATAACAAAATCGCGCCCTTCCAAAAGCGCCCAGGCAGAACTCGCCTTCATTAAGGCAATGGAGGCGCGCGGGCTGGCCCCAAGCTTGAGTTCCTCTTTTTTGCGTGTAGCCGCGACCAAATTTACGATATAACGCATCACCGAATCGGAAACCTGAATATTCTTAACCTCATCCTGCAGCTTCAAAACCTCCTCTAATTTCACTACCGGCTGCAATTTTTCTACAGGATGCTCGAGCTTCTGTTCGATTATAACCTCTATCTCTTCGGCCGGCTTAAGGTAACCCATGTTGATATTCATCAGGAACCTGTCGATCTGGGCCTCGGGCAAAGGATAGGTCCCCTGGTATTCAATGGGGTTCTGGGTAGCCACCACCATAAAAGGCCTGGGGAGCGCAAAGGTCTCTCCGTCTAAAGAAACCTTATACTCCTGCATACATTCAAGCAAGGCAGACTGTGTTCGGGGAGTAGTGCGGTTAATCTCATCCGCCAGGAGGATATGCGTAAAAACCGGCCCTTTCTTAAAATCAAACTCTCCTTTCTTGGGGTTATATACCGAGCCGCCGGTCACGTCCGAAGGCATAAGGTCAGGCGTGAACTGTATCCTTTTAAAATCAGCATCAATGGATTTAGCCAGAGCAAGGGCAAGCATTGTCTTGCCGGTACCGGGGACATCTTCAATCAAAATATGGCCGTTGGTCAAAAGCCCTACAACCAGGAGCTTCACGATCTCGGTTTTGCCGATAATGACCTTTTCTATATTCTCGATTATCTTATTTAAGTTATCGCTAAGCATAAAAAGGCTCCTTTCTTATGAATACCCCCCGGCTCGTTAGAAGATATTATAAACCCTAAACAAAAAATATTCAACTTATCTTCGGAGACGTTTTTCTCCCTGAAGCGGAAACTGTCCTTGCCTTAAAAAAGCGGAGACGTCTTTCTACCCAATCGGGATAGCGTCTTGTTGAAAAAAAAGACACTGTCCCGGACAAGGGGAAAACGTCTCCCGTTGCAGTTATGTGGTTATTTTTTTAAGGCGCGGGAAAAGTATCCGCCTGTCATGGCGTCCAGTAAAGCGGTGAGCTCGGCAACCCTCAATTCCTTTATCTGCCTTTTATTCCTATCTTCGATGGATAAGCCATCCAATTCTGCTTTTACCCGCAGCCTCTCGAAATAGACCCTGGTAACCTCATCGAGTATATCATTGCGCAACTCCACCATTAGCCTGGAACGCACGTCAATAGAGGTCTGGGCATCGTTCCAGACTAAATCTCCCAATTCCCAGCTTAAAGAAACGCCCCAGCCGTTATTGTGATAGCGCGTCTCGTCATCAGGGCCTACAAAATATTTTCCGGGGCTGGAACTGCTGCCGGCGGTTCCCCAGATGCTATTGGAAATAGTGCTGTTGCGATCACGGTCGGCGCTAATGGTCAATTTGGGCAGTATGGCGCGCCTGGCTGCCTGCTTTCTCCAACGTATAATCTTCTCAGGATCTACCTCGGCGTATTTAATCGCTGCCTGCTGCACTTCATTAATTTGGAGCTCGCCTTGATAGCGACAGACAGCGCTATTGTCACTCTCATCATAGACTCTATCTTTTATGACTGCCCTGAATAATCCCATCTCAGAGGCGGCATAAAGGTTATCCTCTTTATCGCAAGCAACGGCACGCAATTCCCCGGCAGCCAAGCCAAAAGACAATTCCAGCCAGCGCTCGCCGAAATAAAGAAATATGCCGGAGTCCGTAACAGCATAAACCCTGGAATCCCGTGCCGCAAGAATAAACTTGACGTTGCGGCTAAGCAACCCGTAATCGGCGAGCGACTTCCAGCTCTGTCCTCTGTCAATGCTCCGGTAAACCCCCCGCCTTGTGGCAACGTAAATATCTCCGCTGGTCTGCTCAACACTCAAATAATTTATCTGTGCGCCGTTATCTGTCTCTTCCTTTTCAGCGGCTTCTTCTCTATCGCCATTATCTGCCTGCGGATAAGCTACGAAAATCCTCCCCCACTCCTGCTCTCCGGGTATTGCCCGGTATATGCCGCCGCAAGAAGCAACATAAATAAATTTATCCTTTAGCGAACAACCTATGGCCTTGATATCTTCTTTGCCTATCCGGCCGCTTTCCCTGCTCCAACTGCGGCCGTTATCCCGGCTTGCAAAAAGCCCTCCCCGCGTACCGAGGTAAATAATTTCCGGCAAAACGGCAAGCGCGGTGCAATCGCCATCCAGGTAGTTACTCCCCCGAAAAATCCTAAGCCAATTCTCACCCCGGTTGTTGCTCCTGTACAACCCCCGGGAAGTAACGGCATAAACAATCTTATTATCAAAAATATTAAAATAAAGAAGATTGACCCCGGCTCCCCCTCCTCTCAACGGCAGGACATTGCGCCAATTCTTGCCTCCGTCCAGGCTCTTTAAAACACCGGCTCTTGAACCGGCATATAACAGGGCCGAATCGGCGGAATCGGTTAAAATACCGGTAAGGCCGGTATTACCGCAACTTATATCGTTCCAGGCAAGCTCTGCCTGAGCGGAACCTGTACCGCATAATAAAAGCATGCAAACCAAGAATGTTTTTCTCATCCCTCTTGCCTCCCGTAATAATAGACGGGGCAAGAAAATGAATCTAACTTTAATTTTTAACTATTGAGGATTGACGCTGAGGAAGGCCTTAATTCGTAGACCAGAAGATTTTGTTACCGTTGTCAGAAACAAGGTGAATCACTATTTCCACTATCTGGGAGTCGTATTTCTCGCCGTTGCCTTTCTTAAGTTCTTCCATCGCTTTATCCAGGCCTAAGGCCTCGCGGTAGGGGCGGTGAGACGTCATTGCTTCCAGCACATCGCTTACTGCCAGCACGCGTGCTTCCTGACTTATGTCCTGCCCTTTGAGGCCGCGGGGATAGCCGGTGCCGTCGAGGCGCTCATGGTGCTGGTAAACGATATCTGCCAGCGAAAACGGAAATTTGACATCCTTGAAAAGGTCGTAACACTTTACTACGTGTTCCTGGATAAGCTTAAATTCAAGGTCGCTGAGTTTACCAGGCTTATTGAGTATATCCAGCGGAATGCTTATTTTTCCCAGGTCGTGCAACTCGCCGGCAAGCTTCATTCCTAAAAGCCGGTTCTCGTCCCAGCCCAAGGCCTTGCCGATCTTCTCGGAGATATCTGCGACCTTACGGTTATGGCTGAAGGTATAGGGGTCGCGCATCTCCATGGCCTTGCCCAAAACCATCACGGTATTAATCAGCATCTCCAGGCGTTCCCTCTCGAGATTGGCGTAAGCCGTCATGTCGCGGGTGATACCCATGGTTCCGATGATATTTCCGCCGCGGTCATACATAGGTATCTTGGTGGTAATGACCTGGTTCCAGGTGCCGTTGGGCAGAAGAGTACGCTCTATCTTGCCGATAATGGACCTGCCGCTCAAGACGTAATTATCATCCTCAAACATTTTCTGGGCCTGTTCGCGCGGGAAGAAATCAAAATCGGTCTTTCCGATAATATCCTGGTATTTGAGTTTTGCGCCTTCGGCATAAAATTTATTTACCTTGATAATCTTATTCTGGCGATCCTTGAAATAGATGGCATCCGGGATGCTGTCCAGGAGCCCCTGCATAAAATCCCTCTCTAATTCAAGCTTTTCTTCTGTCTCCTTATGCTCGGTGATATTCTCGATAATGCCCTCGGCATAGTACCTTTTATTATTGACAAGCACGCGCGAAGCGGTAATGGCAACCCAGATCGAGCCGCCGTCTTTTGATTTAAAAAGCGTCTCGAAAAACTTTACCTTCCCTTGTTCTTTAAGAAGCGCGATAAACTTTTCCTTCTCGTAGGGGCGCAGGAAAAGGTCATCCAGCGTAACCCTCTTAAAATCAACCTTGGAGAGATAGCCCAGCATATGTACCAAGGCGGAATTTGTAATGATAAACCTTCCCGGGGAGGTAAGCTGGTATTTGAAAAGACCTATCCCTAGATTTTCGGCAGTCGAGATATTCAGATAAAAGGTATTGTTCATATGATCATCCCGTGAATAGTAAAGTTCTAATTAAAAAATTATACCATTTATTTTAAAAAAATCCAGTAAAATAAGAACTTTTTTAAAACAACTTAACACTTATAATATTAACGGCTTACGTGTCTAAAAACAGGGTTTTGCGGCAGGATATGCTACCCCCCCCGGGGGGGCGAATTCGATCCCCCTAATCGGCAGGAAGGTTCATGCGACGGTAAATCTCCCGGGCCTTTCTGGAGAACTCCCGCGATTTCGCCATATCCCTTTTTGCTTTATATAAAATCCCGAGGTTCTCATAAGATTCGGCCAATTCCGGCTGCGCGTTTATCTGGCGTGATAGCAAAACCCCTTTATTAAAAAACTCCTCCGCTTCTTTAACATCCCCCATTTCAAAACACAACTCTCCAAGCATATTATAATCTGCGGCGATACTCGGTTTATTCTGATGAAACTCGTCTATTCTGAGCCCCTTAAGATAGTATTCCTTTGCCTTGTGATACTCTTTGTCAAAAAGACAAATCTCTCCGAGATTAAAATAGCAATCGCTGAGCTCCCTGCCGAATCTCATCTTTTCGAAGATCCCCTGGCTCTTGCGGTAGAAATCCCTGGCAGCCTTAAGATCATCCTTATTGGCAAAGACGAGGCCGATATCAAAATAATCGCACGCCAGGTTATAACTGTAGGCGCTGATGCGTCGCCTTTCGCGGTTGATCTCCGAACTTTTGGTCAACAGCTCAAGTGCGCGGTCATATTTCTCATTATCAATATACCATACCGCCAGCTTCCTGAGCGCTACCGCCTCATTAAACTTATCGCGTTTTTTCCTGCTTAAGGCGAGTGCGCGACTATAGAAATCAAGGGCCTTCTCGTAATCGCCGGATTGTTGATAACACCATCCGATACTGATGTAGCTTGATGCCATGTGCTTATTATCGCGTTTCTTCTGTGCATAAAGCGCATAGTCAAAATAAATCTTCAAGGCCTCCTCGCTCATCCCCACCCTTTGGTAGGCATCTGCCAGCAAAGGATAGACCCCTAAGAACGTAGGTTCCCTGCCGATAATCCGCAGAGCAGACCTAATCGTCGATTCATTATCGCCCCGTGCATAAAACCGCTGGGTCCTGGCAAACAAGAAATAGGTATCGGGGTTGATGCTCGGCGCAAGAACCCAGGCAAGAAATACTGCCAGGATTACCCCTGTTATTATAGCCAGCCGCGATAACCGCTTACGGTGATGATAAACCCTCTTTTTTAACAGCAACATCGGCGCCTCGGGCCTTGAGCGCGGCTTAAATAAAACAAGGTTCGGGTCGCCGTAAAGGATATAGCTCATCCATCCTGCCGCGCCCCTGCCGTATTCCTTGATGATCTGCAAGCGCGCCTGACGCAGGCAACTGCCGACTGTCTCCCCCTTAATCAGCTGCGCATAAAACTCGCGCGCAAATAAACGGCTGGTTTCGTCTTCTATCCGCCGTATCGCTCCGATGTAATGCGTGGTGCCGGAAAATAAAAATGCCGAGGCGATGCTATAGGTCTTCTCATGGTAATCCAACGCTATCTCATCGGGCGTCCGGCCAGCGGAATAGCAGGCATTCGAAAATACCAGGGCCGGCATGGAAGCACTCTCCGACAATGCCATGATATCCCCTGCCGTGAACCTGGCATCAGCCAATACCCATCCGCTCTGTCGGGGGCGGGCAGCGTCGTATTCGCAATGCCCGGCAAAATGCAGGATATCGTAATCCCGCATATTCTTCTTGAGGTAGAGGGTATCGATACTGGTAGACTTAAAATCAATCCTGACCTCGCTTGGGCGACGGTCGAATTGATTCTTGATGTAGAGACCTTCGTTATAAGCGGATTTCAGGTCGCCGGTAGGATTGGCGATGATGAGCATCTTAAGCGGCCCGGCAGGACTGCGGTATTGCAGCGGGCGTAACTCCTGGCTGGTGCGGATGAGCCTGCCGATATTAAACTTAAGGCACAAGAAATCCTTGCCGTCATAAAACAGTTCCCAGGGGATATTTATCAGGTCTTCGTCTAAAGACAAAACCAGGTCCTTGATAATGGTGCTTTTTAAGCGGTCTTTCACCGCTGCGCTCAAAAGATGGTCCCAGAGGAGCTGTCCGGTTTTCTTAAGGCCATCTATTGCCCCTATGTCGAATTCCGCTTTCTTGAAATTGCGGTTCAAAAGGAGGGTTTCCTCTTTGCAGAAATTAGTTATTTCGCGGATTGAGACGCCGGAACTACTGTAGTGCCTGA
>JBAZKK010000022.1:0-17991 GCA_041650795.1 Candidatus Omnitrophota bacterium | reverse complement strand
AGACGCCGGAACTACTGTAGTGCCTGAGGGTCGCAGAAACATCTTTACGCTCAAAAACGCCCATTGCCAGGCCATCTCCCTGTTTAAGTATCTCCAAAACCAAGGCATTGCGTTCGGCTAACATACAAGCTATATCCTTACATCCAAAACAACAGAGGCAAGAATACCCGGGGTATCGCTTATTTCAATACGGTATTTACCAAAAGTAAGATTCTCAAAGTTAACTCCGCCGCTATCAGCCAGATAAGATTCAAGCTCAAGCTTATCCTTTATAAGGGTTACCCTGATATCGCGAAGCGGCCTCTGGGTTTGTTTCTCTTTTGCCGATATCTGCAGATTAAAATTACCGCCTCCCTTCTTTTCAATCTTAACCTCTACTCTGATTTTTTCGAAATCCCTGAAGATGTCGATACCGTCTTTGAAATCGCCTATCCTGCGCGCCCGCAATAAAGGCGCGGGCACCAACTCCTGCCCCACCAGGACATCCCCGCTGGTGCTGACCAATTCCAGCATCTTCTCCTTAAAGCGTAAAAATATCTCCAGCACGGGCTTGCCGGAATTCTGAACCAGAAGCGCCTTTAACCTTTCTTTCAAAGCCAGAGGCGCCTCCAATTGCCCTTCCGGTAGAAGCCGCAGCTTAACATAGGCGCTGAATTTACTCCCGCATTCATCGCATTCTGCCAGGTGCGATTTCACCGCCCTGGATTCTTTTGGAGAAAGCCTGCCTTCGGCCAGACAAACCAGCTCTTCATCGGCGGGATGCTCTCGGATCTTCCGGGCCCGCCCTGCCTTCCACCCGCGATAAACCAACTTGATTAAATCTTCCAAACTCTCCGGCATTTTATTGCTATCCTCCCGACATAATAGACGTAAAAACTCCTTAAATCTAACTTTAACATTCTGCCCTCCGGGGCATTACAAAACCCTTTTTCTGAAAGCAATCGCGTAATCTTTCGATAATGCGTGACTTACGCATATCCACTGCTCCCCGGCCTATTTTTAAAATATCTTTTAGCTCCTCTAAGCTAAATCCGCGGTTAAGATGGAGCTCCAGGAAATACCTATCATCCGCTTCCAGGCGCGAGATACAATCCTCTAAATGCGCTAACTTGTCCTGCCGGATAGATTCATCCAGGGCTGTCGGAGCGTCATCTGCAAGATTGTCCTTAAGGGCTGTGCCTCTGGAATCCTCTTCTTCCAATGATACGCTGACCCTGGCCTTACGCAAATAATCGATGGTGTGGTTGATGGTTACCTGCCGCAGCCAACTGGCTAGACTGCAGCCGTTCTTTGCCTTGAAGGTTCTCAGTTTTCTAAAATCATCTTTGATGAGGGAAAGGAATATTTCCTGGAAGAGATCGCTGACGCTGTCCTGTGCGGGGCGGTAGATGCCATGCAATCCGAGCATGCTGTGGATATAGTTGTATACCAGGCGGGAATACCGAGAGATGAATTCGTCCCAAGCCAGAGCGTCCCCCTTGACGCATCTCTGCACAAACTGCAGATCATCCATTGCGCTTTTATTATACCACTGTTAAGAGACTAGCCAATATAAAAAATAGGGACGGTTCTCAAGTCAAAACAGAACTGCCCCCCCTATAGGGAGGGGGGAGAAC
Organism: Candidatus Omnitrophota bacterium; assembly: GCA_041650795.1. Lineage (GTDB taxonomy): Bacteria > Omnitrophota > Gorgyraeia > Gygaellales > Profunditerraquicolaceae > JBAZKK01. The sequence goes on along the minus strand of JBAZKK010000022.1, from coordinate 16,375 downwards.
AGCCTTAGTTCGCTTCCAGAACCGTCCCTATTTTAAAAGGGAATTGGATATGATGAAGGCGGCAAAAACAATAGAGACCATGGACATCAGCTTAATCAGGATATTAAGGCTCGGCCCTGAGGTATCCTTAAACGGGTCGCCGACAGTGTCACCGACCACGCCGGCCTTGTGGGCAGGAGAGCCTTTGCCTCCGTAATGGCCCTCCTCAATATACTTCTTGGCATTATCCCAGGCGCCGCCGGAATTAGCCATCATTATCGCCAGCACAAAACCGCTGACCGTTGCCCCTGCCAAAAGACCTGCCTCAGCCTTAACCCCTACCAGGATCCCCACTGAAAGAGGGGCGATAATCGCCATAAGCGCAGGTAACACCATTTCCTTCTGCGCCGCGGCAGTAGCAATATGTACACAACGGGCATAATCCGGTTTAACCTTATATTCCATAAGTCCGACGATCTCTTTGAATTGCCTGCGCACCTCAACTACAATCTTGCCTGCTGCCCTGCCTACCGCGCGCATGGTCATGGAACAAAACAAAAACGGAAGCATTCCTCCGATAAAAACCCCCACCAAAACCCTGGGATCCATAAGCTCAAGGCCCATATCTATATTTAAACCGCGTTCCCTGGAAATAAGCAGTACCTGGTCTTTGTACGCCGCGATAAGCGCCAGGGCTGTGAGCGCTGCGGAGCCGATGGCAAACCCCTTTCCGGTAGCGGCAGTGGTATTGCCTAACGCATCCAGGGCATCGGTTCTTCTCCTGACTTCGGGATCAAGCTCTGCCATCTGGGCGTTCCCGCCGGCATTATCCGCTACCGGGCCATAGGCGTCGGTAGCCAGGGTTATACCTAAGGTAGAAAGCATGCCTACGGCTGAAATGGCAACTCCGTAAAGGCCGGCGGCCGGGTTTGCTGTGCCGCCTGCCAGGAAATAACTTGCCAATATCGCCATCCCCACCACTATTACCGGCACGGCAGTCGACATCATTCCGACGGAAATCCCTCCAATAATAACGGTAGCCGGACCAGTTAATGACTGCTCTGCGATGAAACGCGTGGGCTTAAAATGGCTGGAGGTAAAATATTCCGTGCTCAAGCCTATCAAGACCCCTGCCAAGAGCCCTGCAAGCACGGACCAATAAATACCTATATGCTCAACGCCTAATACAGCCCTGATCAGAAAATATGAAACTATTGCTACTAATATGGAACTGGCAAATATGCCCTTCCTTAATGCCAAAAGCAGCGCGCTCTGGGTAGCCTGCTCTCCGCTCTTCACGAAGAACGTTCCGATAATTGAGCAAAGTACCCCCACCGCTGCCATAACCATGGGAACGGTAACGCCGGCCAATCCTAATCCCGCCGCAACCCCCAATGCCGAAGTGGCAACGATTGAGCCGACGTAAGATTCGTAGAGGTCGGCGCCCATGCCGGCAACATCACCGACATTATCCCCGACATTATCCGCGATAACCGCGGGGTTACGGGGGTCATCTTCCGGAATGCCTGCCTCAATCTTGCCTACCAAATCAGCGCCTACGTCAGCGGCTTTGGTAAAAATACCTCCGCCTACCCTGGCGAATAACGCCTGGGAGCTCGCGCCCATGCCGAAGCATAACATCGTAGAAGTAATTGCTGCTATTTTATCGCCCCCGATAAGAATGGGATGGGTTGAATAATACCAATTAAGGAAATAATACCAGATAGACAGATCCAGGAGCCCCAGCCCCACTACGCTCAACCCCATTACCGCGCCGCTTGAAAACGCTATGCGCAATCCTGAGTTCAGGCTCTTGCTGGCTGCTGCGGCAGTACGGTTGGATGCCTCGGTAGCAATGGTCATGCCGATGAATCCGGAGAGCGCCGAAAAGAACCCCCCGGTCAAAAATGCAAAGGGCACAAAAATTACAAGGTAGTTTTTAAATGCCAATACCAAAAGGATAATGAATACTACTGCGAAGAACAAAGAAACGCCCAGGTATTGTCTTTTTAGATATGCCCTGGCGCCAATCTTTACTGCCTCGGCTATCTCGCGCATTTTCTCGTTGCCTTCGCTATTCCTTAGGATGTAAAGAGCCAGATAAAAAGCAAACGAAAGTGCCAGGATTGAACCTATAGGCGCCAACCAGAGAATATCAAAACCAGCCATGTATTCCTCCTTATAACTAAAATTAAGCCCCTACGATAACATAATAAAAAAAATAAGTCAATTAATTTTTATACGATACTGGAGACGTTTTTCTCATCAAAGCGGAGAAGCTTTTCAGATTAACCTGGAAGGCGTCTCTTAATTATTGAGGCTCTTCTTCGGCTCCTCTTTTCCGTCTACGACTTCACCCTCAACGTCTATCACATCGCTGCGCCGCTGCTGCCGGCTGCCCGAAAACGCCCTCCTGGTAAATATAAAGGAATTGAAAACCAACAACAGTAATAATACCGCTTCGCTCAGGAGCCAGTATTTAAAACTCAGGAGTATCCATCCGAAGAGGGAATTCAAAACAAGCAATAACGGTATAAGGCAGCCGGAATAACTGAGCAAAACTACGGACCTTGGCATCAACGCCCCTCCATCATATTATCTCTACGAGCTTATCCCTTGCGGCATTACCGCGGATTATCATGAATCTGCTCTTGGGGATATCAAAATATGCGCTTAATAATTTTAGCGCTGCCTCATTGGCCTTGCCTTCCTTTGCCGGAGCCTTCACCCATAGAATAAACTGGCCTTGAGCGAGTCTCTCTATCTTTTCTCGGCTGGAATTCGGCTTTACCTTAATATTGATTTTCATCCTATCAATTATATCCACGTCGCACTGTTTCGTCAAAACAAAAGTATCCTCCTGGCGGGGACACTTTTAACCGCCCTTGAGAACCGTCCCTGCTTTTTGCTTGCAAAAACTGAGGGCTTGTGTTAAATTGAGGGAATTATGGAAGAACCCCTCTGGCAATTCAGCGATAACCGGGGCACCTTTATCTCGGAAAATGCGCATAAAATCAACGCCCTCTATTTTCCTCTCGCTAACAGCTATCCCTTCATGTCCTCCATTACGCCCGACCTTCACGGGGACATAAAAACCGACAACAACCACTTTTTGCTCGAGCCGGTTTCGCGCCTGGACTTAAGCAATTCCAGGTCCAGCCGCAACTTCTGGATTTACATCAATCCACGGAGAATCTGGTCTGCCACCGGAACAAGCAAAGACATCAATACTATACGAAGGGATAAGTTTTCACTAGAGGCAGGACTATTATGGCATAAGGTGACCCGCCGCAATAAAAACATCGGGCTGGAAGCTAAAATCACCTCTTTTGTCCCGGCCAGCAATGAGCCGGTGGAAATCATGCGGGTAACCTTGACTAATATATCGCGGCGCAAGATAAGATTCACCGCCACCTCAGCCATACCTATATTTGGCCGCTCCGCAAACAGGTTACGCGACCACCGCCACGTCAGCTCGCTCTTAAACCGCGTAAGAATAGACAAAAACGGGGTTATCGTAACCGGCTCCCTCTTCTTTGATGAATCAGGGCACAGCAAGGACCCTGTTTCGTATTTCGTATTAGGGACGGACGAAAAATCACGCAGCCCGCAATATATCTACGCCAGCCAAGAAGAATTCTGCGGAGAAGCCGGCGATCTCGAAACTCCTGAAGCGGTATTTAAAAATATGCCCCCCGGCCAAAACTACAGGATCCAAGGCAAAGAGGCAATCGGCGCCTTAAGGTTCAAACCCGCAACCCTCTCCCCCGGAAAATCCTGTTCTTATATCATTATCATGGGGATAGCCAAAGACAACAAGGGAACATCCTCCATTCTCAAGAAATTCAACACGAATGAAAAAATAGAGGATTCTCTCAGGCAAACGAAGAGCTTCTGGCAGGAAAAATCCGGCTCCATATCGGTTGATACCTCGGATAAAACCTTTGATAACTGGTTCGGGTGGGTAAACATCCAGCCGGTTTTGAGAAAGATATTCGGCTGCTCATTCCTCCCGGACTTTGACTACGGCAAGGGCGGGAGGGGTTGGCGCGACCTCTGGCAGGACTGCCTTTCCCTGACGCTGCTTGAGCCTCAATCCGTAAGGCCGCTGCTCGTAAGCAATTTCTCCGGGGTACGCATCGACGGCTCCAACGCCACCGTCATCGGAGCTAAACCCGGTGAATTTATTGCCGACCGCAACGGCATAAGCCGCGTCTGGATGGACCACGGTGCCTGGCCATTAATCACAACGCATTTATATATCAATCAAAGCGGGGATTTCAGGATACTGCTGGAAGAGGCCCCTTATTTCCGGGACCGCCAGCTCTCCCGTAGCTCTTTGATTGACCGCGGCTGGGAAGAAAGTGACGCAAACAAGCTTAAAACCAAAAGCGGGAAAACCTACCTGGGCAGCATCCTGGAGCATCTGCTGGTAGAAAACCTGGTGCAGTTTTTTAACGTCGGCTCCCACAACAGCATCCGGCTTGAAGGCGCAGACTGGAATGACGGCCTGGATATGGCGGCAAGTTACGGGGAGAGCGTCGCATTCAGCTGCCTGTACGCCCAGAACCTCAAGGCTATCTGCGAAATACTGGAACGCTCGGGGTTGAAAAAAGTAGCCCTGATGAAAGAACTGCTGCTACTCCTTGATACGCTGGCAAAACCCCTGGATTACGAGAACGCCGCAGCAAAACGCAAACTGCTGGAAAAATACTTCTCTGCGGTAAACCAGTGCGTCAGAGGCAAAAAAGCAACTATCTCCGTCGAGAGTTTAATAAATGACATCGGCAAGAAGGCAGATTGGCTCAGCCGGCACATCTGCAAGAAGGAATGGCTTAAGGAAGGATTCTTTAACGGTTATTACAACGACGGAGGCAAAAGGCTGGAAGGCATAAAGGGCATTGTACGCATGACCTTGACCGGCCAGGTCTTCCCTCTGATGAGCGGAATAGCAACCGGCGCACAGATAAAATCTTTACTTGCCAATGTAAAAAAACATCTTCGGGATACCGTGCTCGGCGGGTTCCGGCTCAATACGGATTTCAAAAGCGACCAGCTGAATATGGGGAGGGCATTCTCATTTATTTACGGCGACAAGGAAAACGGCGCCTTTTTTAACCACATGGCAGTAATGTTCGGCTATGCCCTGTATAAACGGGGTTTTGCCAAGGAAGGCTTCGAAGTTCTTAACTCCATATACCGCATGGCGATCAACAGCAAAAAGAGCAGGATTTACCCCTGCCTACCCGAATACTTCAACAATGAAGGCCGCGGGATGTACGCTTATCTTACCGGCTCAGCCAGCTGGATGGTTTTTACGTTCCTGACGGAGGTCTTTGGGGTAAAAGGCAGCTATGGGGATCTAATGATTGAGCCTAAATTAACCGCCGTACAATTTAAGGATAGCGACGGGATCGCTGTAAAAACATCTTTTCTTAAAAGAAACCTCGAAATCCGTTTTATGAATAAGGGGCGCAAGGATTTCGGCTCCTACCGTATCTGCCTGGCAAAAATAAACGGCAGCACGATAGAACAAAGGAACGAAACGAGCAGCATACTAATCCTTCGCCGGAATTTTCTCTCCTTAACCCGCGCTTCCGGAAAAAATATTATTGAGATTACCCTAGATTAATACTGATGGCGGGGGATGCCTTTAAGGTATTATGGACAGGGCAGTTCTTGATGAATTCCATCATGGCCAGGCGGCACTCATCCAGTTCTACCCCCTCTAAATAGATAGTTACCTTGATCTCCTTAAAACACATCGGCGGCTCCTTGGGAAAATCAGCTTCTATCTTGAGCTTTAACCCAGCCGCTAATTTTGCGCCTTCCAGGTATTTACGTACGTAAACGCCTATACAGCTTCCCAGGCTCCCCGGCAGCACGTCAGGAGGACTCATGCCTTCCCCCCCCTGATGTCGGTCAAGAATTCGTAATCCTTGGACCTGACGAAAAATTTATACCCGCCTTTATTCGCAACTTCTACCCCGCAGATTACGCTCTCTTTTTTTCAGATGTCATCCTCTTCCTTTACCGGGAAACCTCCCCTTACCAATAGAAGTATTGCCGCGTGCGGCACTACTAGGTATTTTTTCTTTTCGTATTCGACCTCAATTCCGGAGCTCCTCAGGAAAACGCAATAATCCCCCTCCCTGGCCTGGAGGGGAAAGTAGCGCCTCTCTGCTTTGGGAGCCTGCCACGGTTCTATCTCCAAGGCAGTAGGGTCAGGCACCGGATAACCGGGCCCGATTTTAACGATAATACCCCCCTGGATTTTCTCTTTTTCCTTTACGCCGTCCGGAAGATATAAACCCGTATCGGTGCGCTCCTGCCCTTCGTCAGGAGCAACCAATACCCTATCTCCAACGACAATAAGCTCTTTTTTCATGCATACCCCCGTTCTACTCTAACGCCTTGCGGACATCCTGCGGTAACGCCATGGGTTTCAAATCCTTCCCGACGCACACCAGGATAGTCCTGGCAAGGCAGATAGTCTTGCCGTCCTGGTTTTTTATCTGAGATGACAGAACCATCTTGACATGCGAGATATCCTCCAGGCGCGTAATTACCTCTAAGGTATCGGCGTAATAAGCAGGCGCCTTATAATCTATCTCTTGGCGCGCCACCACAAAAAGCACGCCATCACCGGAAAGCTCGCCGATGGATATGCCTTTATCCTCAAGAAACTCGGTACGCCCCTGCTCGAGGTACTTCAGGTAATTGGCGTAATAAACCACTCCCCCGCAATCCGTATCGTGATAATAAATACGCACTTTCATGCCCTACTCCCCTATGATTTTAACAAGCACCCGCTTTCTGCGTTGCCCGTCGAACTCCCCGTAGAAAACCTGCTCCCACGGCCCAAAATCCAATTCCCCCCTGGTTATTGCTATTACCACTTCCCTTCCCATGATAGTCCTCTTGAGGTGGGCATCGGCGTTATCCTCCCCGCTAAGGTTATGGCGGTATTTATCCTTGCCGTAAGGCGCGAGTTTCTGGAGCCACTCGGCAAAATCCTGGTGCAGCCCTTCCTCATCATCGTTAATAAAAACGCTCGAGGTTATGTGCATCGCATTTACCAGGCAAAGCCCTTCCTTTATTCCGCTCTCCCTTAACGCATCCTGAAGCTTAGGCGTAATATTGAGAAGCTCCTGGCGCCTGGCGGTATTGAACCAGAGGTAACGCGTAAAACTTTTCATTTTTTATTAACCCTGAAAATGTCCAGGGCCTCCTCAAAACTATAAACATCTTGAAAATCCAAGCGGCTGTCATTCTCGGACTTCTTCATCAGCCCGGAATCAATCATATTGAATACGATTTCTCCGAAATCATCGGTGCACCTTATACCCCAGTGCTCAAATACGCTTCTGGTCATGGGCCCGTAATGGCTGAGGCCGTAATCGCGCACGCCTTCCAGAAGCTCCCTGGCAGTAACATGAGCCGAACGGTTCAGTCTCTTCTGGGTAAACCAGAGCGCCTGCATCATAAACTCATAGGCGTCGGGCTTATAGCGTCCATCCTTCCGGATAAGCTCTTCTATCTTTTTATGGAAATCGGCCTCCACCTTAACGTTCCTCGCCGCTCATAAACAAAAGACTGATAAAAAATGACGAAAAAAACGTCTGTATGCCGATGATAAGCAGGGCCATGGAAAGAATGGATTCCCTGATACGGTGCAAGGCGCCGAAATCCTTCAGGAACCACTCCGCGAATATCCAGATGTTTATCCCCAGCCCTATCGCAAAAATAACTGCCCCCGCCATTATACCGCGCTCCAGCGTAAAATGGCGCTTCAGAAACAGCGTAAGCCTATCGTATTTCAATAATCCCTCCCGGATGGCATAGGTATGGGCGTAGATACCGGTATTGAGCACCTGATACGACAGGATGCAAAGGGAGCCGGCAAAAATCATGACATGGATACCCCAATACCTGCCCAGGAATAAAACCGGCCCCCGCGAGAGCAGCAACAGTATCGTTATGCCTAAGACGAAACCTAAAGTCCCCGGAACAAAATAGAGCCAGGCAGGACAATAAAAAAGCATAAAGCGGATATGTCTCCATGCGTCAAAGAAAGGCTTGAGTTTCGACCTTCCCAGGCGCGGATAATAATTGACCGCCACCTCGCAGATCTTAAGGTCATTCTGAAGCGCCGCCACTGCCATCTCCGTTGCGAATTCCATCCCCTTGGTCCTCAACTTCATCTTAGCATAGGCCTGCCTGGTAAAAGCGCGCATCCCGCAATGGATATCGGAGAGCCGGGTGTGAAAAAATATCCGGCACATCCCGGAAAGCAGGGGGTTCCCGATGTAGCGGTTAGGCCATGGCATGGCGCCATTCTCAATCCTCCCCTTAAAGCGCGAGCCGATTACGAAGTCGCACCCTTCCTTAAGCGGGCTGATAAACTTAGGCAGCTCTTCGAAATCGTAGCTGCCGTCGCTGTCTCCTATAACGATAAAATCGCCCCTGGCTTCCCTGAGCCCGCGCAGGTATGCCGCACCGTAGCCGCGCAGCTCTTCTGTGATAACCCTGGCTCCGAGCGATGCTGCGATTTCGCGCGAACGGTCAAGGGAAGAATTGTCCACCACGATTATCTCGCCGTTAATCCCTTGATTCTGGAAGACGCCGCGAATCTTACGGATACAGGGACCTATCCCGTCTTCTTCGTTCAGGCAGGGAAGAACCACTGATACCTGGATTTTATTCTCCATCTTTAAAGCTTGGGCGTAAGGCCCAATCTTCCTCCCCCCATCAGTATAAGCGCGATGCAGGCGCAGATAATCAGGAAACCGTATTCAAATCCTCCTGCGGAGAGGAAAAAACCCTTCGCAAGATGCACCTTATAGACTGCTACCGCCATCAATACCAAAAGCAGCGTCGAGCTTAAACGCGTCAATATACCCAAGACAAGAAAAACCCCGCAGACCAACTCGGTATAGCCTGCCAGGTATGCCCAGAATAACGCCGGGGCAAACCCCAGCGAAGACAGCATCCCGGCAAAACCCTTTATACCGGAACCCCCAAGCGCCCCGAAGGCCTTCTGGCAACCGTGTCCTATAAATATAATCCCCAACCCTAACCTCAATACCAGGCTTGCCCAATCCATAGCTACCTCCTCTTTTTAAATAATCCCCTGATAATTCCCGCTCTATTGCGCCATCCCAGGGAGCGGTAAAGACACATCAAATAATGAAGCGCGGTAGGCGCCGCCCCCTTAACCGATATGCCCAGGACCTGGCCGCAGGAATTATTGTTGGCCATCGGGATGATATAACCCAGATCGTGCGGTTCGTATCTTTTAAGCTTCCTGCCCTCTGCGGCATTAATAATATTGCGGCCGGCGCAGGCACCCTGGCTAATCGCAAATTGCACTGCCATGCGCAGAAAGCCGCCGCGAAAAGAAAAACAGGATGCGTCACCCGCTGCAAAACAATTATCGCAAAGGCGCAAGAATTCATCAACCTTATATCTGCCCTGCGGGTTTCTCTCAAAAGCCTCCCCCCTAACAATGTCGCTTACCCTAACCCCTGCTGCCCAGACCAACATACTGTTATTGAATATTTCGCCGGCCGCCCTTAGGCTGCGTTCTTCTATCTGTTCAATTACGGTATTGGCAAGAACACGTATGCCCAGACCTCTCAGGTTATTGTAAACATGCCCCTTCATCCAGGACGGCAGCGGCCCCAGGATAGAAGGGGATTTCTCAATAATAATAATTTCTTTATCCTCCCCCCTCCTGGAAAAATACAGCCGCAGGTTTGTGGCTATCTCGATGCCGGTATAACCTCCTCCGGAAACCACGCAGCAATCCAGCTTTCTACGCTCCAGGGCCAGTAGTATATTCACGGCATCTCCTGCGTCATCAAGTTTATAAGCTGACCTTGCGGCCTGGGCATTACCGTAGAAATTCGTCTCTGAGCCGCTGGCAAGCAACAGGTAATCATAGCCGAATTCGCCCGCTGAGCTGATAACCCGCCTGGCTGAAGGGTCCAAAGAACCGACATAGGCATTTACAAAAGTAAAACCGAGCCTTACGGCTGCGGCTGCCAATGGAAACCTTAGATATTCCGCATTAATCCCCCTCCCGATAACGTCAGGCAGCAACGGCAGAAAATCAAGGTATCTCTTCTTGTCTATAACCGTTACCTCGAATCCGCTCCTGGCGCGGCAGAACTCCGCCGCCGCGCTCAAACCCGCAAAACCGCACCCCAGGATTAATACCTTCTTCATATTAACGACCCTATTATCAGACTGGCGTTAACAAAGGAGTGCACGAGAATAGTCAGCCTGGAGGATTTTATCAATTTTCCCTTATCGGTAAAACTTCTCTTTAAAATGACGGTCGCCTTAAAAACCATAGGGATAAAAATAAAAGCCAGGTATGCGGTTCTATGAAGGTAACCCAAAAAAATGGCCAAGAGAACCGATAAAAATGCCGCCAGCATGATAAAGGCGTAAAGTATATACGAATGCCTGGGGCCCGTCATGGTAACCCAGGTAAATTTATCGCACCTGGTGTCCTCAGGGTAATCGGGTACCTCATTGGCGAAAAGTATCGCGGTAGTCAAAAACCCCGCCGGCAGCGAAAGGACAAGGCTCCTGATATCGGGGAATACGCCGCTCTGGATAAAATACCCTCCCATTACCAGCGCCGGTCCGAAGAGTATAAAGATCGTTATCTCTCCTAACCTACAGTAAGAGAACCGCAAGGGGCCATAAGAATAAGAAACTCCGGCCGCCAGGATAAGAAGATAACAAATAACCGGTAAGTCAGTTTTTAAAAGCGTGCTTAGCCCCAAAACAGCAACTCCTGCCGCAAGGAAACAGAAGATTGCGGCCGCCAGGTAAAAACGTTCTCCCAGAATCCCTTCCTGGATTAACTTTGAGCCTCCGAAAAAACCGTAAAATTTCCTATCCTGCCAGTCCGCACCGGAACAGGAATCGGCATAATCATTAATCATATTGGCTCCGAGGTGCGTGCCTATCACTGCCGCCAGCCCCAGGATAAACCCCCATGCGCAAAAGCGAACTGGGGCGGCCAGCGAGCCCAAAACAAAAGGCAGGATGCTGGTGCCAATAAAAGGCAACCTCAATGCCCTTGCCGCATTCCTTGCTATGGATTTAACCATAAGTAGATATTGTCTTATTTTTATTTATATGATACCATAAGTGCATGTTTTCCAAAATAAAAAATAAACTCGAGAAAGAACTTCCGCGTTTCCTCGCTGACATAAACAAGCAATACGGCCTCACCAAAATATCCCCCCTCTTATTCAGGCGCATCAGGGAATTCGCCCTGCGGGACGGCAAGCGTATCCGGCCGGCGCTCTTCGTAATCGGCTATCTCGGCTTCGCCAAAAAACCAGCCCCGCGTCTTTATACCAGCGCGCTGGCGCTGGAGCTACTGCACGATTTTATGCTGGTGCATGACGACATCATCGATAAATCCGCTACCCGCCGCGGCAGGCCGTCTTTACACGTGATACTCGACAATTATCTCGCAGGTCTAAAGGGCGTAAGGTTTAGCGGCCAGGATCTTGCTATCGTCGCGGGAGATGTAATGTATGCCATCGGCATCCATGCATTTCTGCAGGTCAAAGAAAACCAGGCGCGCAAAGAGGCTGCCCTTAAGAAATTTATCGAGGCGGCCATCTATACCGGAAGCGGAGAATTTATCGAATTGCTGGCAGGCCTCAAGGACATTGCAGATATCTCTAAAGATGAAATCTACCGGATATACGACTATAAGACTGCCTGCTACTCATTCGCCTCTCCTCTATCGAGCGGGGCGATATTGGCGGGGGCCTCCGGCAAGGAGGCCGAGAAGCTTTTTGACTGCGGTATTTATCTGGGCAGGGCGTTTCAGATTAAAGACGACATCCTGGGAACTTTCGGCAATGATAAAAAAATCGGTAAATCCACCCTCACCGACCTGAAGGAATCCAAAAAAACAATCATCCTCTGGCAGGCCTTTCAGCGCGGCGGACACAAAGAAAAAACATTGATTAAAAGAGTACTGGCCAAGAAAAAGGTCGGTATGAAAGACCTGCGTCAGATACGCGAGATTATGATCGGGACCGGCGCGCTGGATTACGCCGAGCAAGAAATCTCCTTTTTAATAAACAAGGCGGCCGGCATCATCGCTTCCTCATCCATGAAAAAACAATATCGCCTCTGGCTCCGTCAATATTCCAACAAGCTCCTCGAGGCTTAAAAATACTCCCTACCTCTTCTGCGGACAGATAAATTTGCACCTGCCGCTTCCGGCATCCAGCGCTAATTCATTTTTAGGGTCTATCTCCAGGGCCTTGCGCAGATAAAGCTCGTATTTGGCGTCATCGCCCTTTACCATGTAAGCCTGCGCCAGACGCACATAGGCATCGGCAAACATAGGATCTGTTTTAACGGCCTTTTCAAGATATGCGATTGCGAGGTTGATGTCGCCGCCGGCAAGCCCGGGAGCCAAAAGATAAAACCCGCCCATACCGAAGAAAACCTCCGGGGAATTTGGCTTTAACTCCTGGGCCTTTTTTAAATTCGGCAGCACTGCCGTGCCGTTGATAACCTTGGAAAACGGCCCTCCGCGATGCGCGATCATCCCCTTTGCCCCTCCCAGGATAAGGTATGCCCGCACATAATTGCTCAAATCCGCCGCTTCCCTCCCCTGTTTTAAGACTTTCTCTGCCAGAGACACGGCCCCCTCAAAATCTCCCTCCAGATAATCGATGTATGCCAGGCTGTTATAGGCAGGATAAAATTTCGGCTCTGCCTTTATTATCTCTTCAAGGATCCCGCGGCTTTTCTTAAGCTCATGCTCTCTCCTGAGCACTTCGGCTATCCCCCATCTGGCCTCTAGTAGATTCGGTTCCATCTTGAGGATTTCCGAAAACATATTCCTGGACTGGTCATCTTTATGCTGATTCAAATAAATCAACCCCAGTATATAGAGGTCCTTTACCGAGGTAGGGTTGGCCTGCACCCTCATAAAGGCATCGGAGGGCATGGTCTTATCAGCTGTCTCGTGGAGCTTTTTCCAATCCATGGCATAAGAGACATTAATCCATGCCGCAAGAATTAAAACCGAAACTAACGCCGATACCGCCTTCACGCTTCTCTCCTCTTAAAATATTCCCAGAAAATAATGCTCGTGGCTACCATGCTAAAACCAAAGAAGAAATCCTCCAGCGGGATGGTTGTAATGCGCAAACCCATAAAGAAATCCGAATCATATATTACGATCGGACTGGCAGTAAGATACCCGTTTACCAGCAATTTAAAAAAGAGAATTACTGCCAGAAACAGATAAAACACCCTCTTCTTTAATACGCCGACCTTGCTCGTCCTGTCAAGTATAACAGTGGTAATAACAGAGATAACGGCCAGGATAGTGTATTCCTTCATTTGGTTACTCTGCCTTTAAGGTAATTTATGGCCTCCCACGTAAAAATAGCGCAAAATGGTATCACGATAAAAAACAACACCTCCTCCAGCGGCAAGCCGAAAAGCCTAAATCTCCAAACCCCCTCAGGGTTAAAATACCAATGCCCGCGCCATGCGGCAAATACATCCCAACTGCCGTAGATAACCAGGGTAATACCGATTGAATAGGCCAGTGCCCGCCAATGGCTCCAGAACCGAAGGGGCGGCCAGAAACTCAAGACAAACGGTAAAAACCCGGAAAGCACAAGCGCCGCCATATACTTTGACATCATGCCTATATTCTATAACCCTTCCCCCCTCTTTTCAAGAAACACTTTTCAACCCAAAGCTAAAAACAGTTTCCCCATTGGAGGGGAAACACTTTCCTAACTGTTCGGGAAAACCTTTCTAATATATTTAACTTGGATTTAAGGAGGGTTCAGGGTAAAATATTAAGCATGCGCGCTTCTATTAACGAAGGATACCGTATAGCTTCCAGAATAACCAGGCAATACGCAAGGTCGTTTTATTTCTCCTCGCGCTTCCTGCCGCCAGACAAAAAATACGCTCTCTTCTGTATCTACGCTATCTGCAGGCTAAGCGACGAAGCAGTAGACTCCAGCGCTGAACCGGGACGCGTCCATACGCTGGAAAGACTCAAAGAAAAAATTGACCTTGCCTATGCCGAAGATGACTTAAGCGACAGCCTGCTTTTAAGTTTCAAGGAAACCATCGAGAGATATGCTGTCCCGAAAAAATATTTTGAGGAACTTATCTCTGGAATGTATCTGGATCTCTCCAAAAACCGCTACCAGAATTTCCAGGAACTTCATGAATACTGCTACAAGGTTGCCGGGGTAATAGGGCTGACGGTATCGAGGGTATTCGGGCTCCAGGACCCTCTGGCGGAAAAACATGCCGTATCGCTGGGCATAGCAATGCAGCTTACAAATATCCTAAGGGATATCGGCGAGGATTACCGGCGCGGGAGGATTTATCTGCCGCAGGATGAACTATCCAGCCACGGAGTCAACGAAACGGATATCGCTTCCGGGCGCCTGAGCCCTAACCTTAAAGCGCTGTTTAAATTCCAGATAGAACGCGCCAGGCAATATTACCGCGGCTCAGAAGCCGGCATCTCCATGATTACTGACAGGAGGTGCCGCTTGACTGCATCTGCCATAAAAGAATTTTACTCCGCTATCCTTGAGGCGATAGAAAAAAACGGTTACGATGTATTTTCGCGCCGCGCCTCGGCCGGAAGGCTTAAGAAAATATTGATAATATCTGCGTTGGCAATGAAGAGCTGATCGCCATGAAGATAAACCTGGCAAAATCATCGGGATTCTGTTTCGGCGTAAAACGCGCCATTGAAATCGCCGCCGAAACCGCAAAGGGCAACAAGAAGGTTTTCATGCTTGGCGATATCGTGCATAACGAAGATGTCTCGCGCCAGGTCAGAAAAAAAGGAATCATTAAGACCTCCCGTTTAATCAAGGGTAAAGGCAGGATTCTGCTTATCCGCGCACACGGCACCTCCGCTACCGTAATCCAGAAGGCCAGAGCGCTAGGCTACGAGATCGTCGACGCCACCTGTCCGATGGTCAAAGAAATACACAGGATCGCCAAGGATATGGAGAAAAAAGGCTACCGCATAATAATCATAGGGGACAAAAAACACGACGAGGTGCGCGGAATTACGGGACAGCTCAAGACCCCTGCCCTGGTTATCGATAACCCCAAAGGGATACCGGCATCCATAATAAAGAAATTGAAAAAGATTGCGGTGGTAGTACAGTCAACTCAAAATATAGAGAATGTAGATCGTATCATGAAGCCCTTAAAAAAACTAACCGGGGAATTAAAGTTTTTTAACACTATCTGCCGGCCGACCACCGTCAAACAACAAGAGATAAAAAAGATGCCCTCTGGAAACGACGTAATGATTATCATAGGCTCTGCCAGCAGCGCCAATACCAGGCGCCTCTACGAGATATCAAAATCCCAGAACCCCAGGAGCTTCTGGGTAAACTCCAGGAAAGAAATCAAGCTGCGCTGGTTTAAGGATGCTAAAACGGCGGGAGTGACCGCCGGGGCATCTACCCCGGACTGGCGTATCAAGGAAATAGTAGGTTATCTTAAGAGATTAAATCCGCAACAATCCTTGAGCCGGCGATAACTACCGGCAGGCCGCCTCCGGGCTGCGTGCTTGCGCCCACGTAATAAAGCCCCTTGATTTTGCCGTCAAAATTGGCCGGCCTCAAAAATGCGCTCTGCGTAAGGTTATGGGCGAGGCTAAAGGTAGCGCCGTATTTGATATTGTAGCGCCCGATAAAATCCTGCGGGTAGAAACGGTGTTCAACCTCAATCAAATCCTCCAGCTTTACCCCCGCTACACGGTTAATTTTCTCAAACACGGTTTTTCTTAATCTCGATTCGTATTGCAAGATATCATCCCTGTTGCCTTTAAGATTTGATACCGGCACCAGGATATAGAATATACTTTTGCCTTCCGGGGCAAGCGAAGGATCGGTAACCGTAGGGACATGGACATAGAAAGAAGGGTCTTCCGGCTCAACCTTGTCACGGAATATCTGCTTGAGGTTATTTTTTAAATCCGATGAAAAGAAAAGGTTGTGATGCGCCAGGGCTTCCACCCTGCGCTTTAGCCCCAGATACAACAAATACACCGAACAGGAATACTGGTAGTCCGGGATGCGCCTGCCCAGAAGCGCAGTCTGGGCATACGGATAGTCCGCGTTTACCACTACCTTCTCGAATCCCAATTCGCCATCACCGAAATCAAGCGTCATGCCGTTATCGCGGGGCGTTATATTTTTTACCTCGCGGCTGTAATGAAACCTCGCGCCTGATTTAGCCGCCAGGCCCTCCAAAGCCAAAGGTATCCTGTACATCCCTCCCATCGGATGGTATATCTTCTGCACATGGTCGGTATAGGTAATAATGCTGTAGAACG
>JBAZKK010000021.1:0-18820 GCA_041650795.1 Candidatus Omnitrophota bacterium | reverse complement strand
TCAGCTTTTGGGCTTCTGCCTCCATGAGCTTTGTCAATGGGATGCCGGTCCATTCCGAGACTACGGAAGCGATATCTTCATCGCCGACCTCCTGCCTGAGCATTACCGAGTCCTCCTCCAAGGCCTGGTTATACTTACGGAGCTCTTTTTCTAAATCTCTTAACCTGCCGTATTTTATTTCGGCTACCCTATCCAAATCCCCGACCTTTTCCGCGGCCTGGGCTTCGTTTTTTAATTCCTCTATCCCGGCCTTGGCCTTCTGTATCTTTAGTATCTGAGCCTTTTCTTTTTCCCACTGCTTCTTGCTGTGTTCAAGTTTATTCCTAAGGCCATCCAGCTCGGTTTCTATTTTTTTAAGCTTCTCTTCCGAGGCCTTATCCTTTTCTTTCTTGAGCGCCTGCCGCTCAATCTCAAGCTGCATAACCTTTCTCTGAACGCTGTCAATCTCAAGAGGCATACTGTCGATCTCAATGCGTATCCTGGAGGCAGCCTCATCCACAAGGTCCACCGCCTTATCCGGAAGACGGCGTTCGCTAATATAGCGGTGGGAAAGCGTTGCCGCAGCAATCAAGGCAGAATCCTTGATGCGTACCCCGTGGTGCAATTCATACTTCTCTTTTAAGCCGCGCAGTATGGCAATGGTATCCTCTACCGTCGGCTCCTCTATAAATACCGGCTGGAACCTTCTCTCCAAGGCGCGGTCCTTCTCTATGTATTTGCGGTACTCTTCAAGGGTAGTAGCTCCGATACAACGCAACTGCCCCCGCGCAAGCATCGGCTTTAACATATTCGACGCATCGATAGCGCCTTCTGCCGCACCGGCTCCGACAATAGTATGCAACTCATCTATAAAAAGGATTATCTCTGCGTCCCTGTTCTGCACCTCTTTCAGTACTGCCTTAAGGCGGTCTTCAAATTCTCCGCGGAATTTGGTTCCGGCAACCAGGCTCCCCAGATCCAGGGAGATTATGCGCTTATTCTTTAGCCCTTCGGGGACATCGCTGGATGCGATACGCTGCGCCAGGCCCTCCGCTATCGCGGTTTTACCGACGCCGGCCTCTCCTATCAGGACAGGATTATTCTTGGTGCGCCGCGACAATACCTGCATCAGCCTGCGTATTTCCTTGTCCCTGCCGATAACCGGGTCAAGCTTCATTCTGCGTGCCAGCTCGGTAATATCCTGGCCGTATCTCTCCAGCGCCCTGAATTTGGCTTCGGGATTCTCATCGGTAATACGGTGGTCTCCGCGCACCCGGCTGATTGCCAAAAGAACTTTCTCCCGGTCAATGCCCAACTTTTTAAACTCCGTAACCACTGCTGATTGGGAATCCGAGAATAAAGCCAAAAGGACATGCTCTCCGGAGATAAACTCATCATGGAGAGCCAGGGCCTCCTTTTTGGCGACCAGAAAAAGCGCATTGGTGCGCCCGGAAAAACGGACATCCCCGGATGTCCCGTGCACCGAAGGCAAACCTGACAAATATCCTTCAATTACCTTCAAGATAGTAAAAGTCGGTACCCCGGTATCGTCAAACACTGCGGTCACAATACTATCCTCCTGCCTCAGTAAGGCATAGAGGATATGTTCGGGCTCCAACTGCTGGTGGCCTTTTTCTAAAGCCAATTCGATTGCGGCCTGGATTGCCTCCTGCAATTTTACGGTAAGCTTATCAATCTTCATAACGTCTCTCCCAGCTTAATTAGCACTCACTGCCGAAGAGCGCTAAAACTAAGACAAAAAAATATTACTCCCCTTCCTTTTGCAGAATAATTTTTACTCCGTGGATATTAACGCCCTTCTCATCCATAAGGTAATGAACGTATTCCAATTTTTTTACGTCCTTCAAAGAATAAAGCCTGCTTTTCCTTCCTGCCCTCTTAGGACAAACAACCCCTTTTTTATCAAGCTGCCGTAATGTCCATACCGGCAAACTGACCAGCTTGCTTACTACGCTGATTACATAAACCGGTTCATCCGGGCTAATGTAGATATCAAAAAGAGGCATCTTTTACTCCTTATCCATAGAACAAACTATAACATAAAATAATCTTTTTGTCAAGTAAATTAATAGTTTTTGTTAAATAATCTAACAGTTTTCAATTTTGATGTTTTAACTTATTGTTATTAAATAATTTATTATACAAGGCTCTTGGCAAGCGTGCTTTTACTTTAACGCCTTTTTCAAGGTATTCTATCTCTTCTACTTTCCCCTCGCGATAAAACAGGTCTATCAATTCCATGCGGTCATGCTGGACAATCCCGTCAAAACAAATCATCCGGCTGGTAAACTTCCGTGCTATCTTGCTAAGCAAAGATTCCAGCCCGTTTTTCACTTTCGCTGAAATCAAAACCGAATCATGAAAATCCTGCGAAAGCTTGTTAAGCCAAATGCTATCATCTACAAGGTCAGTCTTGTTAAGAGCAATGATGACCGGCTTTTTATTAGCGTCGAGCTCCTTTAAGACCTCAATCACTGACTGATAGTGGTCATAAACCTTATGGTGGCTTACGTCCAAGACATGTATCAATAAATCCGCCTCGGTTACCTCCTCTAACGTCGCCCTGAATGCCTCAATGAGATGATGAGGGAGCTCATGGAGGAACCCTACGGTATCTGAGATTACGACATGCTCACCGTTGCCCAGAACCAGGCTGCGCGATAAAGGGTCAAGAGTAGTAAAGAGCGTATCGGCAGTAACCTGCCCTGCGCTGGTAAGGGCGTTCAAGAGCGTGGATTTGCCGGCATTGGTATAGCCTACCAATACCACCGAAGGCACGGAGTTACTTTGCCTCTTTTTGCGCAAGGTCTGGCGGTGCATCCTCACCCCCCTCAGGTCATCATTGAGCTTGTCTATCCGCCGCCTGATAGAACGGCGCTCAACCTCCAGCTTCTGCTCCCCCGGACCGCGCGTGCCGATGCCTCCCCCCAGACGCGAAAGCATAATGCCCTTGCCGGTCAAACGCGGCAGGAGATATTCTAACTGCGCCAGTTCTACCTGCATCCTTCCTTCAATACTCTTGGCACGGCGGGCA
This sequence comes from Candidatus Omnitrophota bacterium, assembly GCA_041650795.1. Classification (GTDB taxonomy): domain Bacteria; phylum Omnitrophota; class Gorgyraeia; order Gygaellales; family Profunditerraquicolaceae; genus JBAZKK01. Next base: position 15,786 of record JBAZKK010000021.1, on the reverse strand, counting down.
AAAATATCGAGAATAAGCTGCGTGCGGTCAATGGTCTTACGGGATATAATCTCCTCGAGGTTACGTTGCTGCACCCCGGAAAGGTCGTGACTGAAGATTACCGTATCAACGCCTTTCTCCTCGCAAAGCAAGGCTATCTCCTGGCATTTTCCTTTGCCGATTAGAAGGTCAGGGGTAGGCGCCTTACAGACATAGGTAATGTTATCAACGATCTCAGCTCCGCATGCCCCTACAAGCTCCTCCAACTCCAGGGCAATATCATCCAGCCGCCAGCCTTTATTTACGGGGTCAATCTTTATGCTTACCAGGAGCGCGCGTTCCACTATCTAATCTCCTTCAGGATACGGAGGGCAATGTCCCCTGCCCGCTCGTTGCCCTTTATCCTAATCCACTTGATACGCTTATCCTTGCGAAACCACGTCAATTGCCTCTTGGCATAGTGCCGGCTGTTGCGCTGCATCAGGCGCTTGGCTTCCTCTAAATCATAGAGACCGTCGAGATACCCCTTTATCTCCCTTAAACCTATTGCTACCTCGGCGGTACGGCTTAATTTTAAAGCCAGGAGTTTCTTTGCTTCCTTCAACGCGCCGTTTTTAAACATACCCTCTACCCGCCTGTCAATCCTACGATAAAGCTCATCCCGCGTCATATCAAGACAGAAAATCCTGATATCGTATTCTTTACCCAGGCCCCTCCTGTGTTTCTGCAATTCGGAGATAGGCTTACCCGTAGCTTCAAAAACCTCGAGTGCCCGCACTAACCTGCGCGTATCATTAGGGTGGATACGCGCGGCTGCTTCAGGGTCAATCTTTTTAAGGTGGTTATACAGATAAAGGCTGCCTTTTATTTCTGCCTGCCGGTAGAGCTTATTGCGCAAGGAACTCTTCGGCGGTTTTGCCTTAAATATACCGTCAACCAGTACCGAAAGGTAGAGTCCCGTGCCTCCTACGAAAAGCGGGGTTTTGCCATTTTTAAAAATTGCCTTTATTGCGGCAAGCGCATCGCGGCGGTATTGCGAAACGTCATATTCCCTTGAAGGGGGCAGGAATCCGATAAGACGATGGGGTATCCGTTTTCTTAGCGCGGAGGAAGGCTTGGAGGTAAGGATATCCATCCCGCGATAGACCTGCATGGAATCGCAGGAGATAATTTCGGCGCCCAGCTGCCTGGCCAGGCAAACAGCTGCCGCGCTCTTACCGCTGGCAGTGGGACCTACCAGAAAAATAATTCTTTTTAAGGACATACCTTCGTGGGGTATCCTTCGTGGGAAAGTTTATCTTCCAGTTTCAATGCCTCTTGGCGGCTCTGAAATTTACCTACCTTAACGCGGTATATGGTTTTATTATCAAGCGACGACACCTCAAGGTACGCGGGGTAACCCTTTTGTTTAAGCCTGCTGACGAGATTGCTGGCGTTAGCTTTGCTTAAGAATGAACCGGTCTGTACGCAATAATAAAATTTTCCCGAAAGGGGAAACTCGCAGGAAAGCGCTGCCGGCTTATACAGCGGGAACTCCTGCCTCAGCTTCTCCTCGTAATTGTTGGCAAGGGCAATATCGCCGCCCTTGGCAGCGCATTGCGCTAATCTTGAATAGGCGAGGGCCTTAAATTTACTATGCGGATAATCCGATACTAGCCTGCGATAATTCTCCATAGCCAGGCGGTAATCGCCTTTCAGGAAATAGGAATCCCCTGCCCCCACCATGGCAGTTTCTTTGAAGCTGCTTTTACTGAATTCCTTAATGATAATTTCAAAAATATCCGAGGCGCGCAGGTAATTGCCGTCTTTCAGATAGCTTAAGCCCAGCAAATAATACAATTCGTCTGCTCCGTAACCGCGTCCGTTGACGGCTATGAGCCTCTCGCCTTCGGAAATCGCGGATTTATAATCCCCGCTCATAAGATAAACCTTCATCTTATCTAAATTAAGGGCGCATGCATCCGAAATGAATAGCGCGAAGATAATAATTGCCAGATAGAGCGTTTTTCTCATATCTTCCTGCTTTTCTTACGGGAGATATCTTTCTGTAATTCTAAAACCAAGCAGTGCCTCCTCTCCTTCTCTTGCTGGGCTACGTTATCTTCAAACTCCAATGCCTTTGTATGCGGACGCGGGGAATACTTAAAGATGTAGGCGGAGTCAAAACCAACCTCTTTTACCAGATTATAGGTATCCTTAAAATCCTTATCAGTCTCCCCCGGGAAACCCACGATGATATCGGTAGTAAGGGTCCCCTTTGTTACTATCTTACGATAATTATTCACTAAATCCAAATAAAAAAATCTGCTGTAGCCACGGTTCATCAATGAGAGAATACGGTTTGAGCCGGACTGCACCGGAAGGTGGAGGTGCTTTTTGAGCTTCTCCAGCCCTGCCATGGCCTTAAACAACAACACAGATGTATCGCGCGGATGAGAAGTGATAAAACCAAACTCATCCAAATCCCCGACGGCATTGACCATTTCCGTCAATCTAATAAAATCTATGTCGCCGTCTCGATAGGCATTGACGTTCTGCCCCAGTATGGTAACGCGCTTTATGCCGGCCGAGACTGCCTCTTCTATTTCTTTGATTATATCCTGGTGTCTGCGGTTATGAAGCTCTCCCCTGACAAAAGGCACCACACAATAAGAGCAGTAATTGGAACACCCCTCGGAGATTACGACATAGGCGTGCTTTTCATCCTGCCTTAACCCGGTGTGGTAAATCTCTTCTGGCCGAAAGACCGAATCCGTCTCCCAAACCTTAATCTCCAAGAGCCCTTTACTTGAATTATGCCGCAGCATCTTCTTTAAGATCCCGGGGATCTTATGGATATCCGAAGGGCCTACCGCAAAGTCTGCCTGCGGCGCGCGTTCAAAGACCTTCTCCTTATAATTCTGCGCCATGCACCCTGCGATGCCGATCAGAGGACGCTTCTTGCCGGGTTTTGCCTTGGCAAGACGCCCGACCTCTGACCAAACCTTATCCTCAGCATGCTGCCTTACCGAACAGGTATTAAAGATTACGGCGTCCGCGCCGTCTGCATCATTGACAATCAGGTACCCTTCCTTACGAAGGAGCCCGGCTACTACTTCCGAATCCCGCACATTCATCTGGCATCCGAAGGTGCGCAGGAAAACTTTTTTCTTATCTTTTTTCATTTTTCCGCGATAACAAGCATTTCAAAATCTTCCGGGCTTAATTTATCTTTCCTTGAATAAGCTCCAAGCTTAGCTCCAAAAATCTCTATTTTCTTATATCCAAGCGAATGGAGCAGCCAGGTGATTTCGCTGGGGACATAACATCGCTCATTGCATTCCAATACTTTTTTATTTCCCGCATCATCTTCAAATTCAACGCGATTATGATCGCGGAAAGTCATCAAATCGAAAGATATGCTTTTGCAAACCGACCCTCCCCCTTTACCCGCCGACTCATAAAATTCCTTTACCGAGTGGAGCAGTGGAAACAATCCATTCAGTGTGGTGAATATGAATTTCCCGTTATTTTTCAATGACTTGGTTGCACTTTTAAGTATCTCAAAATTCATTTCATCCGTTTCCATCAAAGAAAAACCGCCCTCACAGAGCATAATTGCCAGGTCGAAATCGCCTTTGAAAGGAAGGTTTCTTGCGTCATGCCTCTGGAAGTCAACCTCCACCCCCTGCTCTTTTGCTTTTTCTCTCGCCCTCTTAAGCTGTGACTCGGATAAATCGATTCCCGTTACCTGATACCCTCTTTTTGCCATTTCAATAGCATGGCGGCCGGTACCGCAGCCGATATCTAGAATCTTTATTGACTTATCGCGGTTTATCTCTTGTTCAATAGAATCACATTCCCCGGATGTTCCATGGACATAGCGCTCTTGATCGTATTTATGCGCATAATTCTCAAATAATAACTCGTACCACTCTTTCATTTTCAATGTCTCCTTTATCTTAATTTCATCATTACAAATTATTTACCCGATTTATTGTCACCAGAATCATCTCTCGATATTTGCACCAACGGCCAGCCAAAGGTGCGTAAAAAACTTTTTTTGGCATCTTTTATTAAATTATGGCTTCTTGGCTATAATTATCCCGAAGACCTTATGCTGCGGCAGCCTCTTTACGGCAACGCCTCTAAATCCTGCGCCCAGCCGCACTTAAGGCTACCCCCTTCTTCTCTCTGCTAAAAGCACGATATTCCTTAACTCTTCCTTGCCTCCTGCCGACAGCCACTTTTTGTCAAACTCCGGCTGCTGGGTAATCTGGGCAATGGCAGCCAGGGACTTTAAATGCAGGTTGCGTTCGTCAAAAGACCCCGCAAGGATAAAGGCGATATGGGCAACGTTATCTCCGGGAAAGATAATCCCGGCTTTCGCCCTTACCAGGACTATTTTAAAGACCTCCCTGCCTTCCACGATGATATGGGGGATTGCCAGGCCTTTCCTTAAAACGGTGCTGCTCTCGCGCTCTCTTTCCATAAACTTACTCAATAACTCCTGCGGCTCCATATTTAATTCCCGCGCCAAAACGGCTGAGGCCTCCCTGAAGAAATCTTGTGCCCCCAAAGGAACATCTATGTCCAGGATGGGGCTTGCCTCGATTAATTTATGAAACTTGTCCTCTATAACCTCGTCACGCTGGATAACGATGTCCTTCAATTCGGTAAGGAGGCTTTCCGAAGCAAGCCCTTTATCACCGGCAACCAGCTTTTCCAACGCGTATATAAGGGCGGAGTCCTGCGTTGCTCTTTTCTGTGCATAAGCCTTATACCAGGCGACCCCCAGGAAGAGGAATAGGCCGGTTAGAAAAAGAATGAATGACCCCATCTCAATAAGAAGAAATGCCCCTCCCAGGATTCCGAAAATCTGCATATAGGGATATAACGGAGACCGGAATTTCGGCCTGTAACTCAAAATCCTGCTTTCTCTGAATAAAATCAGGGTCAGATTGGCGAAAATATAAAGCAGGATTAATACGCTTGAGGCGACCTTCACCAGTAATTCCAGCTTCAAAAACAGGATGACCGCAATCATAAAAGAGCCCGTGGCAAGGATGGAAAAATACGGGGTCTTAAACCTAGGGCTTATCTTCTGAAAGACCGGCGGCAGAAGTTTATCCCTGCTCATCCCCAGCGGGTAACGCGAAGCGGTCATTATCGCCGCGTTTGCGGTTGAAATAAAAGCTAAAAATGCGCCGATACTTATGATTATCATAAAAGGGTCTCCTCCGAAGGTTAATGCCCCGTCTGAAATCGGGGTAAGGGTGAACTTCAGGTTTTCAGCAGGCATAACCCCTATGGTTACATAGATAACCAGCGCATATAAGACGGATGCAACCAAGAGCGAAAAAATCATTCCCAGCGGTAAGTTTTTACCAGGGTTCTTTATCTCCTCCGATAACGCCGCTACCTTGGATAAGCCGCCGTAAGAAATAAACACAAAACTCGCCGTGGAAAAAATAGGGGCCAGGCCTTCGGAAAAGAAAGGAGAAAGATTCATGGGGTTAACGGTCTTAACCCCCCAGATAATATAGATAAACAGGGCGCCCAAAAGCCCTAATACCAAAAAAACCTGCAGTTTTCCGGCCTCCTTGGCTCCTATCAGGTTCAGGAAAATAAAAATCAGGCAACAGGCTAATGCAATCATATTTAAAGGGAGCCGTGTTATCAGCGTCAAATAAGCTCCCATCCCTAAAAGCGCGAAAGCCCCCTTTAAGCTTAAAGAGAACCAGGTGCTAAAACCCGCCACAGTTCCGAAAAGAGGGCCAAAACCTCTCATGATATAAAAATAATCCCCTCCTGCGCGAGGCATGGCAGTAGACAATTCAGCCATGCTCAGGAGCGTCGGTATGCACAAAATACCCGCTATTATATATGAAAGGATGACCGCCGGCCCTGCCATGCCGAAGGCCAGACCCGGAAGGATAAACAGCCCAGAGCTGATCATTGCGCCGGTGGCCACGCAGAAAATATCCAGAAGGCTAAGTTCTTTTTTTAAGCTTCTCTCCATTAAAACATCCCTTTCTCATTAACGTCCCTTCCCTTTTTGATAGGGCTATCGCTTTTGGTTATTCACGATTTAAAATACGGCGCGCTCAATAAGTTTCTATAACCTCAACCTGCGCAACCTTAAAGAATTACCTACCACTGATACCGAGCTAAAACTCATTGCTGCTCCTGCAATCATGGGGCTTAGGAATAGCCCCATAAAAGGATAAAGTGCCCCGGCAGCAATGGGAATGCCTAACGCATTATAAACAAAAGCGAAAAACAGGTTCTGGCGGATATTTCTCATAACCCCGCGGCTAAGACGCAGCGTCTTAAGGATGCCGCTTAAGTCTCCTTTCACCAAAATAATGCCGGCGCTCTCAATGGCTATGTCCGTGCCTGTGCCCATTGCAACGCCCACCTCCGCCTCTGCCAAGGCAGGGGCATCATTAATGCCGTCACCGGCAAACATAACCTTCGCTCCTTCGCGCTTCAATTTTTTTATTATCTCCGACTTGTCCTTCGGCTTAAGCCCCGCATACACCTCAGAAATACCAAGCGTCCCGGCAATGGCCCCTGCGGTTTTAACGTTATCTCCGGTAAGCATGACTATCTTAAGCCCCATCGCGTGCAAAAGACTGATAGCCTGCGGGGTCGTCTCTTTTATGGAGTCAGATATGCCCAGGATTCCTGCAACACGCTTCTCAAAAGCCGCCCAGATAACTGTCTGGGCATTATCCTGCAATACGGCTGCTTTGTTTCTTAGGTCCTCGGGGAGGATCACCCCCGCCTCCTCGATAAACATCTGCTTACCAAGCAAAAATGCCTTACCCTTTATTTTACCTTTTACGCCTTCTCCTGTTACGGACTGAAAATCATCAAGGGGTCCGGGCGTAGCTCCCTTTTCTTTTGCATACTCAACCACGGCACGCGCTAAGGGATGCTCGCTGTTGGCTTCGATAGAGGCTGCCATATTTAAGAATTCCTGCTCTCGCCACCCATCTGCCGCCATAATTGCAGTAACCCGCGGCTTCCCCTCTGTCAGCGTGCCAGTCTTATCTGTAAGGACATGGGTAATCTTTTCGCTCTTCTGGAGTGCCTCGGCGTTTTTAACGAGGATGCCGAAGCGAGCGCCTCTGCCAACGCCTACCATCACCGAAACCGGAGTTGCCAGGCCTAAGGCGCACGGACAGGCAATAATCAAAACCGAAATAGCACTCACCATGGCATGCGCTAAAGCCGGTGCCGGCCCCAGGCTATACCAGATAAAAAAAGCAGCTACCGCTACCGTTAATACCAAAGGGACAAAATAACCAGAGACCTTATCGGCAAGGCCCTGTATAGGAGCGCGGCTGCGCTGCGCCTCAGCCACCATGCTCACAATCTGGGAAAGAAGCGTTTCGGAGCCGATATTCTCTGTGCGCATCAAAAAAGTCCCTGTCTGATTAACGGTAGCCCCGATAACCGGATCGCCTTCTTTCTTCATAACCGGGACCGGCTCTCCGGAAAGCATCGATTCATCAACAAAGCTGGCCCCCTCGACAATAACGCCATCCAGAGGGATTTTCTCTCCGGGCCGCACGCGCAAAAGCTCGCCTTTCTGAATGTCTTCAATAGAAACGTCTTCTTCTCTGCCGTTAGTTATACGGTGCGCCTTCTTGGCTGCAAGCCCAATCAGCGCCTCTATCGCCTCACCCGTCTTCCGGCGCGCCCTGGCCTCCAGTAGCTGCCCAAAAAGCACCAACACCGTAATAACGGCTGCTGATTCAAAATACAAGGCAGGGCCGCCCGCCTCTCTCATGTACCCAGGGAATACCCCCGGCAGCAAGATGGCTACCGCGCTATAACCGTAGGCAGCGCCCACGCCCATTGCAATCAGGCTGAACATATTCAGGCTCTTATTCAAAAGCGACCTCCAGGCCTTAACGAAAAATATGCTGCCGGACCATAATACAACGGGCGTTGTAAATAAAAACTGCGCCCAGCGCGAGGCCCGCAGAGGAATAAACTTCTCCGCATTCAATCCCGGAAGCATCTGGCAGAGCGCAAGCAGAAAAACCGGGGCCGCGAATGCCAGGCCGAGCAAGAATTTACGCCATAAAATCAATATCTCTCTATTCTCTTCCCCTGAACCAGCGGGGATACCTTTTGGCTCAAGGGCCATTCCGCATCTCGGGCAGTCTCCCGGCCTGTCGCGTTCGACTTCCGGATGCATCGGACAAAGATAAGCGTATCTGGCTCCTGAAGAATACCCCTGAGCGGCATTATCACCGGATTTTTTATTCAGGAATTTTTCCATACAATGGCTGCTGCAGAAAAAATATGTCATTACGCCTTTCTTTACCTTCAGGGATTTCTTCTCTTGCACTTGCATTCCGCAAACAGGATCTCTTGGCATAACAGCTCCTGCCTATCGAGCGATAGTATTTATAACTTCGCCGGCAGGCAATAACTCGCAGTAATAAAAACGGTTGTCTCTTAAGATAACGCCTTTCTTCTCGCAGCCTATGCTATTCTTAAATACCGGTCCGTCATATACGAAGGTGTGGAATTCGCCGTTTTCGCCGCAGGGGTCAACTCCCTGCGGGAGTTCGGAGAGAAAACTCCCGTCGAATTCCCTGCCGGCAAAATCCTTGCCTAGGAAATTTGAATCAACGCAAGTGATAACCGCCTTAAACCCCGAATCTATAAAATCCTGCGCGAGCAGGCGGGTATCTCTCTTCCAAATCGGGAATATCGCCTTCATCATACCGCAAAGCTTCTCCTGGCGGTATTTTCTTAAGTCCTCCAGAAAAATATCCCCGAAGGCAACCGCAGATACCCCCAGTTTCTTGTAAGAATCCAGTTTATCCCGCATCCTGGCCTCATATTCTTCATTTGAGGGGTTCTTTGTAATGTTGACCCGCTCCAAAGGCAACCCCAGGGCCTCGGCCTGCCGCTGGACAAGAACGCTTCTTACGCCGTGGATGCTGACCCTGCCGTAATCCTCCGTCATCGTGGTAAGCAGGGCAGATACTTCCAAGTCCTTATTTTTTTTCAATTCATAGATGGCCATAGCGCTGTCCTTACCGCCGCTCCAGGAAAAAATTACCTTTTCTTTCATCATACTGCCGCCTCCCCTGTGCTTCCTTCCACTGCACCCCCCTTGCGTCTCATCAGTTGCCATCCCTGATCAAACAAAAGGATACTGCCCCGGAAGGAGTGCGATAAACTTTGCTTAACTCAATAATACTGTTTTTCTCGAAAAATTCCTCTTCGTCAAAAACCCCTCCTTTTTCCAGAACAAGGATCGCCGGGACGAACCCCTTCTTTTCAATGCTCAATCCGATTAACTTGATATGATAATTGCCGGAGACGTACTGCCAGATATTGCCCGGTATATCATGAATATAATAGTACGGGTAAACGATAAGGTATTTTACGCCGAATTTCTTCTCGTTGTTTTTCAGCTCCTCCAGGGAATTGCACCACCCGCATCTGCGCTCGGCATATACACAAGGGGCATACCCCTGGGCAAAGGTATAAATAAATAGGCGCTCGTCTTTAGAGGTTATCCTGCCGAGTATCCTGCCCACCTCATCGGTACCTGCATAGACTACGTCAAAATGGCTGTCGATGTTGGCTTTTAACGCCGGGCGCGAAACCAAAAGCAGCAACACAAAGATGGCCGCCCCTATATAATGCTCCTTGGGCGGACGCCTCAGGTACCTTGCGAGGTAACGGCTTAGTTGCCGTATGAAATACACGATAACAAAAGACACGAACCCTAAAAACGGCAGCTGATAATAGCTGTGCTGGGGGAGGTAGTCTGAAAAAAAAGCAAAATACGCAATAAGCACCAAAAGCCATGCCCGCAGATACATGGCGAATAAACTGCGGTCTCTTTTATAGCCAATCCATAAACTTAAGATGCCGGCTACGAACAATAAAACATAAAGATAGGTGAAATTATCGTTTTTCGCGTAATGCCAAAGGATAGAAGCATAGCTATGCCAGTATGAGGCCGAAAATACCTTCCATGGCTCCACCCTGTCTTCCCAGGAAGCGGAAAACGACAGCTGGGATATTAGGAAGAAATACCCAAACAATAGTAAAAGAGGTAAGGCCAAAAGCAGCCCTTCTGCTGCTGCGGACCTTGCCCCTTTTTCACGGGCGTATTTGGCATAAGGAAAAATCAATGCCAGCGGGGCAAACCCCGCCAAAAAAGAAATCTTGTAAGCCGCGGTCATTAAAACGCAGCAGGACGCTGCGGCTAAGTGCCTGCGTTTAAAACCGTCCATAAACCTGATGAAAAAGAGATTGCCTAGACTCATAAATAAAAATGCGCCGCTCTCAGGCTGAAGGTTCCTGGAGCAATATACCCCCAGCGGCAGCATGCCCACCAGGGCAGCGACCATTAAACCGTAAACTCTTTCTTTAAGGAAAATGGCTGCCAGTCGGTAGATTACGACGACCGACAAAAGCATGAGGATGATGTTTACCATGCGCGGGAACCAAAGATTATCCCCAAAGAGCCTGTATCCTAGAAGAATCTGGTAAGCTACGAATGGTATCTGGGGATAAAGCCCAAAATCCCTCTTATCTCCGAAGGCGTTATAGAAATATACGTCCCTGGACATAAAATCACCGCTGGCCGCCATGTTTTTTGCCATACTTATGTATTCATTCTCTTTCATGTTATGATAACCGACGGCGGGGAAATTAAGGTGGGGTATCCTTAGGAGAAAAGCCGCGACAAGGATCAAAAATAAAATGCACCGTTCTTTATTATGCATCTGGGCGCTACATTCTCAATAATAAATAACCCCGCACAGGCTATCCGTGGTGCGGGGTTATTTAGTTTTATTTAACGGGCGGCACTACTTTTATTTTTTAGACTTGAATTTATCGATCAGCTCCGAAACGTATTTTGCAGCAATCTCCTTACATCCCAAGCCGAATGCCAACGCCACCGCCAGGCCTATGCTGGCCAGGATAATGTTCATCGCCGAGATCAGCACCGCTCCTACCCTTAATTCATCAAGGACAATGATCAGGGTAAAGATAATTATCACCGCCTGGATCATTTTCCCTAACATATCCGCCTGGCTTAAGCCGGCGTTGACCGCCGCAGTGCGCGCTATCGAAGCTACAAAGGTGGCGATGAATATACCAACGATGAGGATAATCATGGCGCCTATCACGTTAGGCACATAAAGCAACAACCTATCCAGAAGACTTGAGACACCGGTGAGTTCCAGGACGTTTAGTGAAGAAATAAGCACCCCCAGCAGGAATATCCAGTAGATTACTACCCCGATAATCTCTGAGAGGGTATACTTTATTCCCCCCCTAGACAGAAAATCGGAAATCTTCAACTGTTCAGCAATAGAATCAAGCTTTAACGCCTTCAGTACCTTTACCACAGCTGCCTTTATCAATTTTGCCACCAGCCAACCGATGACAAAAACCGCTATCGCAGCTATAAGCTTCAGGAAAAAATCCCAGCTGCGCAGCAACAGATCCTTCTGAGGCATAAACAAGTCCATTGCTTCACCTCCTTTTTAGGGGTTAAGGACTATTTCTCTAACTTTATCATGATTAGAGGGTTATGTCAAGAATAATAAATCTCTTCTAAAAATCCAGGGTCATCCCGTCATAAGCAGCTATCACCTCTATCCCCATTCTCCTCGATAATGCCTCTGCCTGGATATGAGGCTTGGCTGCCAGCATCGTCATTCCGAAATGCGTAAGGATTGCCTTTTTGGGGCGTATCTGCCCTATGAGGTTTTCGGCATCAGCGAGGCTTAAGTGGTCGATACCCGGCCGTGGCTTAAAGAAGACCACGGCGATTATCAGGATATCGCTCTGGTAGAAATCCGCCAATTCCGGAAAATAACGGGTATCCGTAAGCAGGGAAACTGCGGTCTTATTAATCCTGAATTTCAAACCGTATGTCTCGCTGGGATGGATATGCCGCATCGAAGTCTGAAAAGAAAAATCCCCCACCGCATAACTCCCCCACGCCTTCAATACCTCTATCTTTTGCGGAAACCCCATTGCGTACCTGAGTATCGCCGGGTCATCCTCCAGGGCATCCGCCGGACAAAATACCGTCCCCCTCTTCCTGAACCCTCCTTCGGTCATCGCCTCAATCATCACGTTAATATCTCCGGCGTGGTCAAGGTGGCGATGAGTCAGGATAACGGCGTCTAACTGCGCGGGGTCAAGCCTCGGCCTGCTCAACGCACAGCGGACGATGCTGCCCGGGCCGGGGTCTATCAGGATATTACGTCCTGCCGCTGATATCCAGAGCCCTCCGGAAGCACGCAGTTGCCTGATCATCACAAAGCGTGCCCCGGCAGTCCCCAGAAACTTTAAGTAGTCTGCCGGTTTGGCGTGCCTATTTTCTTTTGGCTTTACTCTTTTAACCATAATCCTTTTAACTCTTCGTTGAGGAACGAAACCTCTTCGCTGCTCAGCTCGGGCTTGGCGGGTTCCTCTTTTGAGACGATACGGAGGCGCCTGGGATTGACGAAATCCTCCACCTTCAAAACCCTGGCTCCTTTAGAACGCACAAAAAACCTAATCTCCCTGTCATCAGAGACTACTACCAGGTTGCGCGGGTTCCCGGACTCTTCAACTATCCTTTTAATCCTCTCGTCCGCGCTCTCCTCTTCCGAGTATATTATTTCCGCTGCCGGCATCAAAGGAGAACGCCGGCCAGCCGAACCAAAACCATCCAGCACCACCGTAACCCTGTTTTTTGCGCTGCCGCAGAGCCTGTTGTTTCTAATATAGCTAAGAAGGGCATGATGCGGAGTGGTCTTACCGGTAATGTTAATCGGGAATGACCGATGACGAATGACGTTGTATCCGTCTATGATGAACCGTAAGGACATAGATTAATCCTCCGATGGCGGCGTGGATTACCAGAAATCCAAAACCCACAAGCGAAACGGCAACGCTAAGCCCTTCCGGCACCCCTGCCTGCCTGAAATAAAAAACAAACATATTCTCTCTCAGGCCCAACCCTCCGATGGCAACCGGCAAAAGCGTAATCGTGCCGATAATGGGTATAAAAACCAGGAAGTAAATAATACTCACTTTTACGCCAAGCGCCAATGCTATCAAATAGCTGGATAACGGATAAACGGCTTGAATGAACGCGGAGAGCATTGCGTTTTTGAACAATACCCGCTTGTGATTCCTGAAATAATGGAGCTCCTGATGCAGGTTTTTCAAAGACTCGCGGATCCTACCAGCACGCGGGGGATGCAGCATGGAATTAATCCTGGAGAATAAAAAACTGTTGAATAGAACCAGGAGTATTGCAGCCAATAGCAGTGCAATGATGGCAATGGACCATAACACTGCCGGACTATTACAAACAAGCCTCCACCCCAGCAATAACCATAACAGAATAACTCCCACTAGGCCGACATATCCGCTTAGCCTGTCCAGGAGCACCGTAGCGATAACCTCTTTTGGCCTGCGGGTATACGCCGAGAGGTCAAGGCTGCGCACCACGTCTCCTCCGACGGTAGAAGGCAGGAGGGAATTAAAAAAAATCCCCCCCGAGAAAGAAGAAATTATTTTCTTTAGAGGAGGGCGAATGTTGCTGGCATCCAGCAGCATCTTCCAGCGGTAAAAACAGAGGGCATAATTTAAGAGCGCTATCGTAAAGGATGCGGCAAGCAAGGGTTTGTTGGCACGCATGATACTACCCAGCAGCGCCGGGATGTCTATCTTTTGGGACTTAAAAAGCAGCGATAATAAAACGGCGCTTATCGCCAGCCGTATTAACAACGATGCTGCTTTTTTAAGGAACGTCATTTAGATGGCCTGGGGATCCTTGCCGGTAAGGCGCTCATAGGCCTCAAGGTATTTCCGGCTGGTATTAGCTATGATGTCATCCGGCAGCTTAGGCGCCGGCGGATTCTTGTCCCAGTCAAGTCCTTCAAGGTAATCGCGCACGAACTGCTTGTCAAAGCTCGGCTGCGGCATGCCGGGACGGTATTGATCCAGGGGCCAAAAACGCGAAGAGTCGGGTGTAAGCACCTCATCAATAAGGATAGGCGTCGCCTGGTGTATGCCGAATTCAAACTTGGTATCGGCGATAATTATTCCTTTGGAACGGGCGTAATCGCTGGCCTTGCGGTAAATAGCGATGCTGACATCCCGTATTTTATCGGCAGCCTCCCTGCCAAGTTTATCTTCAACATACGCCATATCCACATTGGCGTCATGCCCGGAATCGGCTTTGGTCGAAGGGGTGAATATTATCTCGGGGAGCTTAGCAGACTCCGCCAGGCCTACCGGCAATTCAATACCGCAGACCGACTGTTTCTGGCGGTACTCTTTCCACCCCGAACCTGATAAGTAACCGCGCACGACGCATTCCACCGGTAGAGGTCTGGTTTTTAAAACCAACATCGAGCGACCGGCAAGCTCATCCTTATACTTATGCAGCTGTTGGGGATATTCATTGACATCTGCGGTTACCAGGTGGTTCGGTATAATGTCTTTGGTGAATTCAAACCAAAAAAGAGAGATGGCCGTCAATACCTTGCCTTTCTTCGGGATACCGCAAGGCAAGACTACGTCGAATGCCGAGACGCGGTCGCTGGAAACAACCAGAAGCTCATTCCCCAGGTCATAAACATCCCTGACCTTGCCTCGCTTGAAGAGTTTCAAGCCCTTAAAATCCGTGGAAAGCAAAACGTTATCGCTCATCTTGAGATCTTAGGCGTTTTAGAAGCCCTTCGTATTCCTCCCATAATTCCCCGGGAAGGTCCCTGCCAAACTGCTTGAAGAATTTCCTGATACCCTTTAATTCCTCCTGCCAGACAAGAGGGTCAACTCTCAAGAGCTCCTCCATCGCCCGGTGGTCAAGCTTAAGACCCGTCATATCGATATCTGAGCCCTGCGGGACGTAACCGATAGGGGTACGCACTGCCCCTACCGTATTGTTGCAGCGGTCCAATATCCATTCCAATACCCTCAGGTTCTCCCGGTACCCCGGCCAGAGGAACCTGCCGTTTTTGTCGCTGCGGAACCAGTTCACATGGAATATGCGGGGCTGCCTGTTAAGGCGTTTGCCCATTGCCAGCCAATGCCTGAAATAATCCCCCATATTGTAACCGCAGAATGGAAGCATTGCCATAGGGTCGCGTCGCACTTCGCCGAGCTTACCCACCTGTGCCGAGGTACGCTCCGATGCCATTGTCGCTCCAAGAAATACTCCGTGCGTCCAGCCGAAACTCTCATATACCAGAGGCGCCACCTGTTGCCTGCGGCCGCCGAAGATAATCGCGGAGATAGGCACGCCGTGGTGATGTTCCATCCTGAAAGAAGCCGAAGGGCACTGGGAAATAGGCGCTGTAAAACGGCTGTTGGGATGGGCGCCAAGGATAGGCTTTCCGTTATTATCCTTCGTCCCCGGCTTCCACGGCCTGCCCTGCCAGTCAATACCGCTTGCTGGGATTTCGCCGTCAGCTCCCTCCCACCAGACAGTACGGTCGGGTTTCAAAAGCACATTAGTGTAAATGGTGTTTTTCTTAACGGTCTCCACCATCTGCGGGTTGGTATGGCTGTTGGTTCCTGGGGCTACCCCAAAGAATCCTGTCTCCGGGTTTACTGCCCAGAGAGCTCCGTCGGAATCAATGCGCATCCAGGCGATATCATCGCCCAATGTCCAGATGCGGTAGCCCTTGCGTTTCAGCCCTTCGGGCGGGACAAGCATGGCAAGGTTGGTTTTACCGCAGGAGCTGGGAAATGCCGCAGCCACATACTGGATCTGACCGTTAGGCCTCTCCACCCCCATAATAAGCATGTGTTCGGCAAGCC
>JBAZKK010000020.1:0-20594 GCA_041650795.1 Candidatus Omnitrophota bacterium | reverse complement strand
GCAAAAAGCATACCGACTCTACATTTTTGGCGTCAAACGCGCGCACCAAAGGTCCGTAGACAAGCGCGGCTACTCCGTAGGGAATCATATAAAGCCAGACTGCGCGCCCGGCAACAAACGTTGCCACGCCAAACCCCCGCGCAATCGCCGGCACAAGCGCCGCGCAGGCAGCTACGTTAAAAGAAAGAACCGCTCCTTCTATGCAGAGGAGGGCAAACGTGGTCTTCTTCAATTATTTAGCGGCTTCTCTTTCAATGACGTCCTTAAAAATCTTGAGGTTTTCCTTTGAATGCTTGTTGATAAACCCTTCTACCTGCTCGTCATTGAATTTTGCCTTCTCATCCATTTCAAAGTGCTGTATCCAGGTCAGCTCAATCCCTTCGGGCTTAGGGGTATAGAGCCAGATTATCTTCATGTATTTAAACGGGAGTTTCGGCTCCTCCCTTTCGGCATAGGCAAGGTAGTTGCCTTTAAGCAAGAGGCGCCAGGACTGCCAGGACTTGTCCTCATCATCGGTAAGACGGAAGGTGATTTTATTGCCGTCGCGTTTGGTGACCTCCGCCTTTTGATACTCGCCGCCGAAGAGTTCGGTCCAGCGCGGGATATCGTTTGAGATATCAAATACCAATTCGTACGGCGCATTGATTATAATTGAATTACACGTATGACCCATATCGCCCTCCTTGCGTAGAGACGCACGCCAAACCATCCGATAGGTTTGGGCGTAATAATATCAGACGCACGCCAATCCATCCAGCCCAGAAAGGGCGTACTTGACATTCCTTTAAGTCAAGGTGCGATAGGATTGGGTGTAAGCTAAAAAGGCAAAACGCTGATTATTCCGTCACCGCTACTACCCTTGCCCAGGCAGCGCCGGTATCCTTAATCTTTACCGGAAAACAGATTATCTTGAACCCCGAGTCTGGGATACTATTGAGATTCGCCAGGCGCTCGATATGGATAAACTCGCGCTTCCTCCCGTAGAAATGCGCGGGATAAAGCCTGGCTATATCCCTGGTTTTCAAAAATTCATGCAGCATAAAGCGGTATGGCCGGTCAATACCCATAGTATCCGTGCCGAATATCCTTACCCCTCTATCCAACATATAATCTATTGCCGAGATGTCCACTCCGGGATAATCCGAAAAATACGCTGGGGTGCCGTACAATTTATCCGCGCCCGTAAATAATAAAACGATGTCGCTGGCCTTAAGGGTGTAGTTTATCCTGGCTAATCCCCGACAGATGTCTTCGGCGCTTATTGTCTCGTTCGGTTTCTTATGCCTAAGGTCAAGCTTGACGCCGTCCGCATAACACCATTCCAGAGGTATCTCCTCGGCGGTCTTGGATTTGCGGTTTTCAGAGCGGGAGCCGTAGTGAAAGGAATAATCCAGGTGGGTTCCGATGTGCACCGGAGCATGCACGATCTCCAGCGAAAGGAACTCTTCGTCAGGCAGGTCTTCTTTTTTAAGGATGCGCTTGCCGAGGGCATATTGCATCCTGCCCAACAGGGTCTTGCCCATGATGACGCGGTTGAACTTTTCTATCCCCGCCTTGTGGCTTACGCGCTCGATATCGACCTTGTGGACCTCGAACGCCTTCTCGTCTATAGGTAGGCTTAAGTCAACGATGCGCATGAGCGTCAAAGCCTTGATTGAATGGCTTTCTCAATTTCGCTTAGCGTGGAGAACTTGGTGATCTCCTTGGGGCTAAACTTGGTATTAAAGGCCTTCTCCAGCGAAATCACAACCTCCACCATCTCGGTAGAATCCACGCCTATGCCTTCGTACAGCTTGGCATCGTCCTTTATTTCTTCAGCCCGCACCTTAAGCACTCCTGCTATCACTTCCTTTATCTTTTCTTTTATCTCCATCCTAACCTCCCTCAAATCAGGGATGGTTCTTGAGTCGCCTATAACCTGCTCCTTTTAGGGGACAGGTTAGCTTTGCCCCTGAGAACCGTCCCTAAGCTTAGATGTGGACCTCGCCCTTAGTAGCTCCGGCCTCCCACTTCCCGACGCCTGCCATGACGTCCTGGAAACAGAGCTTTGCCAAAGGGTCAAAATTGCTCTCCATAATACGGTTAATCCTGCCGGGCTTGGAGAAGAACTCCCGCATGCACCATGAGCCTAAACGTCCGAGGTCTTCAACAGTCAGGTAATCCGTAGGTATAACAGGATGCAGAAAATCCCAGGTGCTGAAATCAACTTTTTTGGGGTCAATCCAGTTTTTCTTCAAGGCTATC
Source organism: Candidatus Omnitrophota bacterium (assembly GCA_041650795.1). Taxonomy (GTDB): domain Bacteria; phylum Omnitrophota; class Gorgyraeia; order Gygaellales; family Profunditerraquicolaceae; genus JBAZKK01. The sequence continues at coordinate 18,350 of JBAZKK010000020.1, read as the reverse complement.
CTCCACATCGGAGAATTCGGAGCGGGCGTGACATAACCGATCCAGAGGACGTCCGGGTCAGCCTCATCGGCAAACTCAAACCTCTGTTTAATAATCTCCTCGGTATCATAATCAAAACCCATCATGATATCGGCGACAATCGCGATGTCGTTCTTACGCAGGATCTCGATGGTCTTCTTTATCTGCTCGATAGTCGTGCCCTTGGCTATCCTCTTGAGCTCCGACTGCGTGGTAACCTCAATGCCAAAGACGCCCATAATCAAGCCCACCTCTTTCATAAGCGGCAGGATGGATTCGCAGTTCACCCAATCCACGGCCCGCCCTAGAGAAAACCATTTTGTGGGGATATTTTTTTGTTTCTTGAGCTCGCAGAACCTCTTGACGCGCTGCGGGTCCACGTTAAAATTATCATCCTGTATGCCTACGACCTGCACCCCGTATTTTTTATGCAGGAGCTCAAGCTCTTCGATGACGCGCTCCGGGGATTTAGCGCGCCATTTCAGAAAGTCCGAAGGGTGGCGCGGGTCAAACTGGTCCCATTCATAACAAAACGTACACGCCGAAGGGCAGCCGCGGGAGGTCACCATATCCACAAACGGCTTCCAATAAGTATGCCCGACATATTTGTCCATAGGGAACAGGTCATATGCCGGCAGGGGCAGCTTATCAAGGTCAGTCATAAGAGGCTTGTGCGGCCCCATGACGATCTGGCCGTCAATGCGCGAGGTAACCCCTGCGACATCTTTAAAGTCCTTCTTCTTGTCTATGGCCTCTACTAAATCCGCAAAGGACTCCTCTTCTCCCATAACTACAAAATCAACTGCCGGGTTTTCCTCTAATGTCGGAACAGGCATGGCAGAATACCATAATCCTCCCAAAATTATTTTAGTTTTAGGAAGTTCTTTTTTTATCCTCTGGGAGGCCTCTTTGAAATGGCGCAGGACGCCGTAGCCGCCGTAGCCGTGTATCTGCTCACCCATAACCACGATATCGGGATTCTTTGCCTTGACCTGCTCAACCAATTCATCCATCGGTATCTCAAGGGCCCTGCCGTCGATAACCGAGACATCCGCATAGCCGGCTTCGCGGATATAGGCTGCCCAATGCGCATAAAGCTGGTTCGGAGACCTGTGTATCCCGTGCGTTGCCCATGCCCCAACCTTAGGCATTACAAATAAAATCTTCATCTCTCCTCCTCATCTACCAGGGACGGTTCTGAATCCCCCTTAGAACTGTCCCGCCAGGGGACACTTTTAACCGTAGTTGAGAACCGTCCCTAAGGTTTTTCGACTACTAATACGGTATTAATGCCGCCGCGGCCGCGCGAAATAACCAAAGCCTTGCGGATCTTGCACTCACGCGGCTCAATAATATAATTAAGGCCTGCGGGGTCAGGCTTACCCAGGTTAATCGTTGGAGGCAAGAGGCCATGCTCCATCGCCTGGATAGTAATAATCAGATCTAGCGCCCCAGAGGCGCCCAGGAGATTCCCGAACATGGACTTGGGGCAACTGACAGGAACCTCTTTAGCGCGTCTTGCGAAAACATCCTGTATTGCCCTGGCCTCGCTCTCATCCCAATCCTGAAGCGCCAGCCCGTCAAGACTGATAAAATCGATGTCATCTACAGCTGCCTTGGCAGATGCCAAGGCTATCTTTATGGCGCGCGCCAACTCCCTGCCGGAGATATCGGGGTTAATCCTGTCCACCCCGTCGCAGGTTGTGGCATAACCGCTGATGAACGCCAGGATATTTGCCTGGCGCGCCTTTGCCCTCTCTATCCCCTCCATGGTAATAACACCCGCGCCCTCCCCTATCACAAATCCGCTGCGCTTTTTATCAAAAGGCCGGTAAGCGCTCTCCGGGTGTTCATTATCGCAGGATAACCCCCCGTAGGTATTGCAGCACAACAATGAATACGGCGTCACCGGGGCCTCCATCCCCCCGGCTAAAATCAATTCCAGCCTCTCTTTGCTTAAGGTCTTGCGGGCATATCCTATGGCCATTAGGGAACCTGCGCGGTCGGCAACTACGGTCTTGGAAAAACCTTTGATACCGTAATAAATCGACACCTGCCCCTGCGGCGCAGCCGGGAACCACGCCGATGCCATATAAGGAGATACGCCCTGCCTGCCTTCAAGGTAGAGGTCACGCAGCTCTGTCTCTGCATAGAGCCAGCCGCCAATTGCATTGCCCAGGAATATGCCTACGAGGTTAGGGTTTTCCTGCTTGATATCGATACCGGAATCCTGCAGCGCAAGCTCCGAGGCAACCAGCGCCATGTGCGAGAAGGTATCTATTTTTTTCAGGAGCCGCTCGGAGACATGGCTGTATTTTTCCAAATCGTCAATCTGGCCGGCAATATGCGAAGGGTACCTTGAGGAGTCAAAACGGGTAATCTTCTTTACAAATGACCTGCCGGATTTGATGTTGGCCCAGAACTGGCGCTTGCCTATCCCGGAAGGAGCCACTACCCCGATACCCGTAACTGCGATCTTCTTATCCATTATTCCTTGAACCTTTTAATGATGAGGGACGAATGTATCCCCGAGAATCCGCTGCTCGTCTTTAAAATCGTGTTGACCTTCTGGCTGCGTGCGGTATTGGGAATATAATCCAGGTCGCATTGCGGATCCTTTTCCTGCTGGTTGATAGTCGGAGGCAGAATATCCTTTTGAAATATCATAGCCCCTACCACCAGCTCAATTGCATTCGCAGCTGCCAGTGGATGCCCTATCATGGATTTAAGCGAACTTATGGGAAGTCTATAGGCATAATCTCCGAAAACCATCTTGTATGCCGACGTCTCGAAGATATCGTTCATGCGGGTAGACGAACCGTGGGCGTTGATGTAATCGATGTCCTGCGGATTCATCCCGGCATCTTTAAGCGAAAGGATAATGCAGTTTGCCATGGCTGTGCCGTCGGCAGGCAAATCGGTCATGTGAAATGCGTTGCAGCTGGTCCCGAAACCAGCAATCTCAGCGTAGATGAAAGCGTTACGCCTTAAGGCGTGTCCGAGTTCCTCCAGAATAAGGATACCCGCCCCCTCCGAGAGCACAAAACCGTCGCGTTTTTTATCAAACGGCCGGCTGGCCTTTTCCGGCTCGTCATTGCGGCAAGAAAGGACATTAACCACATCAAAGGACCCGAAAGTAACAGGCGTAAGCGGCGCCTCAGCTGCTCCGGCAAGCATAACATCCTGTTCTCCGTCCTGAATAACCTCCAGGGCAAACCCCAGGGAGTCTGTTCCTGCGGTACAGCCGGTAGAAAGGGTATTTGTGACACCATTCAATCCGTAACGGCTGGATATCTCGATGGAAGGGGTATTAAACATCGCGGCGTCATAAAGGTCCTTCCTTACCTTTGAGGGGTCAATCGGATTCTTGCCGTCATCGGTAACAAGGGCAAATTCCTCTTCCATGTATTTGGTCCCGCAGATGGCATTAGCCAGGCATACCCCCGCACGCTCCGTATCTACCTTGGAAAAATCCAGGCCGCTGTCTTTTACCGCCATGTCAGCGGCAACCACCCCGAACTGCACATAGCGGTCCATGCGCATTGCCTCTTCGTGAGTCAATCCCAGCGCAAAGGGATTGAAATCCCTTACCTCGGCGGCAATATGGGTATTGAACATCGATACGTCAAACCCCTCAACCCGCCTTACCGCAGATACCCCGCCCGACATCGCTTTCCAGACAGCGTCCTTACCGATGCCGTTAGGGGATATTACCCCAAGGCCCGTGATGACTACCCTGCGCTTCGCCATCTATTTCTTCTCCTTATCCGGGCCGCCGAGCCTGGTAATCTTAAAAATAACATTGCCTCCGTCGGGACAGGTAACCGTATCTATGGAATTGTTGTCTTTCATGAAGAAAAACCTTGCGCCGAAATTAAGCGCGAAAAGAGCGGGAAATGCCGTATGAAATGCCGCGCCGCAGAAACCCGGGATACACTTGAGCCCCTCGGTCTCCCATTTATCCCCTACCTTATAATTAAAGGCGCACCTGCCTTTTGTCTTGACTACCTCGATAAGCATCTTTTTGGGGTTCGGCCCTTTAAAATGGGGGTCTTTCGGCAGCGTCTCTACCTTGCCCTCCTTATCAAGAATCTCTGCCTTGAATTCAAGCTTACCCCCGTCAGGGCAGGTAACCAGGAGAGAACGCTGATTATCCCTGAAAGGGAACCTGGCGCCGAAACTTAAGGCATAGATTACCGGAAAGAGCGCATGCGCCAGGCCCAGGCAGAAATATTGCGGGGGGTGGGTAAAGTCCTCCAGGATTAATTCCTGGCCTATCTTGTAACCGTGGTAACAGACCCCTTCCACCCTAGTGACGGTAAGTTTTAATTTCGGAAAAGGCGTATCAAGCATATCGCTGTCTATGTCAGGAATTCCTTAACGCGCTCCAGGAACTCTTCTTTTTTAAGGAATCCGCATCCCTTTTCTACGTTATGCACCAACGTCACAAGCTTCTCATTAAGCGGCGCCTGGAATTGATTTTCGCCGGCAATACGGAGGAACTCTCCGTTGATGTAATCTATTTCTGAGGGCCTACCGCGTCTGATACTCTGAAGGATTGAACCGTAAAGAGGTTCTTTGCTTAGATTCAACATAATACCCGCATATATACCCGCCGCTTCCTCGGCAGGCATGGAAACCATGCCTTTTATCCGCTCAAGAGGGAAGTCCGGCAGGGACAACAACTCTATGCCGGCTTTGCTGATAATCTCAAAGCCCTCCCTCCAGACCTCTACGGCAATGCGGCTGATCCGGACATCGCTAAATGCCTCCTGTATGCTGACCCCTAACAGCGCCGGGATGCAGTTATTGGAGTTCACAAAAACCTTAAGGTACTTCATCCCCATGATGCCTTCGCTGACTACGGCGGGGAATACGGAATTCAAAACCTCACTCGCCGAGAATACGCGGTTATCATTGCCGCCTGCGGCCCTGCCGATAATCCAGTTGCCCTCGAAATTATGCACTACCTCACCCGGCTCCAGCGACGTCGCCCCAAACATTACGATACTGGAAATCACATTTTCCTTAGGGAGGAGCCGGCAGGCTATATCGTCGGCACGCACGCCGTTCTGCGCGGTTATAACCAAGGCGTCGTTTAAATAAGCGATGTTTTCTATCAATGCGGTTTCCAGGTCTTGCGTTTTTACCGCCATGATAGCCAACTCTGGCGTAGATTCTAACTTCTCCGAGACATCGAGCTTGAGGTTGAAATCGCCGCGCACCCCTGAAATACGCAGACCTTTCTCCTTTATTGCGCTTACAGCTCCGGCGCGGCCGACCAGCTGAACCTCGTGCCCTTTTAACTTAAGGTAACCTGCTACCAGCCCTCCGATGGCACCTGCGCCTACTACCGCAATAAGCATATCGTTATTTTGAATGACCATTTTTGGGAAAGCCGTATTTTCTGTAGTCAAACCCCGTCTGCTCAAGTAGCCTGACCATCATGCTATAGAATGGGGACGGCACACCCAGAAAGAAGGCGGCTATAATATCCTCTTCTTCGATGCGGGTAGAATTCCTTGACCGGGCCATCTCTTCTGCCTTGTTAACCACCGCTTCCTCAGTAATATGACGGTGAAAAACAGGTATCTTAGAGATAAAAAGGTCAAATCTTTCCTTCGTGCGCGGCTCTATTTCCATGTTTCTCCCCGGCTTTAAAATATAGTAAAATTTTACTATTCAATTTTGTTATATTATATACAGCAAGAGGCGTTTTTGTCAAGTTTTTTAAAAGGAGGCAATTATGACAGAGATAGTATTGCAGGGGATTATCTAAATAATTTCGTCCAGGGGCATAACAAAGGCCTTGACGCCTTCTTTGCCGAGCGTTTTCCTGAGTTTGCCTATTGCGGAGACAAAAACAGCGGACTCCTTATCCTGACAGGAAACGAATATCATATTATTCCTTCCAGGCCAGATATCATTTCCTAGGTGCGCCCCGGAGGTTTTGCCGCGGCCATAGATACTTTTTATCTTGGTATAATTCTCCAGAGAAGAACTCTCCAGTGCTTCCATTATTTCGTCATCAACCGCTTCGTTATATACAACCATAATCATCTTCATAACTTACCCCCTCCCCGAGGTTAACCGAGCATCTCTTCAAATTTGGAAAGACGTTTCTTATTGTTTTTCTTTATCCTGGCTTCAAATAAGGCATAAAGCGTAGGGACAAAAAGCATCGTAACAAAAGTGGACAGGGACAGCCCGCCGATCATTGTAATCCCCAGGGGCTGCCAGATCTCCGAGCCTTCGCCGCGGGACAAAGCCAAGGGCAACAAACCTGCCAGGGTGGTAATGGTAGTCATAAGCACCGGCCTTAACCTCTCTTTACCGCCGATGGTTACCGCCTCCAGCATAGACAGCCCGCGCGCGCGCAGGATATTGATGTAACTGATAAGGACAATGGCGTTATTGACGACAATACCGATTAACATAACTATCCCCAGGAAGGTAATGATACTTAAGGTCGTGGCTGTCAGGATAAAACCGAGTATTACGCCAGTGAAGGTAAAAGGCACCGCGAACATCACGATAAAGGGGTCCAGCAGGGATTCAAACTGCCCTGCCATTACCATATAAACCAGGACAATGCCTAAAAGCAAAAGAAGCATCAGGTCGTTAAAGGCCTTGCCCTGTTCTTCAGCTTCGCCGCCGAAATTAATCGTAACGTCGGCGGGGATGGCTATTTTATTAAGCCTGGATTTGATGTCCTCAATAACCTTGCCCATGGAGCGCTTGTAGGTGCCGCATTCCACCCTGACCACCCTTTCGCGGTTCTTGCGTTCAATCTCAACCGGCCCTACCGTCTCATACACCCGGGCAATATTGCTTAATCTAACCTGCTTGCCGCTTGCGGGAGAAACAATCGAGAGGTTCTCCACGTCTTCGGGCTTGGCGCGGAACTTCTCCTCCAGGCGCACATATATATCGTAGGTCTCCCCTCCCTCGCGGTACTTGGTTGCGGTCACCCCCTCTACGAAAGCCTTGACGCTATCGGCGATATCGCTCATATTGATACCCAGGGCTGATGCCTTTTCGCGGTACACCTGAACCCTTAATTCCGGACGGTTTAATTCGCGGGATATGCTGACGTCCACCGCGCCAGGCGTATTCTCCATGATCCCTTTTATCTTGTTGGCCAGGGCATCGGTATCGCTAAAAGAGTGCCCGATTATCTCTACCTGTATCTGCTTGCCGCTCGTGCCCGTAATCATTTTACCGATAGGGTTGGCAGTGCTGATATCGGTCTTGAGCACCCCCGGCATCATCTTAATCTTATTCCTTATAATTTGTGATATCTCCTTTACGGAACGCTTCCTCTCGGTCTTGGGAACCAGCTTGGAGCCGGCTGAAATAACGTGGCTGCCGGAGGCCCCGCCCATAACAGCGCCGATACCAGAGGTCTGGCCGCTTCTTACATAAATAAATTGCTTCTCGGGAACCTCTTTCTCTAAAATGCCCTCTATCTCTGCCGCGACCTTATCGCTCTCTTCAACCCGCGTGCCTACAGGCAGGCTAACCGTAGCGCGCAGGTCTCCGGAGTCCTCCTCCGGAATAAACTCATTGCCTACGAAACGCACGAGTAAAAGGCTGGTCAGAAAAACTGCCAGGAATCCCAGGATAACGAATTTTTTATGCCCCAGGCACCAGGCCAGGGACCCGGCGTAAAACTCCTCCCAGGCCTTAAACCAGTGCTCGGATATGTTGTATATCTTAGTCAAAAAACCGCTTCTCTTACTTCCGGCGCCATTGCCGTCTACCTTGAGCATCTTTGAGCAGAGCATCGGGCTGAATGTTGTTGCTGTAAAAAGCGAGGCCAGCAAGGTAACGGAAACAATCACTGCCAGTTCGCCGAACATAATGCCTACTATGCCGGGGATAAAGAGCATCGGCAGGAACACTACTACCGTAGTCAAAGTAGACGCACCGATAGCCAAAAACATCTCCGAGGCCCCAAAGATAGCCGCTTCCTGGGGGCGTTGGCCGCGCTCCAGGTGGCGATGGATATTATCTACTACTACAATGGCGTTGTCTACAACCATGCCGATGGCGATGATTATGGAAGAGAGGCTGATGGTATTAATGGTCTTGCCGCTTAAGAAAAGATAGATAAAAGCAATCAATAACGAAAATGGGATGGTGGAGGCGATGATAATACTGGGCGAAAATTGCCGCAGGAAAAACCAGACTACCAGTATTACCATTGCTGCCGCTACCCATACCGTGGATTTCAAGGAATTAAGGGAATTGACGATGTCGCGGGAACTATCCATAACCAGGTTCATCTTGATATCCCGCGGCAAAACTGCCTGGAGCTCATTGAGCTTCTTCTTAACGCGCTCTGCCACTGCCACGGTATTGGCGCCGTTCTGCTTCTGCACCATCATCAAGAGCCCCTGCTTGCGGTTGATGCGCACAATCTGGGTTACCTCCTTAAAACTATCTTCTACCCTGGCAACGTCCTTAAGATATACGACTTTGCCGTCGCGCTTTCCGAGGATGACCGAATTAATTTCCTCGGGGCTAACAAATTCTCCGGGCACGCGCAGGAGATAATCCGTGAGCCCGGATTTTATATTGCCGGCCGGCTGTGTAATGTTCTCTTTATCCAAGACATCCTCTACATCAAGGATGGAAAACCCGTACCCTTCAAGCTTATGCCTGTTAATCCAGATATTAATCTGGCGCTCCAGGCCACCGTGCAGCTGCACCGTGCCTACCCCGGGGATCTGCCTTAAGACATCCCCTACCCTTTTGTCGATCATATCATAAAGCTCGGGGTAACTCTGGTCTGCGGTAATCCCCAGATATATAATAGGCATCATCGCGGTATTAAATTTAAAGATGTAGGGGTTATCCATTTCATCGGGGATATCCGGAAGATACCTCTTCGCCAGGTCAATGCGGTCGCGGATATCGTTGGAGGCCTCATCGAGATTCGTCCCCCAGATAAACTTAAGCGTCACTACCGAGAGCCCCTCCAGCGAGCGGGAGGTAATCTTCTCCAGGCCCGGGGTAGTCGCTAATTGGTTCTCCAGCGGCTCGCTTACCTTCGTCTCTACGTCCTCAGGGCTGGCGCCCTCGTAGGTAGAAATAACGGAGATCGCCGGAGGCTCTATCTCAGGCATCGAATCTATGTTCAGGCGCGTGAGGCTGTAAAGCGCCAGTATGATGATGGCGGAAAAAATCATCATATTGGTAACCGGTTTCTTTACCCCGAATTCCGGAAGATTCATATTACTTTTCTCCTTCTGGCGCCGGGTTGTTTTCAACCTCGGCACTTACCTTGGCGCCGTCGTATAATTTCTGCTGCCCCATCACCACCACCAGGTCGCCATCCTTTAAACCCTTGGCTACCTCATAATAGGCCCCCTGGCGAATGCCTAAAGAAACGCTCTTCTGCCGGCACACGCCTCCCTCAACGACATAGACGTAATTCTGAGGCGGCTTACCCATGATTGCCTCCTTCAGGACTGCCGGGACATCCTTGTGCTCCTTGATAATCAAGCGGACCTGGGCGAACATCCCGGACTTCAGGCGGTGATCGGAATTAGGGATGCTTAATTCGATAGGCGCGCTGCGCGTATCAAGGTCTAAAACCGGGCTGATCTTGGAGACGGTCCCGACAAACTCCTCTTGCGGATAAGCCTGAAGGCTGATCTGGGCGGATTGCCCCAAAGAAACCAGCGGGATATACTTCTCAGGGATATTCAGCTCAATCTTGGCTGTGTCCATGTTAACTACCAGCGCTACCGGGGTCTCGGGCGTAACGCTCGTGCCTTTGTCAACGTAAACCCTCCCGATAACGCCGCGGATGGGACTCTCTACGGGCGCCTTCTCGAATTTCAAACCTACCTCATCGCGGTCGATGTAGGCGATAACATCGTCCTTCTCCACCTTGCTGCCATCCTCTTTAACCTTCTCTATAATCTTGCCGCTGACCTTAGGATAAACCGGCACCTCATCCTGGGCCTTGATATCCCCGATGTAATCGAGGGTTTCCAAAATATTCACTAATTCTACGCGCGCGGTCTTAACCGGCAGGACCTCCGATGAGCCGCTTCCATCCTTGGCCTTTCCGCATCCGCTACTCAAGAATATCAATAATAAAACTGCTGCCGGAATTATTATCTGATTGTCGTTTTTCATCCTCAACATTATACACCCCCGCTTGCACGCTCGAAATTAATCTTAGCCACTATGTAGTCGTAAATGGATTGTTTCCTGTTAAACTCCGATATCCTATAGCTCAAAGAGGCGTCGTCTAAATCCAGGAAGCTGGCAATGCCCTGTCGATACTTCTCTTTTATTACGTAAAGGTTGTCTTTATAGTATATGATGTTGGCGTCGCTGGTGCGGATGCGGGAGATAGAATCCTTAAGGTTAATATAAGCGTTCTTGATATCCAGCGCCACATCCTTGATTACCTTTTCCTTCCCCAGCTGAGAACTCCTCAATTCTGCCATCGCCTCTTCCACCTTGGCGCGGGTACTCCATCCGTCGAATACCGGCCATTCAAAAGTTACCCCAAGGATATTGTAATCGTTCCAGTTCTTGGTATTAATGGTAGAAACCACGGCATGGGAACGGCTGTAATAATCCCAGGAGGCGTAGGCGCTAGGCAGGGCGTCTGCCCGGGCAACCTTCACGCCTTCCTTGTTCGCCTTGACCTGGGCTTCATACTGGCGGATCTCAGGCCGTTGCTGCATAGCTTTTAAAAATGATTCATCGTAACTGATTTCTTTCGGCGCGTATATAAATTCTCCTTCGGGCTTTACGCCTACCTTTTCATCGATGAACAAGAGGTTCTTCAAGAGGATAAGGCTTGTCTGTGTCTGGTTAACCGAAAACTCCCAGGCTTCCTTTACGCTGGCAAGTGATTCCTCAACCTGCAGTATCTCTGACTCCGAAACCTCCCCGTTTTGGTAACGCTCCTTAAGAGAAGCAAGGTGTGCCTCGGTATTAGTGAGTATCCCTTTGTTTAACTCCGCCAGCTCGCTGGCCAAAAGGTAGGCATAGAAGGATTTGCTGACATCCACGATGATATCGAGCTTGGTCTTTTCAAGAACGGCCTCCGAGGCCTCGGTCTTATATCTATTCTCTGCAATGCTGCTTGCGGTCTTGCCTCCCCTGAAAAGGTATTGCTTAAAACTGCTCTGCGTTTCGTACTGGCTGATATCCTTATCGTAATAACCCCTGGTATAGCTCCAGCCGCCGCTAAAAGTAAAAGAAGGATACAGGGCGGATCTGGCCCCCGTTATCCCGGCCTTGGCCTTCTTGATATCTTCCGTTTTAATGAGTATATCACGGTTGTCGCGCAAGGCAACAGCAACCGCCTCATCCAGGGTAAGGGTTATTTCTTCTTCGGCATAAGCTGCCAAAGGCGGCAAAAGCACCGCCAGGGCCAACGAAAAAACAGCTATTTTATTCAGATATGAATATCTCATAATATTTCCGCAAATCAAGACCTACTTTCCGCTTGCTCTTTGACAAACGCGTCCCTGATTTGACTGATAATCCTCAAGTAATCCATGCGGTCTTCCTGCGATACCTTGCTGAATGTGTGCATAATTATCCTACGCCTCTGCTCCTTTATCTTACGTAACAATTCGCTTCCCTTGAAAGTGAGGTTGACCTTGATTATGCGGCGGTCGGTCGGCTCAAACAGGCGCCTGACATAACCGGCCTTCACCAGCCTGTCTACGATACCCGTAGTAGCGGCAGTAGAAACCATCATAAAAGATGCCAATTCCTTCATCTTGGATTCGCCGTTGGCAAAAAGAAAATCCATCACTAAAACCTGCGGAGGGGTAACGTGCCCGTGGTAAAGCTCCCTGGCTTCATCCCGGATAAACTCCCTTATCAATACCGGCATCACCTGGCTCAATTTATCGGCAAAACCCATAAGGCCGGCCTCAGGCATAATTAACCTCCTTTATAGTAAATCTACTTAATAGTTAAGCATATTAAGTATATTATAAAATAGCGTTTTTGTCAAGTAGGAACCGGAATATTTTTTGGTTACTGAAGGGGTTAAAAAGAATTCGTGAGGCGGCGAAGAAAGGCGGATTCGGTATCAAGCATCTGGAGATTATGCTCAAGGATAAGCGCCAGTGACTCTGACCTTTTCTTCTTGAGGGTCTTGAGGGTCTCCTGGATTTGGCGGGAGAGCTTTTCTAATACGCGCATGCGTACCTGCAGGCGCCGCCTGGCAATCCGGGGTTCGATAAAACTCAGGAAATAAAGACTAAGGTCCAGGCTGAACTGCGGCCTCTTAAAATCCAAGAAACTCCTCTTGAGCAGTTCCTTGAAGCGACCTTCCCCCTTTGCCGTAAGTTCATAGATAAAGCGCTTCGGCCTCCTTCCTTCCTTGGTGGTACGCTTAAGCAGCAGTCCTTTTTTCTCCAAGACTCTTAGGGGATAATATACGGATTTTAAATCGAAGCCGGCAACCAGAGAAAGGACTTTCTTGACCTGCTTCTTAATCTCGTAACCGTGGCAGGGACTCTGACGCAAAAGCCCCAGGATTATCAATTCGTGCTCAATCATTTTAGGCGAAACTGCCTATCTTCCTGAACTTCTGGTACCGCACCTGAAGGAGCTTTTCCTTATCGTAACTACCCAGTTGCTTGAGTTGTTTCTTAATCGTTGCCTTGAGGGTCTCGGACATCCCGCGTGCATCGCGGTGAGCGCCACCCACAGGCTCAAGGATAACCTCATCGATAATATCCATCCCGAGAAGATCCTTGGCGGTGAGCTTTAAGACCTCGGCGGCATGCGGCGCCTTTGAGCCATCCTTCCAGAGGATAGCGGCGCACCCCTCAGGCGAAATCACCGAGTAATAAGAATTCTCCAACACTCCCACATAATCAGCTATCCCTATACCGAGAGCTCCCCCTGAGCCGCCCTCTCCGATAACGGTCGCCACAATAGGCACTGCAACCCGCACCATCTCCCTTAGGTTTAGGGCGATGGCCTGGGACTGGCCGCGCTCCTCGGCTCCTACGCCAGGATATGCTCCGGGGGTATCGATAAAGACTACGATGGCAAGATTAAATTTCTCGGCCAGCTGCATCATCCTCAGGGCCTTGCGGTATCCTTCGGGGTGGGCGCAGCCGAAATTGCGCTTGATATTCTCCTTTGTGTCGCGGCCCTTCTGGTGCCCTATTACCGCCACCTTCTGGCTGTCGAGCTTGGCAAAACCGCAGATGATAGCCCTGTCGTCCGCAAAGCCCCTGTCTCCGTGGATCTCCACAAAATCCGTCATCATCATGCCGATATAGTCCAATGTATAGGGCCGCTGGGGATGCCTTGCAATCTGCACCCGCTGCCAGGGAGTCAGGTTGGTATAGGTATCTTTTTTAAGCTGCTCCAGCTTGTCTTCCAGACACTTAAGTTCCGATGAGAGGTCGATCTTTTTATCGGAGATGAAATTGCGCAACTCCTGGATTTTCTTCTCAAGCTCTACGATTGGTTTTTCGAATTCTAAGCCTTGCATAGGATGCTAGTCTACGATTGTCACCTCGGTGCCTTCCGGTACGATCGCATAAAGCTCCTCGACGTCGGAATTCACCATACGAATGCAGCCCTGGGTAGCCTGTTTGCCGATAGTCTCCGGCTCGGTGGTGCCGTGGATACCATAACCGGCAAGGTTAAAACCCATCCACCGCGAACCAAGGATGTTCTCGGAGCTATCCGCAGGCACGACCGCCCCGGCCTTAAACCAGGTGGGGTCTTTAAGCTTATTTACAATCCTGAATGTCCCGACAGGGGTGCAATTATTTAGTCCCGTGGCTACGTTATAGGTCTTAATCACGTCCTCGTCGCTTTTGAGAATCAGGATGTTCTGGGATTTGTCTACCACGATACTGAAAGGAGCTATCCATACCTTAAGTTCCCTCCCAGGTATGATCCTGTCGCCGGTAAGGTTATTGCTCTTCATGAGCAACTCCACGGTAGTCTGATGTTCCCGGGCAATCTTGTTAAGCGTATCTCCGGTCTTAATCTTGTAAAGGATGCTCTTGGGGGTGACGATAGACGAAAACAAAAGTTTTATATTAAGCTCCTCCGCCTTCTTCTCCCAGCTGTCGGCTTCGGGAGCATTAGGAAAGCTGCTGGCAAGCTCCTGGTAAGCGTTCCTGGTCCCAAGCAAATCCCCCCTGCCTTCAAGTTCCTTGGCTTTGTTCAATAGTGACGTCATAGAAAGAGGCCTGCCTTTATTTAATGATGCCCTGGAACCGGTCTTAACACCTATGATAATAAAAATAGCTGCTGCTATTATTACCGCCGCGATGATTAATGCCAACTTCTTATTCACCGTATCCCCCTTTTTTATTAACGCGCTAAAAAAGCGATCAGGATGCCAAGCAGGGCGCCGGCCAGGACCTCTACCGGAGTATGGCCGATGAGTTCGCGCAGGCGGTTATCCTTAATCCTGCCCTGCCAATATATGTCTTCGGTAATCTTATTCAAAATACTGGCTTGCTTTCCGGTTGCCCGCCGCACGCCCTGTGCGTCAAACATCACTACGATTGCGAATGCCGCGGCCAACGCGAAATAAACGCTGTCAAAACCGCTATGAATGCCTATTGAGGAAGCCAGGCATGCCGCGCCGGAGGCGTGGCTGGAAGGCATACCGCCTGTTCCTACAAGCCAACGGAAATCAAATCTCTTGCAACGGATAACGCCAATCATAACCTTGATAGCCTGGGCTATCACCCAGGCACTAATCATGGTCATGAAAATTTTATTATGTAAAGCTTCGATAAAGATATTCCTGGCCATCTGGCTTCTTTACTGTGCGGGGTTAACCTCGATTCTTACCCTTGCAGGATAGGTGGACTTGCCTCCACGGATGATAAATCCCCGGTTGCCGGTTAAAGCGACGTCACTGCTGTTATTTCTAATCTGACGCTTCACTACGGTAACCTGCTTTTTGAGCTCCTTGATTGCCTTTTTTAATTCCGCTACCGAATCACGGCGCCCCCTGGATGCTTCGGAAGACTTTCTGCCCTGGGCAAGCTCGAGCTTAAGCCTCAGGGTTTCCTCTTTTAAACTCTGGGTTTCACTGCGCAAAGCCAGGATCTGGGCGTTTAAAGCATCTATGGTATTCTGTACGTCGCTTAACGCCGCGAGCTTCTCATCGCGCTCTTTAACAGCCTGCCCTAACGACGCCCTATCTTGAGCTAACTGCCGGCTGAGCTTCCTTTCATTCTCCAGCTCTATCATCAGCCTGCGGTTATCGGCCTCCAATATTGCGAGCTGCCCCTTGACCTTCTGGAGGGACCTGAGGAGCCGGCCCTTTTGCCTGGATTGTCCGACGTAAACAACCATCCCCACGACGATGATTGCCGAGAGGACAACGATGAGGATGTCCTTTTTATTTCTCATCTTGTTGTGTCAGGATTAATCTTCCTTGTGGATGGTATTGATAATCTGTGTCAGGAGATCGGCAATCTTGGCAATAAGGTAAAAGAAGAAAAAGAAAAATGCGTATATCGCCAGGACGACAAAACCCATCCAACGGGGATTACCCGGGGTCAACCCCATGATGATTGATACCCCGCCGATGCCGCCAAAAAACAAAAATATCCACGCGGCGACCTTGACCATAAGGCTTGAGGTCTTTAAAAAACCCAAATGCTGGCGCATACCCCCTCCTTTTTTATATTCTTTTTTATCATAAATTCTCCAAAAACACAAGCAAAATCAGGGACGGTTCTCAACTACGGTTAAAAGTGTCCCTTAGGGGGACAGTTCTAACCGGGCTCGAGAACCGTCCCCGTCCCTACCGTCCCCGTCCCTAAACTAAAGGTGGCCGAGCTGATGCAGGATATCAGGGTTTTCTCTCCAGCCGGCCTTCACTTTTACCTGCGTCTCCAGGAATACCTTCTTGCCTAAAATCCCCTCTATCTCCTGCCTGGCAAGCTGCCCGATCTCCTTGAGGACCCTGCCGTCCCGGCCTATCACAATCCTCTTCTGGGAATCCCTCTCTACCAATATAACCGCCCGGATAAAGGTAAGCTTGTTAGAACGCGGCTCTATCTCATCAACATAGACCGCCAGGAAATGGGGGATCTCCTGGCGCATAACGTTAAAAAGCTTTTCACGGATGATGTCTGCCAGGGCTAAGCGCTGGGGAAAGTCCGAAACAATATCCTCGGGGTAAAGCAGATCCCCGAAGGGGATTAATTTGAAGATTGCCTCGGTCAGCTCAGTAACATTAGTCCCCTGCAGCCCGGAAAGAGGCATTAATACCAGGCTATCGGTCATCTCGCCTACGCTACGGCCTTTTACCTGCTCCCATAACTTGATATAGGTATCCAGGAAAGTAGCCTTCAGGTCTATCTTGTTCAAACCCAGGATAACGGGGACCTTGACGCCTTTCAACCGCTCCATCAAAAAACTCTCTTCCCTGCCCGGGGCATCGTTGGTATCTATCAGGTAAATAATGACGTCGCATGAGCCCAACGCCTCTCCGATATGCCTTGCCATAAGTGTCCCGAAGCGCTCGTGGCCAAGGTGTATCCCGGGGGTATCGATAAAAACAACCTGGCCGCGCTTGTCGGTAAAAATACCTTTTATCTGATAACGGGTGGTTTGGGGGACGTCGGAGACGATACTGATTTTCTCTCCCAGAATGGCGTTTAGGAGAGTCGATTTTCCGGTATTGGGCCTGCCGACGATAGTAGCTCTACCGCAGCGCAGTTTAACCTTGTTCATCGTTTAGGTAGCCTTACCTGTCCAGCAGTAAAGACACAGGTCCTGCCGCGGCAATCCTATGGCACGGATCATATCATCCAAACGCTGGTACTTAAGCGAGGTGGCGTTGATATCCCTGGAAATCCAAGAGACCATTCTTTTGAACTGTGGCGTGCTTTCATCCAGATAGAGAGAGATATCGCGGGGATCCCTGCCCTCGATACTCTTGATAGCACGGCGGGTAACTAATTCCGAGATGCTGCGGGTGGAATAATTGAACTTGCAGGGAAACATCAGGGGCGGGCAGGCAATCCTCAGGTGCACCTCCCTGGCAGCGTTGCTCCAGAGTTTCTGCAACGTAAAGTTCTTAAGCTGCGTGCCGCGCACGATGGAATCGTCGCAGACAACTATCCTTCTATTCTTGATGATATCCCGTATCGCCACCAGTTTCATCTTAGCGATGAGGTCGCGCCTCTCCTGCGATGGAGGAGTATAGCTGCGGTCAAAACCCGGGGTATATTTTACCAACGGCCTGCGAAAGGGCAGGCGGGACTGCATGGCATAACCGATAGCATGGGTGGTTCCGGAATCCGGTATGCCTGCCACCAACTCAACCTTGATAGTATCGGACTTTGCCAAAAATGAGCCGCAGCGCTCCCGGACCGTCTCGACATTCACGCCTTCATAGCTAGAGGCGGGGAACCCTGAGTAAATCCAGAGGAACGAACAGACCTGCTTCTTCCTGCTGCCGGCTATCTTCGTCTTCATGCCTTTCTTGTCTATAAAAACCACCTCCCGCGGCGCCAGAAACTTCTTGATGCTAAAGCCCAGGTTGTAGAAAGCGGAGGTCTCGGTTGTCACCGCCAGCTCCCCCTGTTTCTCGCCGACCACCAGCGGGGTATAGCCGAACCTGTCGCGGCCTGCCCAGATGCCGTCCCTGGTCAAAATGAGCAGCGAGCACGAACCGCGGATCTGGGCAAACATTTTCTCAATACCTTCGCTGATGCTATTGCCCCGGTTGATTAACTTCGCCACAAGCTCAGTAGCATTAATGCGGCCGTCGAAAGAATCGCTGAAAGACTCGCCTTCCGAAAGCATCTCCTCGGCCAATTCCCCGGCGTTTTCAATGAATCCGTTAGTGACTATTGCGAATTGCCCGAAGCGGGAATTGACGACTATGGGCTGGGGGTAAAGGGTGCTGATAACCCCTATCCCCTTATTACCCTTGAACCCCTCCAACTCCTGGAAGAACTTGGATTTAAACTGCGTTCCGCTGATATCGTGAATCTTCTTGTTCAACGATAACCCCCACACCGCCATGCCGGCGAACTGGGTCCCCAGGTGCGAATGGTAATCCGTACCGTAGAACAGGGTTTGGGTGCACTCCTTTTTAGAAACTACCCCGAATATCCCGCTCATCTAAACATCCTCTCCGGCCTATTAACATTATCCCGCGGCGTATAAATCCTGCGAAGGGAAATTCCCGTCGGTAGTGAGATTGACCTTGAGCCTCCGCAGGCCCACCTCGTCCCCTGGCGTAGGGATATGCGTCAGATGCACCTCGCTGGCTGCCAGGTCCTTGAGTTTCTCCATCGCAATCTCGGCAGTAGGGTTGGTGGTGGCTGACA
>JBAZKK010000019.1:0-20775 GCA_041650795.1 Candidatus Omnitrophota bacterium | reverse complement strand
CGGACCTGACATCGCGGCTGCAGGAAATAACGCGCTCTAAAATCCAGGAGGTCCTGGGGATCGAAGAACAGATTGTAATACGCATCCACATTTCAAAGATAATTACGACGGAGGAGAAGGAAAGAAAAAGGAGAGAACCGGATAAGGAAGAACCAACCGTACCATTCAGCGGATATGGAAGAGTTTAAACAAGGAGGCAAGTGTATGTCAAGGATCGGGATTCTAACTGGCGGCGGCGATTGCCCGGGATTAAATTCCGTAATCAGGGCTGTGGTCAGAAAAGGCATCAAGGAAGGATACCAGTTAACGGGCATTAAAAACGGCTGGAAGGGGTTGATTGAAAACGACACCATGAACCTGGACCTGGACGCGGTTTCCGGTATCCTGCCTAAAGGCGGAACAATACTCGGCACCAGCAGAACCAATCCTTATAAAAAGCCGGAAGACCTGAGTAAGGTCAAGGAAAACTACAGGAAACTCGGGCTTGATTCCTTGATTGCGGTGGGAGGAGAAGATACCCTCGGCGTCGCGGCAAAGCTTTCTCAGGACGGCATCCCGAATATCGTAGGGATCCCCAAAACCATAGATAATGACCTTTCCTGCACGGATTACACCTTTGGTTTCGATACCGCCCTTAATGTCGCGATGGAATGCATAGACAGGCTGCACACTACCGCGGAGAGCCACCACCGCATTATCGTAGCGGAGGTAATGGGCAGGCATGCGGGATGGATCGCGGTAGAAGCCGGTATTGCCGGAGGAGCAGACGTAATCCTCATACCGGAATTCCCCATCGACCTGGAAGAGGTCTGCAGCATAATCAAGAAAAGGCATTCCAGGGGAAAGACATTCAGCATCGTGGTGGTTGCCGAAGGCGCACAGTTTAAGGAAGGCACCATGGTTATGCAGGATAAAAAACTGGATGAATTCGGCCATATCCGACTGGGCGGCATAGGCGAGTTACTAGCCAAGGAAATCGAAAAAAAGACCGGATACGAAACACGTGTGAGCGTGTTGGGGCATATCCAAAGAGGCGGTTCACCTAC
Source organism: Candidatus Omnitrophota bacterium (assembly GCA_041650795.1). Taxonomy (GTDB): domain Bacteria; phylum Omnitrophota; class Gorgyraeia; order Gygaellales; family Profunditerraquicolaceae; genus JBAZKK01. The sequence continues at coordinate 19,729 of JBAZKK010000019.1, read as the reverse complement.
TGCCTTTGACCGTGTCCTGGGGACCAGATTCGGGGTTAAGGCCGTGGAACTGGTAAAAAACAAGAAATTCGCAAGAATGGTTGCGCTTTCAGCAAACAAAATCATCGATACTCCGCTGAACGAAGCTGTCAAGGCATTAAAGACCGTAGACGACGAATTATACGAAATCGCCAAGGTGTTCTTTGGCTAAAAGGACGGTTTTGCCATGATGAGAGACAAGATAAAAGATATGCTTTTAGAAAATATCCGCGTAAAAGAAGAGATGCTGCGCACCTCCATTACCCAGGTTATGAAGATTGCTGAACTCCTGGTAGAATGCCTCAAGAAAAACGGCAAGGTTATCATCTTCGGAAACGGCGGATCAGCGAGCGACAGCCAACACATTGCCGCCGAACTTGTAGGCAGGTTCAAAAAGGAAAGGCAGGGGCTGCCTGCTGTCGCGCTTACCGCTAACACCTCGGTTCTGACGGCCCTTGCCAATGATTACGGTTATGAAGCTGTTTTCAGCCGCCAGATTGAAGCGCTGGCAGGTAAAAACGACCTTGCCATAGGCATCTCCACCAGCGGCAAGGCCAGGAATGTAGCGGCGGCAATAAAACAGGCGGCTAAGATGGGCTTAAAAACCGTGGTCTTGACAGGTTCAAGCGGCGCGGAACTGGCGAAATTGGCAGATGCGGCACTCATCGTGCCGTCAAACTCCACCCCAAGGATACAGGAAACACACATTACGATAGGCCATATTATATGCGAGATTGCGGAAGATACCATCTTTCAAGATTAAAGATAAAGAAACCCCAAGAATTAAAAAAAATAGTATCCGGACTTAAGAAGCGGGGGGAAAGGATAGTATTTACCAACGGTTGTTTTGACCTCTTGCACTACGGGCACGTCCGGTATCTTGAGGAAGCAAAGAAAAAGGGGGATGTGCTGGTAGTAGCGCTCAATAGCGACTCCTCGATTAAGAGAATAAAAGGGAGACAGAGGCCGATTATAAACGAAGGTGACCGTATGGGCACCATCGCTGCCCTGGAAAGCGTAGATTACGTAACAGTATTCGATGAAGATACCCCCTTTAAGATAATAAAGCTTCTGAGGCCGGACATCCTTGTTAAAGGAGCCGACTGGAACCGCAGAAATATCGTAGGCGCGGATTTCGTGAAGTCTTACGGAGGCGGGGTCAATACCCTTAAGTTAAGCCGGGGACGTTCTACTACAGCTATCATAGAAAAAATTGTCAAAAACTCCTAAGATTAAATTCAACGCCGCTGTCGCAAGAATAATAGATGCCAACGTCAACCGTGCCAGGGAGGGCTTAAGGGTCTGCGAAGAAATAACCCGTTTTATTATTGAAAACCCCCGCTTAACATCCGAAATAAAAACCATAAGACATAGCCTTAAGCAGGCCTCCCAAAGATTATTGCCTCTCGGCAGGCTGCTGGATGGCAGGGATGCGCGCGGCGATATCGGTAAATGCATATACGGCAATGAGCTTAAAAGAGAAGGCTGCCGGGATATCTTCCTTGCCAATATCCAACGCGTCAAGGAATCCGTGAGGGTGCTGGAGGAATTCTCAAAACTGAAAAACGAGAAGACCCCTCTCATTTTCAAGGATATGCGATATCGTTTATATGAAATCGAAAAGAAGGCTTTTGGAAAATTATGACCCAGCTGGAATGCGCCAGAAATAAAACCTTAACCCCCCTGATGCGCCGGATCGCCGCAAAAGAATCCGTAGGCAGCGGTGTCTTGATGAAACGCATAGGCGAGGGCAGGGTAGTTATCCTTTCTAACAATAAACACGCTATTAAAAACCCCTGCGCCGTCGGTTACGGCCTAAGCACCAAGGTAAACGCGAACCTCGGGACATCCACCGATAAAACAGACTTTAAGGGGGAACTGCGTAAGCTCGAGGCCGCCGTCGAGGCCGGCGCGGATACGGTAATGGATCTAAGCGTAGGAGGGCAGGTTCGCAAGATACGCGGGGCTATCCTGAAGCATTCCTGCGTTCCCGTAGGGACGGTTCCGGTCTACGAGATAGCCGTGAATACCCAGAAACTCAAAGGGGATTTCCTGGAATTCTCTGCCTCTGACATGCTTGAAAACCTAAGGATACAGGCAAGGGAAGGGGTTGATTTTTTCACTATTCATGCCGGGGTAACCAGAAAAAGCCTCACCGCCCTCAAGAGCCAAAAAAGATTATTGGGTATAGTTTCCCGCGGAGGGGCAATATTGGCGAGCTGGATAAACCGGCATAAAAAAGAAAACCCCTTTTACGAATATTTCGACGAGATCCTCAAGATAGCCTATGAATACGACGTAACCTTAAGCCTCGGCGACGGGCTGCGCCCGGGTTCAATATTAGACGCCACTGACAGAGGTCAACTTGCGGAGCTTCGCATCCTGGGCGAATTGGCATTGCGTGCCAGGAGAAAAAATGTCCAGGTGATGATCGAGGGGCCGGGGCACGTTCCATTGCACCAGATACAAAGAAACGTAGCGCTCCAGAAAAAAATCTGCAGGAGGGCCCCTTTTTACGTCCTGGGCCCCTTAGTTACGGATGTAGCGGCAGGTTACGACCATATTAACGCCTCGATAGGAGGGGCGATAGCGGCAAGTTTCGGAGCAGATTTCCTTTGCTACGTTACGGCTTCGGAACACCTGCGTCACCCCCGGATTGACGACGTCAGAAAAGGGGTTGTCGCCGCAAGGATAGCGGCGCACGCGGCAGATATTTCCAAAGGCATCAAGACCGCAATAGACTGGGACAGGAGGATGTCGCTGGCGCGCCGTAAGCGCGATTGGAAGAAACAAATCCGGCTTTCGTTAGATCCTCAGATGGCAAAGCTCATGAGAGCTTCTTCGCGTCCAAAACTTACGGATGTCTGCACCATGTGCGGCAGATACTGTTCTATTAAACTAATGGACGAGTGCGTGCGGGTGTAATTCAATGGTAGAATAACAGCTTCCCAAGCTGTATATGACGGTTCGATTCCGTTCACCCGCTTATAACAATCGAACCGAAGGGGCCGCGGCGGGGGAATCTTTTTTCCCCTCCCGCCTAATCTAATATTATGGACAGGGTAATTCTTAAGCTTTATTTGATTTTTTTAGTGGCGTCCTTGGCGGCAGGGTGCGGTACCGTAACGCCACCCCGGACGATGGCGCCATCAATGGCAATGCCGGGGATTTACCACCGTATCCAAAAAGGACAAACCCTTTGGAGGCTTTCCAAAATATATAACGTCGACCTGGACGAACTGGTAAGGGTTAATCATATCTCAGACGCTACCAATATCGAGGTCGGCCAATTGATTTTTATCCCGCATGCCAAAAAAGCGCGAAGCGTTCCTCTGAAATATAGCGATGATTTCATCTGGCCCCTTAAAGGCAAGGTTATCGCTTCCTTCGGAGAAAACCATAATTCCATGATTAATAAAGGTCTCGATATACAAGCCCCTGCCGGTTCGGATGTAGTGGCCTCACGCTCCGGAAAAGTAGTATTTTATTCTCCGGACGTGGAAGGTTTCGGCAAAACCGTAGTCATCGAGCATGCAGAAGGATTTTCGACTGTCTATACCAGGAATTCGCGCGTCCTGGTCAAACCCGGAGAAGAAGTCCGCCAGGGGGCGGTAATCGCCAAAACAGGCGCTGCCGGCCGGGACAGGGGCAACTACCTTCATTTTGAAATCAGAAAAGGCTACGCCGCGGTCAACCCTTATTTCTATCTGCCATGACGACAAAAGATAATTGTTTCGGGCGCTCCGGATACCTTGAAGTACTCTCAAGACGCATCCGCAATTTTAAGGACGGCTACCGTCAGAACCTTGCCGTTATCGGGGACGAGCTGATAGGAAAGACCTCCATCCTCTTCAGGATGCTTGCCGGCTTAGACGACAACCGCCTGATTATGCTCTACCTCGAGGTGCGTTCGGAACCGCTCTCCTCTTTTGCCCAGCGCTTTATCGGAGTATTGCTTTATAACTTCCTCCTTAACAGCGGTTACCCCCTCAAGGAGGACCTGGATTTCCTTATCAAGAGGTCTTGCGGCTACATACCGCATACCGTCGAGAAAATAAACGCCATCCTGGCCGCCCTCAAAAAAAGGAAGAAAAACAACATACTCTCCGAGCTTTTTTCTCTCACGGAGATAATCCACCAGGAGACCGGCAAGTCCTGCGTGGTGATACTGGACGAATTCCATAACCTGGAAGGGGTGGGGGTAAAAAAGGTTTACCGCGACTGGGCAAAACTGCTGGTGCTGCAGAAGAATACGATGTACATAATAGCCAGCTCCTTTAAGTTTAAAACTAAATCCCTATTATCAAAAGAGCTCTCGACGCTCTTTGGTAATTTTGAAACGGTAATGATAGAGCCCTTCGATATCAAAACCAGCGAGGCGTATCTTGAAAGGTGCCTATCGGGAGCAGCACTGACAAGGGGGCTAAAGAACTTTATCATACACCTGACAGGCGGGTATCCATTTTACCTTAGGCTTATCAGCGAGGCCGTTATCAAAAACACACAGTCAACCCTAAGCGATATCCTGGAAGACATTCTCTTTGAACCCTCCGGCATCCTCAATCAGAGATTTTCGAATTATCTCAAACGCTTCCTGGACCTACCTCAAAGCCAGGATTACATCTCAATACTCTATCTTGTCTCCAGCGGCCATAACCGTTTTAACGATATTGCCGCCATGTTGCATAAGCCCAAAAAGGATTTAAGGACCCGGGTAAACCACCTCCTGGGGGTTGACGCTGTAACGCGCCTGGGGGATTTCCTGAAAATCAACGACCGCGTATTCGCGTTCTGGATGAGGTTTGTCTATCAGGAAAAGCTGAACTCCCTGACATTCGACGCCAAGAACCAGAAAGCCGCATTCCGGGATAAGATATCGGAGATGATCAATGAGTTTATCATAAATTCGCAAAAACCGCTCATCGAAAGGCTGGCGGAACTGCTTAGGCTTTTTGAAAACGACACCCTACAGATTGATAATAAGAGGATACGGCTGACGCATTTCAGGGAGATAAAACCGCTCGAATTCAACAACCGTTCCCTTCGCGAGGGGTTAATCGGGCGCTCCGGTGACGGAACGTGGCTATTAGGGCTTAAGCAGGAATCAATTACCGAAGACGACATCTGCGCCTTCGCCCGCGAATGCAAAAAATACCACAAAAACCTCGAGCGTAAGATTATCCTTACGTCCGCAGAAGTGGACGTAAACGCGAGACTGAGGGCGATGGAAGAAAAAATAGCAACCTGGGACCTGGACAATATTAACCAACTATTCGACCTTTTTTATAAACCGCGCTTGATAGCATGAAGATCGGCGTGATATCCGACACCCACATACCGGAACGCGCCACAGAAATTCCACCTAAGGCGCTGGAAGGCCTTAAGGGCAGCGATCTTATCATACATGCGGGCGACATCTCCCGATTGCAGGTCCTGGAGGAACTAAAAAAGGTGTGCGCGAACGTAAAGGCGGTATGGGGAAACATGGATCCCGAAGACATCAAAAATGGCTTCCCTCGAAAAGAAATAATTACGGCCGGCTCTCATAAAATAGGAGTGATGCACGGATGGGGGCACCCCGGCAGCCTGCTGCGGGTTTTATCAGAGGAATTCCGGGGAGAAGACGTCGACACGGTAATCTTTGGACATTCCCATCAGCCGTTCAATGAATACCATAACGGCATCCTTTACTTTAACCCCGGCAGTCCCACCGATAAAATATTTTCCCCATATACTTCCTATGGCATCTTGGAAATTAATGATAAAATAGAGGGGAGGATAGTACGGCTATAGACATGGATAAGATATGGGCCCCCTGGAGGGTAAAATACGTGCGTTCCAAAAAAATGCAGGGATGCGTCTTCTGCAAGAGCCTCCGGAAACGCAGGAATAACCTCATTATTTTTAAAAGCAGGCATTCTTTTGCCATGTTAAATCTTTATCCTTACAACAACGGGCATATCCTGGTATCCCCCCGAAGACACGTTAAAAGCATAGAGTCTCTTACGGACGCCGAAGCCCTGGACCTTATAAATTGCCTGAAACGCGCAAAGAGGATGCTGGACAAAGAGCTGAATCCGCAAGGCTATAATATCGGGATAAACATATCGGGGGCTGCCGGCGCCGGGATCACCGGGCACCTGCATCTGCATATCGTGCCGCGCTGGCAAGGAGATACCAATTTCATGCCGGTCTTAACAAGCACAAAAGTTATCTCTCAATCACTGTATGAATTGCGACGCAGGCTAAAACGCTATGTTAAATCAGAAAGAGATTAAGAAATCCGAGGATATCCTTTTGGCGCCCTATGCCATGAAAAGCTGCTATAGCCGCGGGAGGGTCTATCCGGAGAAAGAGCACCCTTACCGTTCGGCTTATCAGCGGGACCGTGACCGTATCATACATTCAGCGGCGTTTAGAAGGCTGGAATACAAAACCCAGGTATTCGTAATCCACGAAGGCGATTATTACCGCACCCGCCTTACCCATACCCTGGAGGTATCACAGATAGCCAGGACTATTGCCGCAGGATTAAGGCTAAACATCGACCTTACCGAAGCCATAGCGCTGGCGCATGACCTGGGGCATACCCCCTTCGGGCATTCCGGTGAAGACGCGCTGAATGAGCTAATGAAAAAGGAGGGGGGGTTTAATCACAACCTCCACAGCCTGCGGGTGGTGGACGTATTAGAAGAACGTTACCCTGATTTTCCCGGAATAAACCTTACCTGGGAGGTAAGGGAAGGGATAGTAAAGCACTCCTCGGCTTTTGATAGGGCCGCCTCCATCAAAGGGCTGGCTCCGGATGAAATGCCTACCCTGGAAACGCAGGTCGTGGATATTGCCGACGAGATCGCATATGACAATCATGACCTTGACGACGGCCTTACCTCGGGCATGATTACCGAAGAAAATTTAAAAAAGCTCCCTATCTGGCGCAAGCTCTGCTTGGGCATAAGCAAGCGCCGGGAAAAAGTAAGTGAGGAAATGAAAAAAAACCTCATCATCAGGTCGTTGATAGACATGCAGGTAACCGACCTCATACGCGAAACCGAAGAAAGGATCCATAAACTAAAACTAAAATCCCATACGGATGCCAAGCGCCACTGCTCCAAGATCGTAACCTTCAGCGACCGGATGATGCAACTGAGGATGCCGTTACGCAGGTTCCTTATGGAAAAACTCTATCACCATTACCGTGTGGTAAGGATGAGCGATAAGGCCAAGCGTTTTATCGAGAACATGTTTAGTGTTTACGTCTCCCGGCCCGAGGCCTTGCCGCCGCACGTCCAGATGCGCCTAAAGCGTGATGGGGTTAAACGTGTAGTCTGCGATTATATTGCAGGCATGACAGACAGGTACGCCTTAGATGAATATAAAAAATTATTTGAGCCCTACCAAAAAGTATAAGTTCCTGATTTCCTCAATACACAACATCTACCGGCTGGTAAACTCTACCTTCGAGCTTAAGGATTTAATCGTGCGTTTCTGCCGGCTCATCTGCCAGATATTCAATGCCCGTTACTGCCTTATCATCATACTCGACCATACCAAGAAACACTCGATATTAAAGGCCATGGTGAGCGACAGGAAAAAATACGTCGTCGACAACAGGGAAGCCATAACCAACGGCCTCGAGAAAAAAATCATCAAGACCAGCCGCTCCATCCGGCGCGACCGCCTGCTCGCATTGCCTTTGATATGCGACGATATCATCGGGTTGATCATCCTCAAACGAGACAAAAAATACCCTGAATTCGACAATTTCGACCAGGAGATACTGATGACGATGGCGGAACAGGCCACTATCGGGATAAAAAACCTGCAGCTTTACGAAGAGCAGCAAAGGATAGTGCTGGGAAGCATCAAATCCCTGGTTACGATGCTCGACACGAGGGTGCCGCAGGAATACACCCATTCACCGTATTTCAGCCGCCTGGTTACGGCGATCGCCCACCAGATGCACCTGGACGAAAAACAGACAGAAAGCCTTAAATATGCAAGCCTCCTGCACGATACCGGCAAGGTAGATATCCCGGTAGAGATACTTACCAAAACCACGAAGCTTACACCCAGGGAATATAAGATCATTAGGCGCCACCCGAAACGGGGCGCAGAGATCTTAAGGCACCTGCAGGTGCTGCGGCCGGCAATACCCATCATCACGCATCACCACGAGAGATACGACGGAACAGGATACCCCTCCGGCCTGAAAAAAGGGCAAATCCCCCTGGGGGCGCGCATCATGGCAGTGGCGGACGCCTTTGAGGCGATGGTCTACGGCCGCCCCTACCGCGAAAGGATTAACTTCAACTCCGCGATAAAAGAAATAAAGCGCAAAAGCAATTCCCAGTTTGACCCCAAGGTAGTAGAGGCCTTTTTAAAGGCGATTAAAAAGATTAATACAAAAAATTACTTGTAAGCGCCGTTCTAAGTATATATAATAAATTTGCCGTGTTTAAAAAAGACGATTATTCGCAGTTAGAATTATTTTCCCAGACGAGCGATATCCCGAAAAACAAGGGGAGAACCCGCCCTTTATTGAGCCGTCTGCGGGGATACGAAAAAATAATACTGCTGGCTATCGCCTTCCTGGTAACGGCGATTATCTCTTTCTCTTTCGGGGTAGAAAAAGGCAAGGGGCTGGCGTTACGTAAAACAAACCTGCGTATCGATGTTGCCAATGCCAAAAACGCAGCGCCCCCCGCTCACGCAGAAGGGGCACAGGAATCTTTAACCGTATTCCAAAGAGCCATCAAGGAGCCGACGGCGATAGAAACGGGTTCCAAAACGAATACGGAGGCACCGGGGGAACACGCCTATACCATTCAACTGGCGAGCTTCTCCAATAAATCATCGATTGATAAGGAAACAGAGCTATTACGTAAAAAGGGTTACGACCCTATGGTGATACCCAAGGGCAAATATACGATAATATGCGTAGGAAATTTTTCGGACAGAGAAACTGCCAATAAGGTATTGGCAGAATTTAAAAAACGCTATAAGGATTCTCTCGTAAGGAGGCTATAAACAATGGCAATACATCCTTCCCTGAACTCTTCGGATAAAGACAAAAAACCCCGCTCGGTTCTAAAACGCATTGAGCGCCTCAGGACAATGATGGAGAAGAACCAGTGGAAAGAAGGGGACGATATCTACGGCCTGCCAAAGATAAAAACCGTCAGGATTAAGATAAAAAAGGAGAAGGCGGAGAAGGCCGAAGCCACTGCCGCCACTTCAACCGGCCCTGCTACCGAAACCAAAGAAAAGGAAGCAGCCCCTGCCAAAGAGGCTACTGCCAAAACCCAGGCCAAGAAATAAAAGGCCGGGAACTTCCTTCAATGCATACCGTCAGGATAAAGCTTAAAAACAACCCCTACAAGGTAATGATAGGTTCCGCTATCATCGGTTCGCTGGGGGACTACGCGAACAAGCTTAAACTCGGAGATGCCGCCTACATCATTACCAACCGGCGCGTAAAGCATTATTACGGCAAGCCCGTCGCGGCCTCACTTAAAAGGAACGGGATTAATTTTAAATTCCAGGCCGTGCCGGATTCGGAAACAAGCAAATCACTCAAGGTCGCATTCGAGGCGATAAGGAAAATTACCGCTTATGCCAAAGATAAACGGGTTTTCGTGATTGCGCTGGGAGGAGGGGTCGTAGGAGACCTAGCGGGTTTCGTGTCATCGGTTTATAAACGCGGGGTCGCCTATATCCAGGTCCCCACTACCTTGCTCGCCCAGGCAGATTCCAGCATCGGAGGCAAGACCGGCGTAGACCTGACAGAAGGCAAAAACCTGGTAGGCACCTTTTATCAACCCCGGCTGGTATGCTGCGACGTTGCTCTCCTGAAAACGCTCTCCGCAAAACAGATAAAAAACGGCCTGGCAGAAATTATAAAATGCGCCGTTATCAAAAACAGGGGGCTTTTTGTTTATTTAGAAAAACTTCTCGGCGGTAACGTTTTGCTGAATCCCAAACAGTTGGAACGCATACTCTTGCCCGCCATAACCGTAAAAGCCAGAATCGTTGAGGCTGACGAAAAAGAAGAAAAGGGCTTGAGAACGATTCTGAACTTTGGGCATACCATAGGCCACGCCATTGAGGCTGCCGGCAGATACCGCGCCTATAACCACGGGGAAGCGGTAGGGCTGGGGATGCTGGTGGCAACTGATATCAGCAGGCGGCTGGGCCTCATAACACCCGCCATACAGAAACGCGTAAGCGCACTGATTAAATCTGCCGGGCTTCCCGATAAGGTCAGGAATGTGCGAATGCGCGATATCATCAGCAGGCATTACCGGGATAAAAAATTCATCGGATCCCAAAACAGGTTCGTCCTTATATCCGGCATAGGAAAGGCCGTGGTCAGAAAGAATATCCCGCTCGCCCTCATCAAGGAATCCATCCAGAAAGTTATATATTAACCGCCCTAAGGCGCCGCCCGTTGGAATCCATATTATTGACACCTCTTTGAATATATGTTATGATGTTTCGGTCACTAAACCAGCTAGGGAAGGGAGATACTAATGGCTCAGGAGGCACAACAAGCAACGGCAGCGCAGCCGGCGGAGGAAAAACAAACCAACTGCCTAGGCTGCAATAAACCCCTAAAGAGAATCAAACGTTATTACCGTAACGGTAAATTCTACTGCACCAAGAAGTGCTGGCTTAAGCATACCAGGCCAAAACCCAAAGAAGGCGAAGGGCAATGAAGAAACGCTCTAAGGCAGGCGCGGAAAGGCGCCGCTATCCCCGCATCAAGAAGAAACTGGACTTCAGGGTGGCGGCGGACGGTTACCGTTTTGTCACTACCACCAAGGATATCAGCTGTATCGGGGCATATTGCCATATCGATAAATATATACCCCCCTTCACAAAGGTAGCGCTGGGCCTGGCGATGCCGGTAAAAAACAGCCATTCCGACGGCAAGGTATCCTGCCAAGGCGTAATCGTGCGCACCGAAGATGAAAGGCAGGGGGGAGGGTTTAACATTGCTATTTTCTTTAACCAAATCAATGAATCGCAACGTAAAAAGATAGCCAGTTACGTCAACCGGTTTCTGCCTCCGGCACCCCCAAAGAAGTAATACCTTCCTCCCGCAGGCCTATCTTAAAAAAGACCATGGGAAAAACCAAGAAACGCCTCCCGGTAAAACTCATAATAGGATTAATCTTTAAAGACGCTGCTGCGGCTTCCAAGGCCAAAAATTCCCTCAAACATTATTTTGGCAGTATTGACTACGAGAGCCCGGCATTGGAATTCAAGCACACCGATTATTACAGCGATGAGTTCGGGAGCCGCCTCAAAAGACAATTCCTAAGCTTCCGAAAGCTGATTAACCCGGCGCATCTGGATAGGATAAAAACCCTGACAAATAAAATCGAAGGCGGGCTCATGCGGAGAAAGAAACGCCTGGTAAACATAGACCCCGGTTACCTTGATCAGGCAAGGCTGGTTCTCGCCACTACCAAAGACTATAGCCACCGCATTTATCTCGACCGCGGGATATACGCCGAAGTAACCCTTCTTTATCGTGATAAGGACTTTATCCCGTGCGCCTGGACATACCCTGATTACCGCAGCAGCGAATATGCCGGGATATTCAAGCAGATACGCGATATATACCTATGCTCTATAAGCACCTAAAGAAGCAGGGGCTGGGAATGAACCTGGAAAAGGCCTGGGGGTTGCTGGAATCCTGCTCGCTCTGCCCCCACCGCTGCGGAGTAAACCGCCTTAAGGGGCAAAAAGGGATTTGCAATACGGGTCTCAAACCCAAGGTATACAGTTTTATGCCACATCACGGGGAAGAACCGCCCATCTCGGGTAAATGCGGTTCCGGCACGGTATTCTTCAGTTGCTGCAATATGAACTGCGCCTATTGCCAGAACTATGAATTCAGCCAACTTGGAAAAGGCAAAGAAGTAGAAGAGGGCAAGCTGGCGGATATAATGCTTGAACTTAAGGCAATGGGATGCCATAACATAAACCTGGTCAGCCCTACTCATATCATGCCGCAGATACTCAAATCCCTGGATATAGCCGTAAAAAAAGGCCTGGATATTCCGATACTCTATAATACGGGCGGTTATGAATTGCCTGAAGTAATAAGGCTCCTGGACGGCGTCGTTGATATATATCTGGCAGATATGCGTTACGCGGACAACGGGATCGCCGTTAAGTATTCGGGAGCTCCCGATTACCCGAAATACAACCGGGAAAGCATAAAGGAGATGCACCGTCAGGCCGGCATAGCCGAATTTGACGACAACGGCATTATAAAAAGAGGCCTCATAGTCAGACACCTTGTCCTGCCGGACAATGCAGCCGGGACAGCCGAAACAATGCGTTTTATATCAAGCGAGGTCTCCTCCGATACCTACATCAGCCTGATGAGCCAGTATTATCCCTGTTACCGCTCAGGCGAATTCCCCGAAATCAACCGCAGGATCAGCCAGGAGGAATATCGCGAGGCTCAAAAATCCATGGAGGGATACGGGCTATATAACGGATGGGCGCAAGAATCATTCGGCCTGGAACGCTTTGCCGGGACCAACATCAAACCGGTATTTGACGATGAAAAAGCTCAAAAGCAAAAATAGGTTCCTGCGCCGAGCAAGGCTACTCTATTTAAAAGCCGTCCACATCAATGATTCACCCGGAAAGATAGCGCTAGGGGTCGCAATAGGCGTATTTTGCGGCATCATGCCGGCTATGGGGTTGGTAGTAGCGCTATTGTTGGCATTCGTATTTAAGGCCAACCGCGCAGCTGCCATTTTAGGGAGCGCCGCTACCAACGCCTGGATCAGCTTCGTAAGTTTTCTCTTGTCAATTAAACTGGGTTCGGTTATACTAGGAATAGACTGGCGGGAGGTTTACCGGCAGTGGCATTCTTTTGCAGGCAATTTCCGTTTCAGGGGCCTATTTGAACCTGCCATCTTAAAGATCCTTGCTCCGCTGGCAACCGGATATCTGGTTATTGCGGCGTTGGCAGGATTAGGAAGCTATGTAGTAACCTTTATCTTAGTGAGGTTAATCCGTGCGCATAAAAACAGAGCTAAGTTTTCCGGGTGATTTAAAAGACGAACCTATCCTCTGCAACCTCTGTAAAAAATTCGATATCCTCATGAGCATCCTGGAGGCTTCTTTTTCTACCGAGATAGGATGGGCAATAATAATACTTGAGGGGAGGGAAGAGGACCTGAAAGCATCCATGGATTACCTCAAAAACAAAGGCGTTAAGGCCGAAAACACCCAGGAAAACCCCTAAGTTTATTATGGCAAAATGCCCCAGATGTAATGCCGATATCCCACCTTACGGCTTTCCTTTTAACGGCAGATGGATGAGTATTATCTGCCATAACTGCAAGAGTAAACTCTCCATCCGGATAAAAGACTTCTACAACTGGTATCTATTACCTTTTCTGGCGCTATCGCTATTAGGGCTTGTAATATTAAAATATTACCTGATAAACCCATTGGTTTTAGGCATAAGTATAACCGCATTAAGTACCTTCTTTTTCTTCAAAATCGGCTGGCAACACACCCGCCTGGAAGTAATATAATCCCATCAGTGTAGCCTTATTCAGAAGGCAGAGGATAAGGCAAAAAGCTAATTTAGAGCTCTTCTATCCATTATCCGCTAAAAGACCCGCAAGGGAATACCTGCCAAATAATCATTTAAACCCAAAATATGTTTTTAAATGTAACTCTTCAAAAAGAGGAGTAAATCCCGGTAAGTTTAAAATGCCTTTTCCACAAGCAAATCCCAAAATAATATAACTTATTTATTTGCAATATGTTATGTAATTTATTTTAATATGCTAAAGTTAACATAAGATATATTATAGGAAGTTACGCAAATAGCGATTTTAGCATAATGGTTTATAATGATAGCGGCTAGCAAAGGCAAAATTACGTTATTTTGGGGGAATTTGATGCGTTGTTTTGAGTAGCGTTCTCCTGTTGTTGATGAGGTTGCTTAGTAGCAATTACATAAGAACCTCCCTGGATCTTGATAAGCTTGCCTTTTACCAGGGTCTCGGCAATGGTTTGACGCGCTTTCCTTAGTATGCGGCTGAAGGTCTGCTGAGATATATGCATGGACCTGGCAGCCTCAACCTGCCTCAATCCCATAAAATCCGACAGCCTTACGGCTTCAAATTCATCCATAGTAAGATTAGACTCATCCGGCCTTCCCGCCCTGCCGCGTGGGCTAAACTGGCTGATTTTGGGGTCTAAACGCACAATCCGGTACTTCTTCGGCCTTCCCTTAGCTTTCATCGCATGATTTTACTTAATCTTACTTAGTTTTAACGCCACGGTTATTATGAGTTGCTACTCATTTTCAAACCATGGGTTATTATGAGTGGGTACTCTTAAATAGCTTATTTTAAAGGCCTCCTATGTGCGGGAGGCCTTTTTTTGCGCTGTTCTATTTCTTGACATCCGGCATCATAGGTTTCATCATGCCTCTGTCCTTCATCATAATCCTGTCTTTCATCATCATGCCGCCCGGCCCAGCGCACCCCTTCATCCTGCACATGCGCACCTGGCCAGCCAGACCGTTAATGATTAGCAGGCCAGCTATCGCAATAATGCTTACCCCGATAACGTAACCAACGATCTTGATGGCCCCCTGTTCCTTTTTTGCAATCGAGCATACCAGAAACCCTGCAGCTACAGCCAGCAACAAGACAGCCCCTGAAAGCCCCATAAAAGGAGTTCCTATCATTCTGTTTGCCTCCTTTCTTTTATTTATCTATGTTTAAGGCTGGCAGACAACATCGTTCCTGCGCACCCGTGAATTTACCATCAGGCCTATTTCCTTTCCTTTCCCTGCTACGCTTATGGGGACGCGGTCAATCTGCATGGAGGTCACGCTTTGGATAAAATCCGTGGTATGGCCTTTAATTTTGATTGTATCCCCGACCTTAAGCGGCAGATTGAGCTTCACCACCGCAGCCTGGACCTTGGGGAAATAATGGGTAATCATGCCGATCGCATTGCGGCCAAGGGGCCTCTTTTTGGCAGGGGTCATTTTTTGGGAGGGCTTTCTGGCAAGCACCATTCTCTTTGAAGCGCTTTTCCCTCCTGCGGGTTTTTTCTTTAGTGCGGAAGATTTGCCTCTGCCTCCCGGTTTCCTGACAACCGGCTTTTTCTTCTTTGGTCTCTTGATAGTTTTTCTGGCCGCTTTCTTCTTTTTGGCAGGCATCTTAAGACCTCCTTTTTAAAATTTTTCCCAATGCAGGATATCCTTTAATGGTTTTTTCACGGGAGGCTCGGATTTTGCGCCGGGATACCCTAAGGCAATAAGGCTGACCAGCTTGAATTCCTGGGGCACGCCCAGCAGCTCTTTGACCTTGCCGCAGTAATCCTTCTTATCGCCTGCAACCCAGCAGCTTGCCAAACCAAGGTCGGTAGCGGCAAGAAGCATGTTCTCGGTAGCTGCTGCGCCGTCCTCCAGGTAATATTTGGTATCATGGGATAAAACTGCGATACAACATGAAGCCTCGCCAAGGAAACGGCCGTTTTCCGCCAATTGCGCCAGCTCATTCAGGATTTTTCTGTCAGTGACGGCTATGAACTCCCAGGGCTGGACATTCCTGGCAGTAGGCGCCAGGCGGCCGCAATCTGCTATTTTAGCGATAAGCCCGGTCTTAACCGGCTTCTTCGCAAAACTGCGGCAACTATGGCGGACCTCGATTGCCTTTCTTGTTTGCATCTATAAGGAAACCTTATCTGCGATATTGGCTATCACCGGAAGCCGGCTATATGCGCCTTGGGACGCCTTAAACATCCCCCAGACCGAAAGCAGCAGAAACGCCGTAAAACCGAACCATCCTATAAACCACCCCAGGATGGGGATAATCGAAAGTATAAAAAACATACTCTCGAACACGAAAAGCACCAACCCCTGCTTGGCGTGATGTATGGAAAATTTATTTTCTTTCTTCAAAAGCAGCGCCAGGACACAGAGAAAGCTGATATAGGAGATTACCGCAAAAAATTTGCCATCCTCGATTTCGATATTCTTCGCTTCAGTCATAGTTTGTGCCTTTCTACCATTTGGCTACTTCCAGCAGAGAATCCATCTCACCGTAAGGATTCAATTCCTTGCTGGGGTTGTTGGGGTCTTCGGTCCATTTCCCGTCAATCACGAAACGGTAACGGTATCTTCCGGAATTAAGGTTAATCCTTTTTGCCCAAAACGCACCCTCTTTATGCATGCGGCTTTCGCCGTCTAAGCTCCAGTTGTTGAAATTCCCCACTACGTGGACATCCTTGGCATCGGGGGCAAACACGGAAAAGAAAACATTGTTCAATTTAGGCAGTTCTTCGCGGACAATCTGTTTCATAATTTTTTTGAGGTGCGGCCCTGCCTCCTGTCTCCTTCCCTCGCCAGCCCTGCCTTCTTCTTCCTGCATGATAATCTCGCGGGATAAGCTGAAATAATCCTTAGCCCCCCGGCAATACTTGTCATAACTAAAGATGTGAAGGCCCTCATTCTGCGCCTCTTTAAGCTTGACATTGACATGCATTATCGTGCTGAAGAGGCTCTCCTCAAAAGTATTCTTTATGCGCTCGAGCATCTGGAAGGAATGCCTGAGCCGTGAATCAAAATTAGTTATCAGTATGCGGTGTGATACGCTATGATTAAGCCTGTCCCTGACCAGGTTTATTATATCGAGCAGCTGCCCCAGGCCATCCAGCGAGAACCTGCTTGCCTCAACCGGTATGACCACTTCATTCGAGGCGCGGATGGCATTAATGGTAAGTATGCCCAGGTTGGGCGGGCAATCAATAAGGATATAGTCAAAATCGGATTTGAAATTCTCCAGCACCCAATTCAGGCGCGATTCCCGGCCGATCTCTCCTGCCAATTCCTGCTCAAGGGTGCTCAAGACAATACCCGAGGGGGCAAGATAAAAGTTATCATCTACCCTCTGGAGGATATCTCCTAAATTGGATCTCTGAGGGGTAATTTTGGAAAGAACGTTGTAAATGTTGGATTCCGTCTTAACGTTGAGCCCCGATGTGGCGTGTGCCTGCGGATCCAGGTCTATCAGGAGAACCTTGCGTCCGTTAGCCATAAGTGACGCTGCCAGATTTATAGCGGTAGTAGTCTTACCGCAACCCCCCTTCTGATTCGTAATCGCCATAATACGCATATTGGTATCCTCCGGTATTTAACGCAGCAACCTGATATTGTCTACGTAAACAACGCCGTTACTTTCCCTGCTGTTCCACTCTTCAACCGCAAAAGAAAGGGTGCGCATATTCCGCCAGTTGCCGATGCTCTTAAAATCGGACAGCTCGATGCGGTAATCGTGCCAGCGATATGGTACATTCTTGACATAAACCTCCGAGGTCTCCTTGAAGGAATTGGTAAATTCCACCCGCACCGAGACGTTGTTATGGATATTGGATTTCTTGAGGCTAAAGGCAAGCGCGCTAAAACGCTTAAGGTTAAGCTTGTTTAGGTCGATGGTATAGATTTCCTTCTTGGCGGGGTTAAAATTGAAGTTAATCTTGGCGGCATCGGCTAAAAGAACCAGTTCTACGCGACCGTAGGTATCGTTTACCCTGGGGGTCCTGATGTAACTGAATAATGCCAGGGATGAGAGAAAAACCGCCGCGGCAACACCCCAAAGAATACCGACATAATGAAATTTCTTGCGTGATTTCTTGGAAGTTTCTGAAGAGGCGTCCAGGTAAATCCTGGCCAGATGGTTATAAATATCTTTTTTGTCCATAAACTAAACAACCCCAAGCTTTTTAATTTTATAACACAAAACCCCTTGATTGTCAATGAGTTATTGCCTAAAATCAGACCGCCATTAAAACCCCCTTACAACCTTCATTACAATATAATCAGGGCATTGCTTAAGCTGGCGGGGTTAAGGGGTAAGGGGATTTTTAAGGTAACCGGGCGCGGGCTTGGCGATAATAGAATAAAAATTATTGAGGTGGCGGCGGAAGAGCTCATCGAAGCTGCCGTCAGGGTCTTCCCCATACCACCAGAACCAATCGCTTCCTTCGGCAACATAAATCTGTTTTCTTGCCAGCTCCAATTTATCCTGGGAAAGAGCAGTCCTTGCTTCCTCAAGCTTTCCGCGCGCTTCGGCAAGGCACTCCCATGCCCTGACCTTAGAGGGGTTACCTATCCATTTTCCGAAATCACCGTAAATCCAGGAACCGCAACCCAGATGCTTGATATTCCTTTTCGGAGGGCGCGCTGCAAGATAATCCTTGACCGTGGTAGTCTTAATAGAGTCGCTCTCCGAGAGGCGCCGGTAAAACAGCTCAAGGAAATCATGCCCGTCGTTTGCAAAATACTCCCAGGCATTTTCCCCGTCCATGGCGATTACCACCAGGGTGTCCTCGCCGCCAAAGGCGCGGTGGATACCCTCGAGGTGTTTCATAAAATCACCTACCGCATCAACCGCATTCCAGTTATGATATACAAAACCTATCAGGTCCGAAAGGTTGCGGTCGCGAAAAACAACGTTTAAGTCTCCCTCCTTTCTCTTCAGGAGGTGCGGCTGGTAAATAAGGCGGGTATTGCGTTTTTTTAGTTTTAGGGACTTAAAAAGTATGGCCTCATCCGTAACAATCCATTTAATGCCGGGACTGATAATAAAAGGCAGGATATGCTCGCTGACCGCTTCTTCCGACGGCCACATCCCGGCCGGCTTTACCCCGAAACGCTCCCGGTAAAACCTGACTGCCTCTTCTACCTGAAAACGGGCGTCTTCGGGATAATTGAACTGGACCCGCGGTAATACAGTTTTAATGTTTGCTTCCCTGGCAGTCCTGGTATTGTAAAGCAACGGAAGGATAGGGTGATAATAAGGCGTAATGCTTACCTCAATCTGCCCCTGCTCCTGGAACCTGCGGTAAGCCGGAATGATCTGCTTCAAAATCTCGGCCTGTTGGGCAAGACAGGCTTTCTTATCGTCCTCGCTGAAGAAGCGGCCTTTAGCAATGAGCTTTTTCAATTCCGGATTGCTGCTGCGGAAGGACGGATCAAACCAGGCAAGGTTAAAACAAACCTGCAGATCGAGGTAATCCTGGTCGGTGAAATTCAAGCCCTCCTGCTTTTTGAAATACAACTCATAATAACGCGGGAAAAGGGAAATCACCCTTTCGCGGTTAATGGAGAAAAAATTATTCAGGATAAAACTTTTTTCTTCGCGGGTAAGTTTATCGGCCGGCTTAAGGGAGAGCTCCAGGAACCTGTCTCTTGCGCTGCCTGAGGCAAGGTCCTCTATCTGCTCTAATAACGAAGGCACCAGGTTAAAGGTCAACCTGACCTTTGGGTAATCGCTTAGCATCTGGACCATATCAAGGTAATCCTTGGTCCCGTGCAGGCGCACCCATGGCAAGGGAGACTCCCCGCTCAGGAGGTCCTTGTAATACGGCTGGTGCATATGATAGATAATGGCAAGATGTACCATAGTGGGAATTAAAAAACCCTCGCAGGATTGCTCCTGCGAGGGTCGGTATTGCTTACATCAACGATGTTAGAACGTAACCTTCATGGTGCCGAGCACCTGGGTGGCATCGCGCCTGTTATTCTCGGCAAATGCCTCTCCGGGCTTGAAATAACCAAGCGTCAGACCTAACTGAACATCCTCGGTATAGTCATAAATAACGCTTAAATCAATGGCATTACCAAGGTCCTTCTTGTTAGTCATCTCAT
>JBAZKK010000018.1:0-22789 GCA_041650795.1 Candidatus Omnitrophota bacterium | reverse complement strand
AGAAACCGCTTCCCCCAAGGGCCGAGCTTATTTTCATAAGGAGAGGCTGGTAGATATCGTAGAAGACCGGGTCGAAAACATTTGCGATAAGCCACTCGGCAAGAAAACGCACGAACTTAAAGGAGGTGTAAATCGCCAGCGACGCAATGAGCGTGCCGCTGAACGGCCTAAGAGACGCATCCTCCAGGAGCTCTCTTAAATTATGGTGGCGGTGGCTAAGATGCTGGGTCTGTTCTATTATCCTGCCTATCTCCTGCCAACGCTCCAGGTGCGTACGTGCCTTTTGAAGAGACGGCCTTATGTTGCTGATACTCTCCATCAAAGGCCTAACCCCTGAGCCGGTAAGACCGCAGGTCGGTATAACCGCTACCCCCAGGATTTGCGCCAATCTTGCCACATCGATGTTAATGCCGCGGTGCGCGGTATCATCGCACATATTAAGGCACACCGCCACGGGATAGCCCTCCTCAACCAACTGCAGGGTCAAAAACAGGTTCCTCTCAAGGTTAGTGGCATCAATAACATTGACTACTGCAATATCCTGACGCTGGCTTTCCTTTAATAGAGATACGGCGACCTCTTCGGCCTTGGAGCTCGGCTGGAGGGAGTATGTCCCCGGCAGGTCTATTACCTCGACCCTGTCATCGCCGATTTTAAGGTAACCGCGCGAGATCTCTACGGTTGTCCCGGGGTAATTGGAAGATACGACGTGGACCCCGGTGAGACGGGAGAATACCACGCTCTTTCCGACATTGGGATTGCCTATCAGGAAGATTTTTTTTATCATTCCAATAAAACCATGACCTTGGAGGCCATGCCGTCCCCGAGGGCCAATACGGTACGGCCGACCTTTACGGTAACCGGCCCCCTCAGCGCAAAATGGCTGAGTTTGGTGATATTGCTCCCGGGGTAAACACCGAGGCTCATCATGCGGTGCTGCAGGGAGCCGCCCCCAAGTATCTCGGCAACCTTGCCTTTCTGATGCTCTTTCATCTGGACCAAAGAAACCTTTTTCATGGCTTTCCTATTCCTGCGGTATGCCTAATGGACGTGCAGAAGCCCGGTGAGCAGAATGAATAATATCCCGCAGCAAAACGCCACTATCGAAATGGTGGCGCGTTTTAATTCCGGCTCTTTATGCAGCTCGGGTATCAGATCACAGGCAGCGATATAGATGAATCCCCCGGCGGTGACGGGAAGAAGAAAAGAAGAGAAGTCCCCGATGACAGAAGTAAGATAATAGCCGACTACCGTGCCCAGGACACAGGTAAGCGCAGATATAAAATTGTAGGCAAGGGCCTTGAATCTGCTGAACCCGCCATAGACTAAAATCCCGAAATCGCCGATCTCCTGCGGTATCTCGTGGAATACAAGCACCAGCGTAGTGATTATCCCGAAGTTGATGCTGACGACGAAACTGGCGCCGATAACCAAGCCATCGGTAAAATTATGTATGCCGTCCCCGATGAGATTGAGATAGGTAAAAGCGTGGATACTGCAGTGCTCCTTATGGCAATGACGCCAGTGCAGGTAGCGTTCCAGTATGAAAAAAAATAAAAAACCTAAAATGGTATACAGAAAAACGCTGCCGGAGTTGCTCTGCTCCAGGGCCTCAGGTAGAAGATGCAAGAATGCACCTCCGATCAGTCCGCCGGCCGAGAATCCCACCAGGAGCAGGAGAATCCGCTCCAAGAGTTTCTCTTTAAGCAGGATGCTAAAGATACCTATTAAAGAAATCAGGCTCAAGATAACGCTTGCAGCCACTGCCCAGATAAAATTCATAGTTTGCCTCCGTTATTTAAATTGAGGTCGGCTTGGGAATAGAGCCCTATTATCTTAACATAGGCGCAGGAGCGGAACAATAGATTTTCTTTAATGATGCTCCAGATGCTGGTGGGGATGCATATGGGTCCTGTCCCCGTGCCGGTGGGCGTGGATATGCGTAAGATTATTGCTCTCCAGAAGCACGGAATCCTTCAGTATTTCCTCGGGCCTGCCGGAACGCACTATCTTTCTATCCTGGCTGAAAACATGAACTACATCCGATATCTCCTCTACGATATGCAGGTCATGGGTAGCCGTGATAACCGTCTTGCCTGAGGCATTCGCCTTGATAAGGAAGTCTATAATGTTCCTGGTGGTGAGCGGATCCAGCCCCGCGGTCGGTTCATCCAGTATCAGGACATCCGGGTCAATCAAAAGCACGGAGGCAATCGCAACCTTACGCTTCTCTCCGACGCTGAGTTGATGAGGAGACCTTTGCAATAAATCGCCGATCTTTAAAGTATTGACTGTGTCCGCGAGGTTCTTCTCAATAACACTCTTATCCATTGCCAGTTGCAACGGTCCGAAAAGGATATCTTCTTTAACGGTAGGGCAGAATAACTGGACGTCGGGATTCTGAAAGACCAGCCCCACCCTCCTCCTGAAATTCCTCGAGAAGCTCTCGTCATCAAATGCAGATTCTTTCAAGGCCTCCCCAAATGCCCTCACCACGCCCGTCTCGGGAAAGATAAGCCCGCCGAGCATATGCAGGAGGGTAGACTTACCCGAGCCGTTGGCTCCGATAACCGTAGTCTTCTCTGCTGTCTTGATGTCAATATTCACTCCCGAGAGAGCCGGGAACTTCCCGAGATAAGAGAAACGGACATCCCTTAACTCAAAGATTATGTCTGCCATACAGCTCTCCCCTTTTCTATTAGCGGCGCAGGATAAACAGCAAAACAGAAATTACCGTTATGCCAAAAAGCCACAACCAATCCCTGGGCCGGATTCTAAATTCCTCCAAGATAACCGGCTCTCCGCTATATCCCCTGGAGAGCATCGCTTTATAGACGTCATCGTTGAGCTTATAAGACCGCTGCCAGAGAGAACCTATGTTCCAGGCTACGATGTGTTGTCCTTTTTTGTAACGGACCCTCGTGCCGACGCGGCTTTTGATAGCCAGGTATGTATTCTCGATTATGCCGATAAAAAGATAGATGTAGCGGTAGGAAATGCCGAGTGTCATCACGAAGACCTGCGGTATTTTAAAGATGCGCAGAACCTTCAAGAGTTCAAAATGCCTGGTAGTGATGCTCAAAAGAACGACGTAGGAAACGCAGGTAACAACGCGCGTTACGAATAGGGCTACTGTCGAGGCGCCCTGGCGGGTAACGGTCAGCTTAAGTCCTGCTACGCCAAACGCAACCAGCGGATCGCCGGGGGTGAAAAAACTAAATAAGGCAGGCAGCGCGATAAAAAGAGAAAATAGGGGCATGAATATCCAGGTTCTTTTTATGAAAAAACCCAGGCGTATATTTGATATGCCGGCTAAAACCAGCGAAAAGGCGTAAAGCGGCAATAAGACAACCATCTTCCTGGCAAGGATTACCTGAAGAATTATGAATATAAAAGTTGCTGCCTTAACCCTGGCGTCAAGGGACTGCAGGAACCCTTTTTTCAAGGCGTATTCATCCGCAAGAAGCGAATCCTTCATAAAAGACAGGGCATCCATGGCCGAATGTTCGATGAACCCTTTATTCCTGCCCAATCTTGCCATCCTTAAGATATTCGCCGGCCAGATAAGAACTACGTACGTAAGGGCCGCTTTCGACGTGCAAGAACCCTACCCCTAACGCCATCCTCTTGTATTCCGCGAACTGCTCGATTGTAACGTATTCCTTGACCGGGTAATGCTGCCTGCTGGGGGCAAGATACTGGCCCAGGCTTAAAAAATCGCACCCTGCCAGGCGCAGATCCTGCATTGCTGTGACAACCTCCCGGCGGGTTTCCCCTAATCCAAGCATTAAGCCGGACTTGGTCTTTAGATGAGGCGATATCTTTTTTATTGCCTCCAGCACTCCCAGCGAACGCAGGTAATCCGAACCCTGGCGCACCAACCGGTAAAGAGCGGAAACGGTTTCGATATTATGCGCGACGATATCCACCGGGACACCGGCTACAGCCGCAATCGCATCCGGCTCAAGCTTAAAATCCGGGATTAACGTCTCGATGATTGCGTGCGCGCACCGCTTGCGGATAGATAAAACAGTATCAACAAATACTCCTGCCCCGCCGTCCGGAAGGTCATCGCGGGTAACGCTGGTAATAACCACGTGCCTCAGCGAAAGGCGCGCCACCGCATCCGCAACCCTGGCCGGCTCATCCGGCTCAGGTGCCGAAGGCAGACCCTTGGCGATATTGCAGAAACTGCACCCGCGCGTGCAATGCCTGCCGAGTATCAGGAACGTTGCCTGGCGCCGCGAAAAGCACTCTCCGATATTCGGGCACATCGCCTGCTCGCATACCGTCTCAAGACGCGCATGCCGCAGGAAACCTTTCATCTCCAGGCATGCCTTAAGGTTTACTTTTTTATTAAGCCACGCCGGCTTCAAAGACAGGCTCATCTTCCAATATAAAGTTTACTCCGAAGGTCTCTGAGAACGCCCTGATAAGTTTTTCCTCCAAGGCATCTTCCCCGGGCACAAAGGCTAATTCCGCCGAGAGCGCAGTCACCCCTGAGTCCATGCCTTCGGGTACGCTCCTTAAGCAACGGCGCATAAGCCCCCAGTCAATACTGCGCGGAATGGAGCCGTGTTGGAATATAACTTGCCTTTTCCTCTTCTGGGCGTTTCCCCCGATTTTTTTCCCGTTAATAACAATATCGTATTTCTCATGCGATACGCTACAGAGCGCATGCGGGGCGCACCGGTCTTTAAAACCGCGGGATTCCAGCGCAAAACCCGCCTCCAGGCCAAGGGACCTGTAAAACCTAATGAGAAAAGCGCAAATCTCGCGGTAAGACACAAAAACACCCTCTGGCTCTCCGACATCCTCTTTATTGCAGACGAAGCTGTAGGTTAGTTCGTCGTGATGCATGAAGATGCCTCCTCCCGTCATTCTTTTTACGGCTTCAACGCCGCAAGAAGCGCAACTCTTGAGGTCTAATTCGCTATCCAGAGACTGGGAAAATCCGTAGGTAAAAGAGGGGGACTGCCAACGGTAAAGCCTAAACACCGGTACGCCGTCTTTGAGGTAACGGTTAAAAATAGCCTCATCCATCGACATGTTGTAAGAGGCAGATGCCGCTGGGGAACGAATAAGCCTGAAGTTTTTCATATACTATCCTGGCGTTACGGCTGCCAGCGGAGGTTCGGCTCGCGCGCGGCCTTAGTTTCGTCAAGACGCTTAACCGGCATCCGAAGAGGCGCCTCCTTGAGGCGAGCGGGATCTTCCTCTGCGAGGCGGGCAATCTCAATCATGGTACCGATGAAGGAGTCGAGCGTCTCCTTGGATTCTGTTTCCGTCGGCTCAATCATCAGCGCTTCTTTGACGATAAGGGGAAAATAAACGGTAGGAGGATGATAACCCTGGTCAATTAGATATTTGGCTATATCTATGGCGTGGACTCCGTTTTTAACCTGACGTGAGGCGGAAAAAACGCATTCATGCATGCAGGTCTTATCAAAAACAAGGTCGTAGTGACCTTTAAGCTTCACCCGGCAATAATTAGCGTTCAAGACAGCTGCCTCGGCAGCCTCAATCAACCCTTCTTTGCCTAAACGCAGCATATAAGCATAGGCCTTCAGGATTACCCCGAAGTTCCCGTAAAACGGCGCGATGTAGCCGACCGTCTTATGGCGGTGATAATCCAGGGCGTACGTCCCGTCGGTCCTCTGGGTGACGCGGGGGATCGGCAAAAAATCAACCAGCCTGTCGCTGACTCCGACAGGGCCGGAGCCCGGACCGCCTCCGCCGTGCGGGGTCGCGAATGTCTTATGGAGGTTGATGTGCACCACATCGAAACCTATATCCCCCGGCCGGGCCTTGCCGAGAAGGGCATTCAGGTTTGCGCCGTCGTAATACATCAATGCCCCTGCCTCATGGGCCATATCGGCAATTTCTTTTATGCGCGGGTTAAAGATCCCCAGCGTATCCGGACAGGTCAACATCACTGCCGCCGTATCCTTATCCAGGGATTTTTTGTATTCCTGCATATCCATATAGCCTTCGGGGGAGGTCTTAATCACCTTCACCTCATAACCTGCGATAGCGGCGCTGGCAGGGTTAGTGCCGTGGGAGGAATCCGGTATGATAACGTACTTGCGCCGTGCCCCCCTATCCTTATGGTACGCGGCGATGAGCATTGCGCCTGTCAACTCGCCGTGGGCGCCTGCCAAAGGCTGCATCGTAAAAGCGCACATGCCGGTAATCTCAGCCAACAGCCGCTCCGTTGCGTGCAGTACCTCCAACGACCCCTGCGCCAGCATCCCCCCTCCTGAAAGCTGCGGCAGAAGCGGGTGCACCCCTGAAAACCCCTCAAGGCCGGCGATGCGCTCGGTGAACTTAGGGTTGTATTTCATAGTGCATGAGCCGAGCGGATAAAAATTAGTGTCTACAGAAAAGTTTAATCTCGAAAGGTTAGTATAATGGCGCACTACGTCCAGTTCGCTCAATGATGCAAGATGCGGGTTGTCTTTACGCCGGTACCTTGCATCCAGCGGCCTGGCTGCGGGGACACCGGGCTTGGCATAAGAAAAACCCCGCCTCCCCTCTTTATGTTTCTCAAAGATAAGCCTCATAATACCGCCTCCAGGCTGTCGGCCAGTTTGCGGATCTCCTCCACCGTCCTTTTCTCGGTAACGGCTACCAGGAGGTAGTTCTCCATGCCTTTATAAAACCTCCCCAGCGGGAAGCCGCAGGCAAAACCCTTATTTACCATGCGATAGACCACCTCATCGGCAGGTCGCGGCAAGAGGACCGTAAACTCGTTAAAGGTCGGCGAACTGCGTTTTACCTCCACGCCCGCGACGCGGGAAAGGGCATCCTTGGCAAACTCCGATTTTTGATAATTAAGCTCTGCCAATTCGCGCAAGCCCTCCCTGCCTAAAAGCGCAACAAACACTACCGCCCGAAGCGCGCAGAGCGCCTCATTGGAACAGATATTGGAGGTGGCTTTTTCGCGGCGGATATGCTGCTCGCGCGTCTGCAGGGTCAGGACGAATCCTCTCTTGCCGTCGATGTCAACGGTAGCGCCGACTATCCTGCCGGGCATCTGCCGGAGGAGCTCCTTCCTGGCAGACATAAACCCCAGGTAAGGTCCTCCGAAAGAAAGGGGAATGCCCAGGCTCTGCCCCTCGCCGGTGGCAATATCGAATCCTGCCTCGCCCGGAGATTTGAGCATTCCAAGCGAAACCGGATAAACCGAGGCAATGGCAAGCGCACCGAATTTATGCACCTCTTTTACGATATCGCTGTGGTCGTCAACCGCCCCGAAAAAATTCGGGTTTTGCAAGATTACCGCTGCAGTCTTATCGTCAAGGTGCTTAAGTAATTCCTGGCGCGAACTCTGCCCGTGCGCTACGGGGACCTCCATGAATTCAACGGAAAGGTTGGAGGTATAAGTATAAAGCATGGTGCGGTAAATCAGGTTGACGCCGCTGTCCATGATAATCTTATTCCTGCCGGTAAGCCGTACCGCCATCATTGCCGCTTCGTAAAGGGCCGTCCCGCCGTCATAGAGAGAGGCGTTTGCCACGTCAAGGCCTGTCAACTCGCAGATAACGGTCTGGTATTCGTAGATCGCCTGCAGCCACCCCTGGGAGCATTCCGGCTGATACGGCGTATAGGCGGTGTAAAATTCCGGGCGGGAAACTACAGCATCGACTGCTGCCGGGATAAAATGATCGTAAAATCCGGCTCCGACAAAATTCGTCAGATGCGTGGCGTTCTTTGCGGCAAGATTCTTTAAAGCCTGCGTGACCTCAAACTCCGACCTGCCTGGCGCTATATCGAATGACTTCGGCCCTAGCGCAACCGGGATATCATTAAATAAATCCTCGACGCTCGATACCCCGATCGCCGCCAGCATCTCCTTTATGTCCTTGTCTGTGTGGGGGATATAATTCACTTAAGAAAGGCCTTCCAGGTACTTCTTATAAGCTGCCGCGTCCATCAATGCCGCCTTTTCGGCCTCCTCGGAAATCTCCATCGCAAAAAAATACCCCTTATCGTAAGGGGATTGGTTTACGAGTTCAGGATGAGCAGCAAGCTCCTGGTTAACCTGCGTGACCTTGCCCGAAAAAGGCGCGTATACGTCAGAAGCGGCCTTGACCGATTCAACCGTAGCAGAAAAACCGGATTGTTTAAGGGTCTCACCGACCTTGGGCAGCTCCACAAAGGTAATGTCTCCCAGTGATGTCTTAGCGTAATCGGTTATGCCGACATAGGCGGTATTGCCTTCTAAACGCGCCCACTCGTGGTCCTTGGTATAAAAAAGTCCTGCGGGTATCTCCATGTTGTCTTTCCTTTGGTTATAACGTTGTTTTGCGATAAAAAGGCTTCTTGGTGACTCTCACGGGGATTTCGACAGCGGTTTCCCTGACAAAGAGCCTCTCGCCTGTCCGATAATTGCCGGAGACGTATCCCATTGCAATCCCCACCGACAGGCTTGGGGAAAAAGAACCGCTGGTCACCGTGCCGACACGCCTGTCCCCGTCAAAAATACCGAAACCGTGGCGGGGGGCACGCCTAGCATCAGACACCAAGCATACTAGGCGCTCTTTTGGCCCGGCTTCGCGTTCCTTAAGCAGGGCGCGCTTGCCGATAAAATCCTTCGAGAAATCAACGAACCTTTCCAGGCCGGCAGCAAGGGGCGTATGTTGCGCATCGATATCCTGCCCGTAAAGAGGATAGCCCATCTCAAGACGCAGGGTATCGCGGCTGCCTAAACCAGCCGGCTTGACGCGATGGTCTTTAAGGAGCGTGTCCCATAACCGCTGTGTTTTCTCAAGCGGGATATATACTTCGTATCCGAGCTCTCCGGTATAACCGGTGCGGCTTACGATACAGCGTTCGCCCCATAAGAAAAACTCGCCACAACTATAATAACCTAATCGCGCGATGCTGTCACCAAAAATTTTTGCCAGGACATCTCTTGATAGCGGCCCCTGCACATCGAGCTTTCCGAGCTGGGAAGAGACATTCTTAAGGCAGCAGCCTCCTGAAAGATTCCTGTAAAGCTGGCTTTCATCGCCAGCGGTAGTCGCAGCATTAACCACCAGCATCCAGTTTTTATCATAGAGGCGGTATACAATGAGGTCATCAATTATCCCGCCTTCCTCGTCGAGCATGAATCCGTAACGGCATGACCCTAACGGCATGGAAACGACATCCTGGGTGATGATGCGGTCAAAACTGCTTGTGGCCGGGTCAGCCCCAAGCATAAACTCTCCCATATGGCAGATATCGAATACGGAAACCTCCTGGCGGGTATGCGCGTGTTCTGCCAAGATCCCCCGATACTGGATCGGCATCAGCCATCCTCCGAAAGGAGCCATTTTAGCCTGAAGTAAAAGGTGGGACTCGTAAAGAGGGGTTTTTCTTAAATCGCCTGATGTTTCCATTTTATTACATTTATTTCATCTCCAGGGATTCTATGACGAATTCCTCGACGTTGCCTATCTCGAGATTACCGCAGCCGCATTTGGGGCATGCGGTAACCGGCTTGGCGACCTCCGAGGTAACGCCGCATTTACCGCATTTAACGGAAACGCCGGCGGCAGTTATATTCAAATCGACATTTTTAAAATTTTCTTTTGAATTCAGCATCTTAAACGCCTCGGCAAGGCTCTCCCTGGTAACGTGGCTGAAAGGGCTTAAGATGATATTGACGGTAATGTGCCTGCAACGGTCTCCTTCGGCAATCTTATCTTTCAACAAAAGGATTATCTTGCTGGCAAACCATATATCGTGCATGCTTATCCTGCCTTCAAGTTTTATAGATACCCGTTATTCTCCAGATATGAACTGTAATCTTTAACCGCTTCCTCCAACGACGTGAATTTATGCCGGCAGCCGCTCCCTCTTAACTTATCTAAGCTGGCCTGCGTGAAATACTGGTAATTCCGGCGGATATCAGGAGGCATCTCGACATACTTGATATCGGCCATCCTGCCTAAAGCCGAAAACATCGCTTCCGCCACCTCATTCCAGGAATGCGCCTCGCCGGTGCCGACGTTGAATATCCCGGTCTTATCGGAATTTGTAAAAAAATAATACAGCAACTCCACCGCATCCTTGACGTAAATAAAATCCCTACTGGGCTCGCCGTTGCGATACTCGGGGTGATAGGATTTAAAAAGAGCGAGGGGCTCACCTGACCTTACGTCTTCGAAACGCTTGCAGATGATACTCATCATCTCGCCTTTATGGTATTCGTTGGGCCCGAAGACGTTAAAAAACTTTAAGCCTGTTGACTTTCTAAGCAACCCCTTCCTTAGCATCCAGAGGTCAAAGATATGCTTGGAATAACCGTAGATATTAAGCGGGCGCAACTTATCCAGATTTTCTTCGGAATCGTCATATCCGTTGCTGCCGTTACCGTAGGTAGCCGCAGAAGAAGCGTAGATAAAACCTGCGCCATGGGCGTCTGCCCAAAGCGCAAGGCGCTTGGAATACTCGTAATTGTTCTTAAGGAAATAGGCGGCGTCGCTTAAAACAGTGGAACTGCAGGCCCCAAGATGAACTATGGTTTTAACGCCGCAGATATCGCCAGTTTCCAGTATATCAAGAAAATCGTCTTTTTGGAAGTAATTAATGAACTGCTTGCCGAGAAGATTTTTCCACTTCAGGTCATCCCGAATGTCATCTACGACGACTACATTATTAAACCCTTCGCGGTTGAGCCTCCACAGGAAACAGCTTCCGATGAAACCGGCGCCTCCGGTCAAAATAACGGTTTTCTTTGCCACCTGCCGCCTTTCTCCGCATTAAGGGTTACTCTTTTTTACTCAACAGTCTGCCGATTAACAACACCGCGCCGGCAGTAACGCAGATTCCGATAAATGCGGAAACGATGTAAGCGAAACTCAATTGCGCCAACCCCTTCTCCCCCCATCCTTTAAAGGCGTAATCGGGTATGAGAGCGCTCCAAGCACTTGAGAGTTTTTCCAGCCCTAACGGGATATACCCTACCAGTTCCCTGATTGAATCCGTTCCCCACTCACCCCAGGCATCCCCGGCTTGAAAACGCTCAGGCAGCAAAAGCCCTAAAGGAGAAATGAGCATCAAAACCCCGAGCCCAATCCATAGTTTTGTAATGGTCCTCATGCCTTCACCCCCTCTGCGGATTTCAAAAGAGACGGATCCTGCTTTTGCAGGTATTTTACGACTAACGCCGTTACAACCGCTTCAACCCATCCGAATATCAGCATATGTTCTCCCAGCATCGCTGGTATGGCGACATTCAAACCGTAAGGGCAATAGAGTGCCTGGCCGCTTGCGGTCTTATGCAGCAGCGGTTGAATACCGAACATAATCGCAGCGGATAACGCGGCAATATTCAAAGCCACGTACCCGCCGATACCTGCGGCAATCACCCTCCTGCCCGAGGTTAACGGGGAAGAACCGCTTATAAATCTATACAGGTAATATCCCGCAAAGACCTCGATAAACGCCATATTGAAACAATTAGCTCCTATTGCGGTGACTCCTCCGTCCCCGAAAAGCAAGGCCTGGACGATAAGGGCGATGCTGACGGCAATACAGGCTGCCCAGGGCCCCACTAAAATCGCAACCAATACCGCTCCCACCGCATGCCCTGTCGTGCCGCCGGGTATAGGAACATTAAACATCATAATCACAAAACTGAAAGCTGCTCCTATGGCCAAGAGAGGGACCTGCCTGGCCTTAAGCGTCTTTTTGACAATCCGCGAAGCGGCTGTCCATACCGGCAGCATCACGGCGTAAAAAATACCGCATGTTGCCGGCCCTAAATAACCGTCGGGTATGTGCATATGCTCCTCCCTTTTTATCCCCCTCCTCTTTCGCCAAGAGGGGGATTAATTCGCGCTCATTAAAAATCCACCTGCGCCCTCATGCCTCCCACGAATATACCGCTGGTGTCATCTGCGACATCCTTGCCGAAAGGATTCCAGATATACTGGAAGTCCGGGCTGATGGAAAGATAGTCGTTGACATGGATTCTATAATAGGTCTCAAAGTGGCCTTCGGTTTTGGCAATGCGCCCCCTCGCTTTCTTGTAATCATCGGACGGCACGACCTGGCCTACCGTAAAGGCAAATACGTCTTTCTCTCTTCCCCAGGGTCTCCCTTCAAACTCTAGACCCGCACTCCAGGACTGCTCAAGAGAGTAATAGAGGTCACCTGTGGCTGTAATCTCAGGATTATATACCTTGGGGTCCTGCCAGCCGTAACGCAGGAAGGCAGTCGCGATATCGCTTACCTTCTGGTCAAAGCTTAAGCCGAAGCCGTAAGAGGCCTCCTTGGTCCTAGAGGCATCCGTCCACTTGGTGTGGTAGGCGTTATTGCTCCAGCCGTAAAACCGGTAATTACCGGCAAGGTTAAATAGATTGGTCTTAAATGTAACCTGGGCGATATTAAAGAGGTCATCCCCGATTTTCTCCCAATCGCTGTTGGCGTCAAATACGCCGTAGCCCAACTCCAGCCACTCCAGCGGCATATAAGCCAACCTGATGCCTGCGGTATTATCCGGGAATTCCAAGGTAGGCGAATTGCGGAATATCCTACCCAGGAACTGGGTAGTTTCGTCATTGGCAACCTCGTTATTGTCAAAATAGGCGGTAGGGTCGAGCTTTCCGAAAGTGATAAGCGCCCGATCCTTAAACAACCCCTGTTCATACCAAAGCTCGGTTAGGTGCACATTCTCCTCGTTATCGGCGTCGCGGTTGACATTGGAATAAAGCGTCAGGTCATCCTCCAAGCCGTTGCCTTTACCTGCCTCAAGATGCAGGAAGGCCTTGCCGCCCACCTCTTTAAATTCTTTGCCCAGGGTGATATCGGCAGAATACGAGGCATCGGTGCGGGAGACCTTTTTATCCACGTCGGAAGAGGCGTTATTGACGTTGTTTGCGCCCTGGATAATCATGGTGCCGCCGACTCCGATCTCAAGGCCTTCGGTAAGAGCAATCGGCGTGCCCGTCTCTCGGTGCAGGTCAATGTCGAATTGAGAAAGCTTTTCTTCGTAATCTGCGATTTTCTTGTCCTGCTGCAATATGCACTGTTTCTGGTCGCTTATGCATTTGTCCTGGAAGCTCAATCTCTGCTCCAGGGCCTTGATGCGCGATTTTAAAAGCTCAATCTCTTCCCTGATGGACGGCTCTTCCGCAAAACAGGCGCTGCATCCCAGGAAGAAAAATACTGCCGTCAGTAATACCCCTTTCCTTAACATCTCATGCCCCTCCTTCCGTTTTCTATTATTACGAATATTATAATCGTGTTACGAAGGCGTAAAAAAATAATAACTGCTTTCTATGCCAGGCCCCTGCCGGTCGTAGCCATGCTAAGGGTGCCGTGTTTGACGCCTTTTACGGACCTGAGCGCATCGGCAAGCCTCCCGGCCTCTTTTGCCGCCCCCTTCACCGCGATAATCTCCAGGCAATTGCGATGGTCAAGGTGTATGTGCTGGCTGGAGATAATGATATTGCCGAAATCATGCTGAATCTCCAACAGTTTATCTACCAGTTCCCTTCTATGGTGCTCGTATATCAGCGTTATTGCGCCCGCGATCTCTTTACCCTCTTGCCATTGGACCTTCACGAGGTCCCCGCGTATCAAATCCCTGATGGCCTCCGAGCGGTTGGTATAATTCTTTCTCCTGATGCACCTGTCGAATCCCAGGAGCAGTTCCCTATCCAAAGAAACGCCGAATCTCACCAATGACGCCATAATGCCTTTCGTGTTACTATTTTAGTTAGTGTAACACAATAAACGACCCTGTCAAGATATATCTAGCTTCCTTTATCTATTACCGGCTCTCGTCTTCTTCGCTAGACATAAAAGAAAGGTTTCTCTCTACGAATTCGAAGATGCGCTCCTGGTTGGCCTTGGAGATATTGCAGAACTCGACCCCCATCCCGGGGTGGATACGCGACTGCACCTGTTTATCGGAAAGCCAGACAACCTTGCCTTCCAGCTCCAGCTCCTCGGGCTTAGGCGGCAGCTTGAATTTAAGGGTTACGGCGTCCCCTAACCTGAAATTAGAACAGCCGTAGATATACGCCCCTAAAGCGCTTAAATCGAGGATGTCCAGCTTTAAACAGGTAGCGGTCTTATCATACCGGTCTCTAAGCTCTACCTTAATATCGATGGGGAGCCTTTTGAAGCGGCGGCGCAGCTTAAGTTTCCTGATATTCTCGATGACCTTGTCTTCCTTGAAACTCGAAAGAGCAAGCTCCTCTGTGGGATAAAGCTCTATCACGCGGTCAAGCCCGGAGATGGAAAATATGTTCCTCAGGTGCGCCGGCACGCAGGAAAATCTCATCCTCCCCTGGTGATTCATTACCTCTTTATACGCTATTACGATTACCGAAACCCCCATATAATCTACGGATTCGGTCTCTTCGAAATTACAGAGGATCTCGGTATAGCCGTCGCGCAGGCACTGCCCTACTACTTCAATCAAAGTGGCGGCATTAACGTCGATTGCTCCGGAAATATCCAGGACAATAACGCTCTGCTGTTGCCTTACCCTTATCTCCATTTTCCCTTCCGCATAACCAAAGATGGACCCTTAGCCCAAACAGGGCTTTCTTCCTTTGTTGGCTCTCTTGGAGCGCCAGTTAAGCTTTCCCCTGCGTTTACGTTTTCCCATTTTTATCACCTCTTTGTTTTAATATTTGTAATAATTGGCCGGTATTGCTCCGACGACATAACGGACGGTCTCAATGATGCATATCCGCATAGCCTTCTCCATGGGGGTATTGGCGTAAGCGGACAATCCCTTGCCAAGGCCCCAATTACCGAAAAACCCAGAGGCGAGATTACCTGAGACATTAGAAGCTTCCCCCTGCAGCCGTACAGTGCCTATCTCTTTAGAGGTAGAGGCATCGCTGATGCGTATCTCCAAAGCCATGTGCGCCTTATTAAAAGAAGAACTCAACAACCCCCCCATTGCGCCGCTGGCTGCCCCTCCTCCGCCCCCCAAACCCGCTCTTCCTCCGGAAGCCTCTGGCTCGAACTCTGTTATTGCTGCGGTAAGGATTAAATCCGCAGCCTTGGCCTTAATCCGTTCGGCAGTTCCGGCCTGCTGGGCCACAGCAGAAGAACCCGGCTCCTGCTCAGGGGCAACTATCGGCAACGACTGATACTCTACTACCGAAAAGCGGTTGCTGTTGGTCAACGCGGCTATTAACATCTCGCGCAGCCCGGAGCTAATCTCGCTGGTAACCTTGACAGCCTTAATCTCGAAATCGCCTACCGCAATGCGGGACTTGGGTCCGGAATAAGAAGGAAGCGGCGTTATGCCGGCGTTGTTATCCTGCCTGGAGCCGTAATGGATTACACCCTGCCATACAGCGCAACCGCTCAATAAAAAAACCGAAAAAACTGCCAAGATTATTTTTTTCATGCCATTTATTCTTAATTCGTAACTCATTCTACATTATAAAGATTTGGGGGTCAAGGGAAAACTCCTGCTGGAGGGTTAAAGCATCTTCGAGAGCTGCCTGATGTCGGTTACCACGGCCGAAGGCCTTTCTTCCAGGATATCCTCTTTGCTGCTGGAGCCCGTGGTAACTATAACGGTATTGACGCCTGCGCGCCTGCCGGCCTGGGCATCAATTACCATATCTCCGACATAAAGCGTCTGGAGCGGGATAATACTGAATCTCTTCATAATGCGCCTCAGTATCTGGGGGGAGGGCTTGCCGCGTTTGAGCCTGTCCGCGCAAAGCACATAATCAAAATAGCTATCCAACCCCAGGTGCCGTATCAGGATAAGAGAAAAACGGCTCGGCCGGTTACTTGCCACTGCCAGTTTATATCCTCTGTCCTTGAGATAAACTAGAAGCTTAAGCGCTCCTTTGAACAAAGCGGAATCATTAAGAAGCGCCCTGCGGTGGTGGCGACGGTACAGGAGAAGCGCCTTTCGTAAATCCTTTTTAGCCAGAAACGGCCGCAGGAGGTTCTCATCACCCCAGCCCACTGCACGGCGTATCACGGCAGGCGCTTCTGCCTTGTAACCCAAAGACCGCATCGCGTGGTTAAAACTCTGCGTTATCGCCGGATAGGCATCCACCAGCGTACCGTCAAGGTCAAAAATAACAAGCCTGATTCCCCGGTATCTCTTCACGAAGCCAAAAGCTTAACCTTATTCCTGAGGAGGCGCTGTTTCCGACTTCTCCGCCCCGATATTCTTGGCGATATACCTTCCATTGCTGTCAACGGTATAATCGATACTCAGCATATCATGGGGGTTGATTTCAGAAAGCCCTTTGCCGTTGGCAAAAACAGTGCTATCCGTGATTACGACGGTGGCCTCTTTTTCCATATCGGTATCATAATCCGTGTATTTCACCACCAATTCCTGCTTCGAAGGATTCACGGAGACCGCTTCCCCCCAAACCCACTGCACATCAGAAGCTGCGGAAGACGACCCAGACGCTTCCACTGCCGGGCCTTCCCCTATAATCTGGGAATCGGTATTATTAACCGTCTCAGCCTGGTTAGCCGCCCCATCTTCTCCCTCCTGGCTAAATCCTGCTACCGAACCCAGAAACAACAACGAAACTACTCCCAGAAATACAAAAACTGTCTTTAAACGCATAACTGCCTCCTTGCTATAATTGTTTTATTTATCTCCATACCAGCCAAACGAACAACGCGCCGAGCGTAACGGCGATAAAGGTAAACGGCAGACCCATCCTTACGAAATCGCTGAATTTTATTTTATACCCCTCCTTTCGCAATATACCCACCGTAACCACATTGCAGGATGCGCCTACCGGGGTAATATTCCCTCCCAGGCAGGTCCCGATTAAGAGCCCGAACAGGAAAGGATACATCGACATCCCGAAACCGGCGGCTACCATCTTAGCCACGGGAATCATCGCAATGGTATAGGGTATATTGTCCACAAATGCCGAAAACAACACCGATATCATCACAATGAACGCATATGCGAAGACAGCGTTTCCGCGGGAAAACGAGGATATCCAACCCGCTATATCTTCAATTACGCCGTTGTAGGTAAGACTGCTGACCAGAATAAATATCGCGATCAGGAAGAAAAAGGTCTGCCAATCCAGGTTTCTTAAAAGCGAGATTGCCTCGCGGTGCCTTAATTCATGCCAGATGACCCCGGCTGTTGCCCAGAATAAACATATAAAAGCTACCGAGTAAACCGGCTTCGTTTTGATAAAAGAAGAGAGGATCAGCGTCAAAACCATAAGCGCCATAAAAACTGCGGGGACCCAAGTCTTGGGCTTGGCTAATTCCAACCCTTGCGGCTTGTTGCGGTAACGGCGGAAAACGGACCAGAGGAATAAAAATGCCCCTGCCGCCCCCAATTCCACGGCAAAGAATATCCCCGGCCTTGCCTTCATCCAGAAGAAATCGTTAAAATTCATCCCGGACTGCATTGCCAGGATAATGCTGGGGGAATCGCCGATCATGGTAGCCGTCCCCTGCAGATTCGCGGATAACGCCACTCCTATCAACAACGGCACGGGATTGGTATTGATACGCCTGGCTATCTCCAGGGCAATGGGCGCAACGATAAAGACGGTAGCGACATTCTCGGTAAAACTGGAAATAAAACCAGAAAGCCCGCACACCAGCAATAACGCCATAGCTACGCTCTTGGACTTATTTACCATCAGGCATGCCAGATAGGCAGGGACCCCGGAATAAATAAAGAGGCTGGAGAGTATCATCGTGCCCAGGAATACGCCCAGGACATTGATGTTAATGGAAACGGCTGCCTCAAGAGGGCTGACGGCTCCGGACAGAAACAATGCCGCCACCCCGGCATACACCGAGAGAAGCACCATCCTGTTCTTCTGACGGTTCATGAAATAGGCGATTGCCAGGTACGTCAGTAAAAATATGATTACGGATATCTGCTTCATCGGTAAAAAGGCAATATTAAAAGCGCTGCCCACACCAGGGAGGCAGTCGCTCCCCCCACCGCCAGCCCGACCCAGAACCAGCGGAAGAATGTTACGTGGATATTCCTCTCCTTCTCTAATATGCCTAAGGCCACGATATTGGCGGTAGAGCCTACCAGGGTAATGTTTCCTCCAAAACATCCTCCGAAGAGTAACGCCCACCATAAAGGCTGGAGGCTTGAACTTAAACCATGGAGGCTCTGGATAACAGGTATAAACGCTGCAACCAACACCACGTTATCAAGCATGCTGGAGCCGATGGTGGAAACCCACAACACGATACCCGTCAGAAACGGCACGCTGTTTCCCGAAAGGAGCGCAAGCTTATTAGCCAGGACATCCGTGGCCCCGGTGTATTTAAGCGCCCCCGCCTGCACAAAAAGGAGCATAAAGAACAGGAGCGTCCACCACTCCACGTCTTTCTCGATGTATTTACGTGCCTTCCTCCATTTCCATATCATCACGCAACCGCTGGAAAAAAGCGGCATGGTCAAAAGGATGGTATTGGACTCTAATCCCCATAACAATTCGAGCCTGTGGTGCAGGGCGATGAAGACCAGCGTCATCCCGAATACCCACAAGCTGACCTTGAGTTCCTTCTCGGGGGGCACCGAGATAAGCCTTATCAAAAAATCATTGGCTCCGAACTCTTTCATCTTGCGGTCTAACTCCGCCACCTCCCGGCGATACCAAAACCTTAAAATCATAACGGCTATAAAAAGACACGCCAGCATAACCGGAAAGGCCTTTACCATAAAATCCTCAAAAGTAAAACCGGACTTCGAAGCGATGAGTATGCCGATGGGGTTTCCCAGGGCCGTGCCGCTGGAGCCGGTATTGGTAGCCAGCACTGCCGAGATAAGAAACGGCATGGGGTTTACCTCGAAGTAATCGCATATCTCAAAGATCGCCGCCACGATAAAGATAATGGCCGTAACCTCATCCACGGCACAGGCCAATAAGGCGGAGATGACGCAGATAAGCACGAAAAACTTATTGGCGGTGAGGTTCTTGATGCGCAGGATAAGGCTGACAATCCAGGCAAAAAAACCGGCGTCCTTCAGGAGCCCCACCAGGATCATCATCCCGACCAGGAACATGATGACCTCCAGCGACGCAAAGGTTATGACGCTCTTGAGGTCAATGGTCCTGGTCATCAAGAGAAGCGAGGTGCCCAGGAACACAAAGGCGAGACGGAAGTGCCAGAAAAAAAGCGTCCCCATTATCGATGCGGAGAATATGGAGATGGCGGTAGCCTGATGCATGGTAAGGCCGGCATTCCTTGCGAGAAAGCCCAACCCTAGAGAGATAGAGACGAGGATAA
This sequence comes from Candidatus Omnitrophota bacterium, assembly GCA_041650795.1. Lineage (GTDB taxonomy): Bacteria > Omnitrophota > Gorgyraeia > Gygaellales > Profunditerraquicolaceae > JBAZKK01. The sequence goes on along the minus strand of JBAZKK010000018.1, from coordinate 3,556 downwards.
CGAATTTCCTAAGCATGCTAAGCCTTGCGTTCTTCCTCGATAAGGCCCTTAAGGATATCGCAACGCGCTACGATACCCACTACCCTGTAATCCTTATCAACCACCGGTATACGTCTTACCTTCTGCGTAAGCATCACCCTGGCCACCTCGCATAGAGTGACGTTCTCGTTAACAGTAACTACTTCGCGGCGCATCAGTTTTGACACTGTCACCTCGCCGAGCTGGCCGAATTTTCTCTTGGCGGCCTTGGGATTTTCCTCGTATACAAAGCTGCCGACCTTCTCGATATAGCTTGGTAGGATGTGGGAAAGGATATCCTTTTCGGTAAACATCCCCAGGAGCATACCGTTATCATCCATTACCGGCAAACCGCTTACCCGGTTCTTCTGTAGTAACTCCGCTGCCTCTTTAACGGTGGTATCGGCGGAAAGATGCCTGACATTACGGCTCATAACATCCTGCACCTTCATAGGGCCTCCTTTTATGATGTCTGTTTAGAATAGTACTTGTTTGAGGCGGGACCTAAACTTTAGATAAAGCGCGGCAGCCAAGATTGCCTTGACTATATCACCGGGTAAAAACGGCAAGAAACCTAACAAGAATGCCCTGGCAAGAGGAAGGCCCAGGAGTATTTTAAGCCAGAGGGTACCGCAGCATAAAAGGATTATATCCCCTGCCATCAATGCGCCGAAGGCAAAAAACATATTTTCCTTAACCCGGGGCATGGTCCTGCCGATAAATAAACTCGCCAGTATAAAACCGACGAGATACCCTCCCGTAGGGCCGCATAAATAAAGCGTGCCGGCGGACGCCCCCGAGAATAAAGAAATGCCCCCTATGCCCAAAAGGAGATAGAGCGACTGGGAAAGCGACCCCAGGCCTGCCCCGAGCAAAGCACCGGAGAGCAAAACAAAAAATGTCTGCAGAGTAAACGGTACCGGGGTAAAAGGCAGGGGGATGCGCACGAATGCGCCCAGGCTCGTCAGTATAACAAATGCCGCCACTGCGCTAATGCGGCAGGCGATCTTGCCGGTAATAACTTCTTTCCTGAGGATGGCTGTTGGCATCTTTTCTCCTTTTATCGTATTTTTAATTATTATACCTAAAAAATAAAAATAGTAAAGCCTCTCCCGGTAAATACAAAAGGGGATTGGTAAGCCCTAGACATTCTAGACCACCAATCCCCTTGCGTCGTCGCTCCTAAAGCTAAGGGTTTATTCCTTGGCTATAGCGAGGGTAATCACGCCTGCTAAAAGCAGGAATAACCCGATGCAGCCCCTTACTACCATCAAGAGATACTGCCACCAGGCAACAATCGCCCATACGCCCAGAATCAAAAATACCAGGCCCAGAACCACCTTAAAGACAGTCCAGAACAACTTCTTTACATCAAGCTTCTTCTCTTCCTGTTTGATTTCTTCTGCCATCTTTTACACCTCCTCCTATTTTACATAAAATAGCGAATTTTCCATATTATATCATAAAAACGGCGGAGTGCCGATTATTTTTTTGAGGCCGGGCGGCTCTTCCAGCGGCGGTGTATCCATCCCCACTCTGCAGGGTATCTACGAATGTACGACTCGATGATATCGGTAAGCCGTTGGATGTTGATGGCAACCGTCTCCTGCGCAGTAGCGCCCTGCTGTAATTTCAGCTCCGGCTCAAAAATAATCTTGTTCCTGTTATCCGGTTGACGCACTATAAAACACGGCACCAACGCAGCGTTGGTGCGCTGCGCAAAAACTACCGGCCCCGTAGCGGTAGCGGCCTTGACGCCGAAGAAATCCACAAACACTCCCGCGGTGCCGAAATTCTGGTCTATCGGTATAAACACCAGCTCATTATTGCGCAGGGACCTGATGGTTTCTTCAACGCAGACCTTGCGTGGCTGGCTATAAATGGTCTTGACGCCGTAGCGCTGCCTGGTCTTGAAGAAATAATCCTCGGTGGTCTTATCGCGCATGGGCCTCATTATCCCTCCGGCGGTATAACCTTCAATGCTTAACCTGCCCAAGAGAAGCGGGAAATTCCCGAAATGCGCCGAAACCAAAATCACCCCTTTGCCTTTTACCCGCCGAAGAAGGCATACTTACGTAAAAGCTGAGGCTTATTTAATAAAAACATCAGCTCAACCCCGGACTTAGCCATCGTCATAAAACAATCCCTGGCAATCCGCCTTATCTCCTCGGGGCTCTTATCCTTGCCGAATGCGATGCTGAGACTATTTAAGGCGATCTTCCTCTGTTTGACGGCGCAGCAATAGGCTAAACCGGCCAACCCTTCGGCAAAGCTGTAGATACAGCGTTCGGGCAAGAGCGAAACTATCAAAGAGCTGATATTTAACCCCCACCACGCCGCGAGGCGCGAGAAAGTCTTTCGTATTTTTTTACGATCCATAATTAGTGGAATTATAACAAAACAGCCTTAATTTTCAAGAGAAATTACCCGGAAGCGCTCTGATCCTGCCGCGAGAGAACGAAACCAAGGATACTAAAGTTTATAGCCGATCTTGCGCAGGAGCCCGCGGCGCCAGGAGATGTCTTCCGCGGTCTCGACGCCTTTAGGGGAAGCGCCGTCTATTACTCCGAGTATGCCGCGTCCGGAATCCCCTTCGATTACCGCCACTTCAAGCGGATTAGCCGAAGCGCAATAAATGGAGCAAACCTCCGGTATCCCCTTAATGGCATTAAGGACATTTATGGGGTAACTATCCTTGAGCATGACGATAAAGCTGTGCCCTGCGGCGATTGCCGATATGTTCTCCTCGGCAAGCGCCTTAAGCCCGGGGTCGCTTCCCTCCGATCTTATCTTGCAGGCACCGGAAGATTCCGCGAAGGCCAGCCCGAACTTGATACCAGGCACACAACTCACCAATACCTCATAGATATCCTCCACCGTCTTGATAAAATGGCTCTGGCCCAGAATCACGTTGACCTCGGCTGGCTTCTTAACCTTTATAAGCTTTAGCTCTGCCATCTTACTCCCTCCTTATGACCACCTTGCGGAAACCCATGGAATTCAGCCGCGGTTTTGCGCCGTATGCCCTAAGCGAAGTAAGTATAGTATCGGGCTTTTCCAAAACCGCAAGCGGCATCTTTAATACGAATTCCTTCCTGCCAAGGCTCAATTCTATGCCGTCTGCCTTCAGGGCCTTGCGCGAATCAAAAACCTTGAATTTGCTGCCCTTGGTCACAATGCGCAACTTTGGCATCTCGGCAAAAGGAACCTTACGGCTGTAGCCAAACAAATAAATCAAGGTGCCGAACTTCCTGCTTAAGACATCGGCACTGGTAACCTTGACATAAAAATTAGTGCCGTCGCATTCATACCTGACCCGGGTCTTATCGTCTTGCTGCGTGTCGGTATCGTAGATATTCTCGCCCCTGGAATCCTCGAGGGTATGCCTTAGAAAAGGCAATACGGGCATTACCCATTCCCGGCTGGCGGGGAAGACATCCTTTCCTAAATCCAGCACCACCGTCGGATAGTTCCCGAAGATCTCGTTGCGGCGCGCAAACGCCAGAAGGTAGAACGCGCTGCTTTGGGTCTGGCTTCT
>JBAZKK010000017.1:0-22796 GCA_041650795.1 Candidatus Omnitrophota bacterium | reverse complement strand
TAGCTCATCTGGTAGAGCACCACCCTTTTAAGGTGGGTGTGCCGCGTTCGAGTCGCGGGTGGCTCACTGAATTATTTCCCAAGACGAGAACGCCAAGGGGGTGCGGGGGAAGGATTCCCGCCGCGCTTTCGGGGTAACAGCGAGGCGAAGACGAGCGCCATAGGGGCAGAGCCCCTTTGGAGAGCGAAGCGACGCGTTCGAGTCGCGGGTGGCTCACTGAATTATTTTATATTCTGCCTCTTTAAAGGGCGGATGGCGGAATTGGCATACGCGATAGCCTTAGGAGCTATTGGGGTAACCCTTGGAGGTTCAAATCCTCTTCCGCCCACTGGATAACCGAAATAGACAAACACAAAGGACGACGCCGCGGCGGACATCCATCGGGATCTCGCCGCTGCGCGCTAGATATATAATGCAGTACCCCGCGCTTAAAGGTATTGCGGGATAGACGATAGATATTGCGGGAGTAGCTCAGCTGGCTAGAGCGCAACCTTGCCAAGGTTGATGTCGCGGGTTCAAATCCCGTCTCCCGCTCCAGTGCTGTAATAACAACCAACTTACCCTAAAAAAGCCACGGGAAAAGGAGAGGCGGTTATGAAAATCACGGATTTTTTATCAATCAAGGCAATCACTACGGATTTAAAATCCACAAAGAAAGAGGATATAATGAAGGAACTCGTGGATGTCCTTATAAGCTCTGGAGAGGTTGAAAAGGACAAGCGCTCAAAGCTTATCGATGCCCTCATGACCAGAGAGTCTTTGGGCTCTACCGCTATCGGGCAGGGCGTGGCCATACCGCACGCCAAGTCCGAATATATCAAGAAACTGGTGGCGGCCTTCGGATTATCCAAGAACGGGGTGGATTTTGATTCCCTTGACGGCGAAATGGTCTACATCTTCTTTTTGTTATTGGCTCCCCAGGATTCCGCCGGCCCGCACCTTAAGGCCCTAGCGCGCATATCGCGGCTGTTGAAAGACAAATATTTCCGCGACAGCCTCAAGGCCTCGGCCGATGCCAATGTGGTAATAAGGATTATTACCCAGGAAGATGAAAAAAAGATTTGAGCTAAAGGACAACCTTTTGCGCTTTAGGGGTTTCTTCAAGTGGCTCTCCCCCGGCATGGGGATAAAACGCTGGATAGGTCTCGGCAGCTTCGGCGTCATCCTGATTGTAATCGGCTCAGGAAATCTCAATACCCAGGAATACTGGGTAGTCAGGTTCCTTTATGCGGTAGTATTAATCTGCGGGATTATTATTTTAATCCTGGGGATTAAAAACCTGATGCGCTCTTTGGTCGCAGCCTTCATGCCTTCCAGGGATGCCCAGTTGGTGGATATCCTTTATCAAAGGAGGCAGCTTGGCAGGGGGCCGAAGGTGGTAGTGGTCGGCGGAGGCACGGGGTTATCGGTGTTACTCAGCGGCATCAAGGAATATTCCTCTAATATCAGCGCAATCGTGACGGTTGCCGACGATGGCGGTTCATCGGGGAGGCTTCGTGAACAGTTTGACATCCTGCCGCCGGGAGATATACGTAATTGCCTGGTGGCCTTGGCGGATGCCCCCGCACTGATGCGCGACTTATTTCAGTTCCGTTTCGGCAAGGGGTCTGATTTATCAGGTCATAATTTCGGCAACCTCTTTATCACAGTGATGACCCAGTTGACCGGAGACTTCGAAAAGGCGATCCGAGAGACCAGCAAGGTACTGGCGCTTAAAGGGCAGGTGATACCGTCTACCTTAGATAACGTGGTTTTGGTAGCGCACCATAACGACGGCACTGTTACGGAAGGCGAAAATAAGATCCCCAAGGTGCACAAGGCTATCGAAAGGGTGGCCTTAAAGCCGGCTTATCCGGCAGCCAACCCCGAGGCAATCAGGGCCATTGAGGAAGCAGGGGTTATCATATTAGGTCCGGGCTCTCTCTATACCAGCATCCTGCCCAATCTTTTAATCAAGGATATCTCTGAGGCCGTCGTCGCTTCCGCAGCCATCAAGATCTACGTGTGCAATATAATGACGCAGCCGGGTGAGACCGAGGGTTACCGGGTATCGGACCACATCCGCACCTTTATTAACCATACGCACCAGCGTATCTTTGAATACTGCATAGTCAATAACGTCGGCATACCGCGTGATATCCTGGAGCGTTATGCCCAGGAGGGTTCCTATCCTGTGGTAAATGACATAGATAATATAAAGAAGATGGGATACCGGGTGCTTGAAGACAACCTCGTGATTTCCGAGAACGGCCTTATCAGGCATAATCCTGAAAAGCTCGCCAGTATCATTTTTGGTTTTATAGAGGAGACCTAGAAGCCGGTGGCGTTGATTAGGAAGAAATTGACCATCAATAATAAGCAGGGCTTGCATGCGCGACCGGCAGCCATCTTCGTGCAGACAGCCAACAAGTTTAATTCCGCGGTTACTATCCGCCGCGGCAAAGAAGAGGTTAACGGTAAATCCATTATGGGGATCCTGATGCTGGGCGCGGAGCGAGGCGCGAGGATTATCCTGGAGATCGAAGGCAGCGACGCTGAGCTCGCGTTGGCGGAACTGGAGAAGATCCTAAGCATAGAGGAATAAGCCAAGCCATGATAAAGCTAAAAGGAATAGCCGCAGCAAGCGGCATCAGTATCGGCAAGGCCTTCAAGATAGGCAAAGAGGAGTTTGATATCCAGAAGCAGCCTATCGCCGAGGCCGAAATACCGCTTCAGATACAGCTTTTTGAGGAGGCACTCATTCAGACGCGCAAAGAGATCCTTGACCTCCAAAGGCGGATTGCCGGAGACCTCGGCCAGGAAGAAGCCGAGATTTTCGATGCGCACCTTTTGGTTCTGGAGGACCGCGTCCTGATAGAGGAGGTTATCTCGCGGCTAAAGAAAGAACAGGTGTGCGTTGCCTATATATTCTCCCAGGTCCTTAAGAAATACATCGATGTTTTCTCCCGCATCGAAGACGAATACCTTAAAGAGCGCATCTCGGATATTGATGATGTCGGAAAGAGGATCCTGCGGAATCTCCTGGGGAAGAAAAAGGCCGTACTGGAGGATTTAAAGGAAAAGGTGGTTGTGGTATCCCATGATCTTTCCCCTTCTGATACCGCCGCAATGCACAAACGCAATGTTTCGGCATTCGTTACGGATATCGGAGGAAAAACCTCGCATACCGCCATCATGGCGAAATCCCTGGAGATCCCCGCGGTGGTCGGCACGGAAGAGGCTACCTCCAAGATCAAGAGCGGCGATACCCTTATCGTAGACGGAATCATGGGAGTAATCATTGTTGAGCCGGACGAAGCCACCCTCAATTTCTATGCCCAGGAGCTGGAGAAATTAAAAGGGATATCCGCAGGATTCTGGGCCGTAAAGGACCTTCCGGCAGTGACCAAGGACGGCAAGGAGGTTGAGATCTCCGCAAATATCGAGTTGCCGGATGAGGTCCCGGCAGTGCGGCTGCACGGAGGCCAGGGTATCGGTCTTTACCGCACCGAATATTTCTACATGAACCGTAAGGACCTGCCCACGGAAGAAGAGCATTACCAGGCCTATAAGTATGTTGCCGAAGAGATGAGGCCTTATTCCGTGATTATTCGTACCCTTGACCTTGGAGGCGACAAGTACCTGTCGCAGTTCGCTATCCCCAAAGAGATGCAGCCTTTCCTGGGATGGCGTGCCATCCGTTTTTGCCTGGCGCGTCCGGATGTCTTTAAGCTGCAGTTGCGCGCGATACTCAGGGCCTCGGTGCACGGCAAATTAAAACTGATGTATCCGATGATTTCAGGCGTTGAGGAATTAAAACAGGCCAACGCCATTCTTGAAGAGGTCAAAGATGAATTAACTGCCGCCGGCGCATCCTTCGATAAGGACATTGAGGTGGGGGCGATGATAGAGGTTCCCTCCGCTGCGATGACCGCAGACCTTTTGACCAAGGAGGTGAATTTTTTCAGCATCGGGACAAACGACCTTATCCAGTATTCTCTGGCCGTCGACCGCACCAACGAAAAGGTCGCCTACCTATATGACCCTGCTCACCCCGCGGTCTTAAGGATGATTAAGAATGTCATTGATGCCGCGCACAAGGGCGGCATCTGGGTAGGTATGTGCGGAGAGATGGCGGGGGAATCGGCGTTTGCCTTGGTTCTCCTGGGGTTGGGATTGGACGAGTTCAGCGTGCCGCCGCTGCTCATGCCGGAGATCAAATACCTTATCCGTTCCGTCAGCACGGAGGAGGCCCGGGATATCGCAACTAAGGTCCTGACCCTTTCTACCGGCAAAGAGGTCGAGGAATTCAGCCAGGAAAAACTGCGCCAGATATTAAAACATAATTTAAGAGGAGACAGATGAGAAGTTTAAGCCCAGCTACTATTAATAGACTCGACAAATCCGGAATGCGGGAGTTGCTGTTGGATTTCCCATTACAGTTCGGCATTGCCCGGGAATCGGCAGCCAAAGCCAATATCCTTTTTGACAAAAGAGATTTTAATAACATTGTTTTTGCCGGCCTGGGGGGCTCGGCAATCGGGGCCGACCTGGTGCGTTCCTATCTTTATTTTGAAAGCAGCCTCCCCATGCAGGTGGTGCGCGAATATGACCTGCCGGCTTATGTGGGGAGCTCTACGCTGGTCTTTATCTCCAGCTATTCCGGCAATACCGAAGAGACCCTTAGCGCCTATAGCCAAGCCAGAAAAAAAGGTGCCAGTATCATTGCCATCTCCTCAAACGGCGCCTTAAAGGAAAATTGCCTAAGAGACGGCGTTACCTTTATTGAGATACCCAAGGGCTTGCCTCCCCGTTGCTCCCTCGGTTATTTAAGCATCATACCGCTATGCCTGTTAACGAGATTAGGCTTGATTAAGGACGCGGCTTCTTCAATCGATAAGACTATAGCGGTGCTGGAGGGTCTAAAGCGCCATAAGCTCAATCCCCTCGTAGGGGCAAAGGATAATATCGCTAAATATGTAGCCGGCAGGCTTGTTAACAAATTTCCTATTATTTATTCCGCCTCGGTTCACTTTGATACCGTAGCCACGCGCATGCGCTGTCAGCTTAACGAGAATTCCAAATCTTTGGCCTCCAGCCACGTCTTCCCGGAGATGAACCACAATGAGATCGTGGGGTGGGAGCAGCCCGCAAAGATATTTAAGAACCTGGCGGTGATAATGCTTAGGGATAAAGGTGTGCATCCGAGGGTGAATAAAAGGATGGATATTACCAGGGAGATTATCTTGAAGGAAGACCCTAACATCATCGAGATCTATTCAGAGGGGGAAGACCTTCTTGCCCGGATTTTCTCTCTTATCTACATCGGGGATTTTGTTTCGCTCTACCTGGCAATCCTTTACGGCATAGACCCTACGCCGGTGGAGCGGGTGACTTATTTAAAAAAGAAATTAGCCGAAGATTAAAACGGATGAAGGCATTGATTCTGGCAGCTGGGTACGCTACGCGTTTATACCCTTTGACCAAAGAGTACCCCAAGCCTCTTCTTAGCGTCGCGGGCAGGCCGATCATTGATTATATTATCGATAAGCTCGCCAGGATAAGTGATATCGACGAGATTGTCGTTGTCACCAACAGCAAATTTATCTCTAAGTTCAGGAAATGGTCAAGATCGGTCGCCTGCGGCAAGCGCCTGAGCCTGGTTGATGATTTAACCAAAAGCCACAGCGACCGCCGCGGCGCAATCGGCGACCTGCATTTTGCCGTAGGCAAGAAACGCCTGAAGAGCGACCTTCTGGTTATAGGCGGGGATAATCTTTTTGACGGAGGTCTTGAGGATTTCCTTTCGTTTGCCAGGGGCAGTCATCCTTCCCCGGTTATCGGGGCCTACGACATCAGGAGCAGGTCGAAGGCCACCAGGTACGGAGTGATAAGAATTAGCGCCAGCGGCAGGGTTGTTGCTTTCCAGGAGAAACCCCGGAAACCAAAATCAAGCCTGGTTGCGATGTGCCTCTATTATTTCCCGAAGGCAAAGCTGGGCCTGGTAAAAGAGTATTTTGATTCCAAAAGAGGCAAGAACGACGCCACCGGGTTTTATATCGATTGGCTGCGCCGCCGGGAAGAGGTCTATGCCTTCGTATTCCGGGGGCGCTGGTACGATATCGGACAACATAAGTTTTATCAAGAAGCGAACAGGCAGTTTTTAAAGAAAGGGGAATCTGCATGACAGCTCGAAAGCATTTTTTTACTTCCGAATCCGTAGGTGAAGGTCATCCCGATAAGGTTTGCGACCAGATATCCGATGCCGTGCTCGATGAGGTCTTGAGGCTTGACCCTTACGGCAGGGTTGCCTGTGAAACCTATGTTACGATGGGGCTCTTAATCGTAGGAGGCGAGATTACCACTACCGCATATGTGGATGTGCATAATCTTACCCGCAACCTATTAAAGGAAATAGGTTATACCCATCCGAGATACGGGTTTGATTACCACACCTGCGCCATCATAAATACTATCCATAACCAGTCGTCCGATATCGCGCAGGGCGTGGATAAGGGGGGAGCGGGTGACCAGGGGTTTATGGTGGGTTACGCCTGTCGCGAAACCCCGGAGTTGATGCCGCTTCCGATTATGCTGTCGCATAAGCTGGTAAAGCGCATCGCCGATGTTCGCCGTCAGGGTATCTTAAAATACCTCGGGCCGGACTGCAAATCACAGGTGACGGTGGAGTATCACGATTCCCATCCGGTGAGGGTGGATTCCGTGGTCCTGGCCTGCCAGCACACCGAGGATGTCCTGGATTCCAGCAAGGAGAAGATTACCAGGAAGGCGCGACAGGAGATGATTGAGGCGATTGCCAAGCCGGTTTTAAAGGGATTCGTTGACAAGAACACCAATTATTATGTCAATGAGACGGGAAAATTCACAGTGGGCGGCCCGCAGTCTGATACCGGCATGACCGGTAGGAAGATAGTGGTAGATACTTATGGAGGGGTGGCTGCTCCCGGCGGGGGTGCGTTTTCCGGAAAGGACCCTACCAAGGTTGACCGTTCCGCTGCCTATATGGCCAGGTACATCGCCAAGAATATTGTAGCGGCGGGGCTTGCCGATAAATGCTTAATCCACCTTGCCTATGTTATCGGCAAGGCCGATCCTCTGGCGGTTATGGTTGAAACCTACGGTACCGGTAAACTTTCGGAGGCGGCGTTTGAAAAGCTCATCCGCGCCAATTTTGAACTCACCCCCCGCGGCATGATAAAGGAATTGGATCTCCTGCGTCCTATATATAGGAAGACCGCCTGTTACGGCCATTTCGGCAGGAGCGAATCGGAATTCAGCTGGGAGAATACGGATAAAACTGCGGCTTTGAAGAAGCAGGCAAGAAGATTATAGAAAGGCAAACTATGAAATATGACATCAAGGATATCAGTTTAGCGAAAAAAGGTTCATTAAGGATTGAATGGGCAAGGAATAACATGCCTGTTTTGGGGTTGGTGGCAGAGCGTTTCCGCAGGGAGCTTCCTTTAAAAGGGGTAACCATTTCATGCTGTTTGCATGTTACTACCGAAACCGCAGTGCTTTCTGAGGTGCTGAAAGCCGCGGGGGCAAAGGTTACCTTGTGCGCCTCTAACCCGCTTTCAACCCAGGACGACGTAGCATCATCACTGGTAAAAAATTTAAAAATACCGGTGTTCGCCATCAAAGGCGAAAATACCCCTACTTACTACAGCCACATCAAAGCGGCGTTGGCGATTAAGCCCGATATTACAATGGATGACGGCGCCGACCTTGTAAGCACTATCCACCGCCGCAAGCCGGGCGAGCACCCCAATATTACCGGAGGCACCGAGGAGACGACGACCGGCGTAATAAGGTTGCGCGCCCTGGCGCGGGAAGGAAGGTTGCGTTACCCCATTATCGCGGTAAACGATGCTTCTACCAAACATCTCTTTGATAACCGCTACGGGACAGGGCAATCCACGGTTGACGGTATCGTGCGCGCTACCAACAAGCTGTTGGCTGGTTCTAACTTCGTGGTTTGCGGATACGGCTGGTGCGGCAAGGGGGTGGCAATGCGCGCCAGCGGCATGGGCGCAAACGTAATTGTAACGGAGGTTTCCCCTTTGAGGGGATTAGAGGCTGTCATGGACGGTTTCCGCGTGATGCCCATTGCCAAAGCCGCTAGGCTCGGGGATGTTTTTGTTACCACTACCGGAGATACGAGCGTCATCCGCAGAGAGCATTTCAAGGCTATGAAGGACGGAGCCATTGTGGCCAATTCCGGGCATTTTAATGTTGAGCTGGACATTCCGGCCTTGGCAGGAATGTCCCGTGCCAGGAAACGCATCCGGGATTTTGTGGATGAATACGTCCTCAGGGACGGCCGCAGGATATATTGCCTGGGTGAGGGGCGCCTCATTAACCTGGCTGCTGCTGAAGGCCATCCCGCACAAGTCATGGATATGTCATTTGCCAATCAGGCATTAAGCGTAGAATACATTGCAAAGAACCATAAGAAATTGTCAAATGAGGTCTATTGTGTTCCCCGGGAGCTCGATAATAAGGTCGCATATCTGAAATTGAAATCATTGGGCATACGCATTGATACCCTTACTAAAGAGCAGAAGAGGTATCTTGCCAGTTGGGAGCTTGGCACATGAAAAGGATAGGGGTCTTGACGTCGGGGGGCGACGCTGCCGGAATGAACGCCGCCATACGCAGCGTAGTGCGCTACGCCACCTATTATAAATTAGAGGTAATGGGTATATACCGCGGGTACTCGGGATTGATTAACGAAGAAATAATGCCCCTTAACCACCGTTCGGTCTCAAACATTATCAACCGCGGTGGAACGGTCCTTAAGACCGCACGCTGCCCGGAATTTCTTACCGAAGAAGGGCAGAGGCGCGCCGTGGAGAGCATTAAGAAATATGGCATTGAAGGGTTGGTTCTGATAGGCGGCAACGGCACCTATCAGGGGGGCATTGCCCTGGCAGGAAAATGGAAAATACCCTGTATCGGGGTCCCGGGCACCATCGATAACGATATTAACGGCACGGATTATACCATAGGGGCCGACACCGCGGTTAATACCGGCTTAGAGGCGATTGATAAGATAAGAGATACCGCCACTTCCATGGAGCGCATATTCGTGGTAGAGGTAATGGGCCGGGAGTCCGGCTTTATCGCCCTGCAGGTTGGGGTGGGGGGCGGAGCCGAGGATGTCCTGCTTCCAGAGAAGGACTTTAATTTCGAGAATATGTGCCATGAGATAGTGGAAGGTAATATGCGTGGCAAGATCAGCTGGATTATCATTGTCGCCGAGGGAAAGGCCAAGGCCGAGGATGTCGCCGCCAAGATTACCGGGATGACAGACCTTGAAACCAGGGTGGTGGTTCTGGGGCACGTGCAGCGGGGCGGCTCTCCGACAGCCATTGACCGCATACTTGCCACGCGCCTGGGGGCCGAAGCGGTGGCTTTATTGATGAAGGGCGAAAGCGGCAAGGCAGTAGGGGTAGTTTCAAACCAGGTAAATGTCGTGGACCTGGAGTTCGCGGTAAGCAAGAAAGAATTCAGGTATAACGCGCTTTATGAATTAATCAAGATACTTACTTGATTATTAAGGAAGGAGAGTTGCCATGGGGAGAAGGCCTTTGGATATCGATAGGTTGGTTTCGGAATTGGTGCTTAGCGACGAACCGGCAGTCAAAGCCAGGATTGCCAAGAAGATTATCAACATAGCCTACAAAAAAGGCGTTTATCCTTCCAGCATACACGAGCTTTATGCGGCGCGCGGAAAAGGCGAGTTCAACGGATTTACCGTTCCGGCCGTCAACCTAAGGACGCTTACCTACGATCTGGCGCGGGCGATATTCCGGGTCGCCAGGAAGAACAACGCCGGGGCGTTTATTTTCGAGATTGCCAAGTCCGAAATGGTCTATACCGCCCAGGCTCCGGTAGAATTTGCGGCGGTAATCATAGGTGCTGCGGTGAAGGAGGGGTTCAGCGGCGCAGTCTTTATCCAAGGGGATCATTTCCAGTTGAGCCTCAAGAAATTCAAGGAAGCCCCCAATAAGGAGATGGAAGGTTTAAAGGCCCTGATTAGCGAAGCGATAGCCGCGGGTTTCTACAATATTGACATTGATTCCTCGACCCTGGTAGACCTTTCCAAGACGGACATCAAAAAGCAGCAGTTTAACAATTACGAGGTCTGCGCCAAGCTTACCCAGTTTATCCGCCAGAGCCAGCCGCGCGGAGTCGAGATATCGGTGGGTGGCGAGATAGGCGAGGTCGGCAGCAGGAATTCGACCCCCGAGGACCTGCGCGCATTTATGCAGGGTTACCGGGATAGATTGCGCAAGGGGCGCACCGGTTTAAGCAAGATAAGCATCCAGACCGGGACCTCGCACGGCGGTGTAGTTTTGCCGGACGGCAGTATCGCCCAGGTGAAGTTAGACTTCGAGACCCTGAAGAGCCTCTCCAAGATTGCGCGCGATGAATTTGGGATGGCAGGCGCGGTTCAGCACGGCGCCTCAACGCTTCCGCAGGAAGCATTCCATAAGTTCCCGGAGGTGGAGGCTGCCGAGGTGCACCTGGCTACCGAATTCCAGAATATGGTTTATGAATCCGGGCATTTCCCGCAGGAACTGAAGAACAGGATTTACGAATGGCTTAAGGCCAACGCCTCCGGCGAGAAAAAAGAAGGCGAGACCGAAGAGCAGTTTATCTACAAGACCCGCAAGAAGGCCCTCGGACCTTTTAAAAAGGATATCATGGGCTTACCCCAGGAGGTAAGAGACGCCATTGCCAGGGAGCTAGAGGAGAGATTCGAGTTTCTCTTTAAGCAGCTCAATGCCGTCAATAACAAAGAGTTGGTCAATAAATTCGTTACCTTGAAGCGCGTCATCATCCGTAAACACAAAGGGGCGCCCGGCAAGATAGAGCATGACGGCGAAGGGGCGGATTAGTGCGGATTACTAATCAGTCCGGGAGGAGAGCAAGACATGCGTTCAGACAAGATTAAAAAGGGCTTAGAGCGCGTTCCTCATCGCGCGCTCCTTTATGCTACAGGTTTGAGCCGCAAGGATTTCAGCAGGCCGTTTATCGGGGTAGCCACCTCTTTTACCGACCTTATCCCGGGTCATATCGGTATGCGCGACCTGGAGCGTTATATCGAGCGCGGGATTTGCTACGGAGGAGGGGTGCCTTTTTTCTTTGGGGTGCCCGGCATCTGCGACGGCATTGCAATGGGGCACTTGGGGATGTGTTATCCCCTGGCGTTGCGCGAGATAGTCGCCGATAGCATAGAGACCGTTTGCAATGCCCATAGCCTCGACGGCATTGTCTGCCTTACTAATTGCGATAAGATTACCCCCGGAATGCTCATGGGGGCGGCACGTTTAAACATACCCGCGATTATTGTTACCGCCGGTCCGATGCTCTCCGGTCGCCTGAAGGCCAAGCGCAAGCTAGCGTTTGTGCATGATACCTACGAGGCCCTGGCGCGGGCTAAAAGAGGGGATATCTCCGGAGAGGAGCTGTCTTGCCTGGAGATGGAGGCTTGCCCCGGAGCAGGGTCGTGCCAGGGGTTGTATACCGCTAATACCATGGCCTGCCTCATTGAGGCCATGGGTATGTCGCTTCCCGGATGCGGGACTGCACTGGCAGTATCTGCCAAGAAACGCCGCATTGCCCAGGCAAGCGGAGAGCGCATCGTAGAACTTGTGAAGAAGAATATCTTACCTCTAGATATCATTAACCTTAAGTCGCTGCAGAATACGATTGTGGTGGATATGGCTCTCGGCGGATCAAGCAATACCGTTTTGCACCTTATGGCCATTGCCCATGAAGCAGGCATCAATTTAACGCTTGGGGATTTCGAGCGTATCAGCAGGCGCACGCCTCACATCACTAATATAGAGCCCGCAGGGCCGTATTTTATGGAGGATCTGGAATACGCCGGGGGGATACCTGCGGTGTTAAAGCGCCTGAAGGCGAAATTGAACAATACCATGACGTTAAGCGGAAGGAAGGTGCTGGATATCGCGGGAGCATCAGAGATTATGGATGAGGAGGTTATCCGTCCGCTCACCCGTCCTTATCATAAACAGGGGGGCATCGCGGTGCTCTACGGAAACCTTGCGCCCGAGGGGGCGGTAGTCAAGCAGGCGGCAGTCAGCCCCAGGATGATGAGGTTTACCGGGAGGGCGCGCGTCTTTAACCGTGAGGAAGAGGCAATGAGGTCTATCCTCAACAGGAATATTAAAAGCGGCGAGGTAATCGTGATCCGTTACGAAGGGCCTGCAGGCGGTCCCGGGATGCGGGAGATGCTTGCCCCTACCTCCGCAATCGTAGGCATGGGTCTGGCTGAATCCGTGGCCCTGATTACTGACGGCAGGTTCTCCGGAGGCACCAAGGGGCCGTGCATCGGGCATATCTCTCCGGAGGCTTCGGCAGGAGGGCCGGTTGCTATTTTAAAAAACGGTGATATAATCGAGATAGATATACCGGGGCGGAAATTAAACGTGCGGTTGAGGCAACAGGAGATTGCGAAAAGATTGAAAGGATTTAAGCCCACGCCGCCAAAGATCAAGAAAGGATACTTGGCGCGTTATTCGAGGCTCGTTTCCTCCGCGGATAAAGGGGCGATATTAAAATAAGATGAAACTTACAGGCGCACAGATTTTAATGGAAAGTTTGAAGCGCGAGGGTGTCGAGGTCATGTTCGGCTACCCCGGGGGGCAGGTCCTGCCACTTTTCGACAAGATTTACGATAGCGACATAAGGTTTATCCTTACGCGCCACGAGCAGGCAGCTGCCCATGCCGCAGACGGTTATGCCCGTGCCACGGGTAAACCCGGGGTATGTATCGCAACCTCTGGTCCCGGCGCCACTAATTTAACCACCGGCATTGCCACCGCCTATATGGATTCCATACCGATGATAGCGATTACCGGACAGGTAAAGACATCCGTCATCGGTAACGATGCCTTTCAGGAGGCCGACGTTACCGGTATCACCCGCCCCATTACCAAATATAATTACCTGGTTAAGAATGTCAAGGATGTAGCAAGGATAGTGCGGGAGGCCTTTCACATTGCTTCCACAGGCAGGCCCGGTCCGGTATTGATAGATTTTCCGATAGACATACAGCAGCAGGAGACGGAATTCATCTGGCCCGAAGAGATAGACATACGCGGTTACAAACCCACTTATTTCGGCCATCCGGGGCAGATTAAAAAAGCCGCCAAATTAATCACTAATGCCAAGAGGCCCATCATTTATGCGGGCGGAGGGGTAATTACTTCCGGCGCCTATCGCGAAGTCAAGGAATTAGCCGAGAGGATGAATATACCGGTAACCTGGACCCTGATGGGTATCGGCGGGTTTCCAAGCGCCCACTCTTTATCTCTCGGTATGCTTGGCATGCACGGCACGGCTTTTGCCAATCACGCCATTATGCAGGCAGACCTGATCATAGCCATAGGCGCGCGTTTTGACGACCGCGTTACCGGCAGGCTCGATGTCTTTGCCGCCAACGCCAAGATTATCCATATAGACATTGACCCTTCTTCTATCAGCAAGAACGTCGGGGTGGAGATCCCGGTGGTAGGGGATGCCAGAAATACCCTTGGCCAGCTCCTGGAGGAACTCGGTAAAGCCATTGATACCTCGGATTGGCTGGCGACCATTGAGTCTTGGAAGAAGAAATACCCGATGAGATACGAGGAAGGGGGGAAATTAAAACCTCAATATGTAATCGAGCAGATTTACGAGGCGACCAAAGGCGAAGCGGTTATCGCCACCGAGGTAGGGCAGAACCAGATGTGGGCGGCGCAGTGGTATAAATACAGCCACCCGCGCACCTTTATCTCAAGCGGAGGCCTCGGCACTATGGGTTATGGTTTTCCGGCGGCAATGGGCGCCAAGGTCGGCTGTCCCGAAAGAATAGTATTTGATATCGCCGGAGACGGCTCCATCCAGATGAACATCCAGGAACTGGCTACCTGCGTCTGCAATAAGATTAACGTGAAGGTCGCGATATTGAACAACGGCTACCTCGGCATGGTGCGGCAATGGCAGGAGTTGTTTTATAAAAAGCGCTATTCCCATACCTGTCTGTCCAGCCCGGACTTTGTGAAGCTGGCAGAGAGTTACGGCGCCCTCGGGATAAAGGTAACCAAAAAGGATGAGGTGCGCCCCGCCTTAGATAAGGCAATTGAGACGGATAACGTAGTATTCATCGATTTTGAAGTCGAACCGGAGGAGAATGTCTACCCGATGGTCCCTGCCGGGGAGGCGATTAACAATATGATTGAAGGCCTGGCATAATGAAGCACACAATCTCGGCAATTGTAGAAAATAAGCCCGGTGTCCTGGCGCGCATCGCAGGGCTATTCAGCGCCCGTGGATATAATATCGCTTCCCTTGCGGTAAGCGAAACACTTGACCCCAGCATATCTTACCTTACCATGGTAGTCTCGGCTGATGACGAAAAGATACTGGAGCAGATTAAAAAACAGCTGCATAAGCTAATCGATATCATCAAGATTACCGATTTCACCAAGAAGGAGCATGCCGAGAGGGAACTGATTCTCGCCAAGGTCCATTGCCCGCCCAAGGAAAAAGCAAAGCTGGAGAAGGTCCTGGCTAAATACACTGCACGCCTGATCAAGCATAAGGAAGGCCTTGCTATTATCAGCGCAGTAGGCGAACAGGCCGAGGTCAAGGAGATTCTCGACGACCTGAGTCAGTTTAGCATCAAGGAATTGGTGCGCACCGGTAAACTTGCCATCAGCCTGGACTAAGAATGAGTCCAAAACCAAAATTAACCTCAATAGAAAAAGCCCCCTTAATTCATAAATTTACCGTTTTGTTCATTGTCATGTCGCTTCTGCCTTTCGTGGTGTTGGCCTATTTCTTTTTGGTGTGGCGCAGCTACGGCTCCCTAGATATCTCGGAAGGCCACTTTGTCCTGCTCGTCTTTTTGGTAGGCGCGGGGGCTTTGGCGGGGTTCTATGGGATGCGCCGGTCCCTCTTGAAAATCAGCGCACTTGCACGCCAGGGCAGCCAGCTTATTAATAAGGGAGCCAGGGGTACAAAGGGCGAAGGCCCGGAGAACGAGATTGCGCAGCTCTCGCGCACCTTCCGCGAGATTACCAGGAGCCTTGAGGATAATATCAGGCAGTTAAAGGAGTCCAAGCACGTCATGCAGTATGTGCTTTCCCGCCTGGCTGCCGGATTGGCCTCACCGCAGAGCATCAGCGCATTCCTGGATTTGATAGTGGAGATTACTGCCAACGCCTTAGGCGGCAAGAGGGGCGTGCTTCTGGTGCTGGATGAAGGCAGGGAGGAGCTTTATATCAGGAGTTCTTTCGGGGTGCCGGAGGATTCCAAGAATATACGTTTTGCCGTCAGCGAAGAAGGGCCGGGTTGGGTAGCCAGGCACCGCAAGCCACTCTTGGTCCCGGCGCAGGATAAGGCAGGCGATACGGCTAAGGGCATTTTTGTCCCGCCGCTTTTGGCAGCGCCGATGCTTTATCAAAACCGCCTTATCGGAGTCTTAGCCGTAGCGGGAAAATCAAACGGCGCAGATTTTGCCGAAGACGAGCTTTTGATTATTTCGAACCTGGCTTCCCAGACTGCGGTTGCCCTGGAAAACGAGCGGCTTAACAAGAGCGCCGAGGAGACTTACCTGGAGACCATCTCGGCCCTGGCGATGGCGGTAGAGGCGCGCGACCCTAACAGCCGAGGCCATTCCGACCGGGTTTCGCAGTATTCCGTCAAGATTGCCCGCAGGATGGACCTTGATGCGGAGCTCATCAAAGATATCAAGGATGCCGGCGAGCTCCACGACGTAGGAAAGATAGGCATCAGCGACAGCATCCTTAAAAAGCCCGGACCGCTTACTCCCGATGAATGGCAGGTGATGCGGCGTCATCCTATTATCGGCGAGGGGATTGTCAAGCCCGTGCATTCGCTTTTGCGGCTCTGCGGCATCATCCGTCACCACCATGAGGCGATGGACGGAAGCGGCTACCCCGACGGGCTAAAGGGGGAGGAGATACCGCTGGGTGCCAGGATCCTTGCGGTGGCGGATAGTTTTGACGCCATGACCGCAGACAGGGCCTACCGCAAGGCATTAACCACCGAAGAGGCGAAAAAGGAACTAATCAAATATAGCGGCAGCCGCTATGATAAAAAAGTGGTAGAAGCGATGCTGGACATTATTTCTGATAATCAGAAAGGAGAAGCAAATGGCTAGGATTTATTACGATAATGACGCAGACTTAAATCTCTTAAAAGACAAAACCATTGCCATTATCGGATACGGCATCCAGGGGAGGGGGCAGGCCCTCTGCCTTAAGGATTCAGGCTGCCGGGTGATTGTTTCGGAGATGGAAGGCACCGCCAATCACGAACAGGCCAAGCAGGACGGGTTTTTCCCGGTAAGCGCAGATGAGGCTGCCAAGAGGGCTGATATTATCCAAATCCTTACGCAGGACCACGTACAGGCCAAGGTTTATAAGGACAGCATCAAGCCGAATCTCAAGAAGGGGAAGGCCCTTTGTTTTTCGCACGGCTTTAACATCCGTTTTAAACAGATCAAACCCCCCAAGAACGTGGATGTTTTTATGATAGCTCCGAAAGGGCCGGGGGCATTAGTAAGGCGTATGTATGAGGAAGGTAAAGGCGTGCCTTCCCTGGTGGCGGTATTCCAGGATGCCAGCGGCCAGGCCAAGGAACTGGCACTGGCTTACGCCAAGGGCATAGGGTCCACCCGCGCCGGAGTAATTGAGACTACCTTTGCCGAAGAAACCGAGACCGACCTCTTCGGAGAGCAGGCAGTGCTCTGCGGCGGGGCAACCGAATTGATTAAAGCCGGTTTTGACACCTTGGTCGAGGCAGGTTATCAGCCGGAGATTGCATATTTCGAGGTTCTTCACGAGCTTAAACTTATTACCGACCTTATTCAGGAGGTGGGTATCAGCGGTATGCGCCGCCGCGTTTCCAATACCGCCACCTACGGCGACCTTACCCGCGGCCCGATGATTATCACCGAGAAGACCCGCAAGGTGATGAAAAAGATACTTAAAGATATCAAGTCCGGTAAGTTCGCGCGCGAGTGGATTAAGGAGAATGAATCCGGCAGGCCCAGGTTTGACAGTTTGCTCAAATCCGGGGATGAGCATCCGATAGAGAAGGTGGGGCGGCAGTTGAGAGAGATGATGCCGTGGATGAAGAAATAATAAGTGCTTCACCTGCCAGCGGCAGGTGTAAATCAGACGTAGACGCCAGTGGCATTTTTGATTTAGCACCCGCCAGAGGCGGGCGTGAATCAGGCGTAAGCACCAGAGGTACGCCTGATTCAAGGGGTTAAAGAATGGAGAAGATAATTATTTTTGATACCACGCTGCGCGACGGGGAACAGGCTCCGGGGGCGTCAATGACCAGCTTCCAGAAAATGGAAGTAGCCGGCCAGTTGGAGAAGTTGGGGGTTGATATTATCGAAGCGGGTTTTCCGATTGCATCTCCCGATGATTTCATAGCGGTAAGTGCTATTGCGAAAAACGCGAAAAGAAGCACGGTCTGCGCTCTCGCCCGCTGTATTGAAAAAGATATAGAGTACGCCGGAAGGGCTGTAAAAAGAGCCAGGCATCCGCGCATACATCTGTTTTTGGCTACCTCCAAGATACATTTGAAGTATAAATTCAAGAAAGCCGAAGAGGAGATAGCCAGGATCGCCAGGGATTCTATCAGGCAGGCTAATAAATTCTGCTCTGATATTGAGTTTTCTCCGGAGGATGCCACTCGCACAGAGAGGGATTTTCTTTTCCGCATGGTTGAGATGGCTATCGCTGAAGGCGCGCGCACCATAAACATCCCCGATACGGTCGGCTATAGCTACCCGCAGGAGATTTTTTCCCTGATAACCGATATCAGAGATAATGTCACTAATATAAACGACGCGGTTCTTGCCATACACTGTCACAATGATTTAGGCCTGGCGACAGCGAATTCCCTTTCCGGCGTCCTTGCCGGGGCGCGCCAGGTGCATTGCACTATTAACGGGATAGGCGAGCGCGCAGGGAACGCCTCATTGGAAGAAATAGTCATGGCAATGAAGACCCGCCGGGACGTCTTCGGAAATTTTTACACCGGTATACGTACGCAAGAGCTTTATCCGACCTCCCGATTAGTAAGCAAGGCCACCGGTTTTTCAGTGGCTCCCAATAAGGCAATTGTAGGCAGGAATGCCTTTGCCCATGAATCCGGCATACATCAGGACGCGATATTAAAGAAAAGGATTACTTATGAAATTATGGACCCCCGCGATGTCGGTATTTCGGAGAGTTCCTTAATCTTGGGGAAGCATTCCGGCAGGCACGCCTTAGGCCAGAGGTTGAAGGTTCTGGGGTTTCGCCTGGATGAAAAGAGGCTTAATAAAACCTTTCAGCGTTTTAAGGAGCTCGCCGATAAGAAGAAAGACATCTTCGATGACGACCTGGTCTCCATAGTAGAGGACGAGATTAAACAGATAAAACCCGTGTGGAAACTGGAAAGCTTCATTATTACATCCGGCACCGCTATCAAGCCAAAGGCCGAGGTAGTGCTGAGGCATAAGAATAAAAAACTTTCTGCCAGTTCATCCGGAGACGGCCCGGTGGACGCCTGCTTCAAGGCAATTGATAAGATCACCGGCACTAAGGGGGAGCTTCAGGATTACCGCATCGAGGCAGTGACTAAGGGCAAGGACGCCTTGGGCGAGGTCAGCCTAAAGCTCAAGGCCAAGGATAAGGTTGTGACTGCCCGCGGCTCAAGCACCGACATCATCGAATCGTCGGTACGGGCTTACATCAACGCCCTCAATAAAATAGAAATCCTTTAATCCTTATCAATAAGCGCTATGGGTAAGAAAACCAGGCTTGAGATTTACGGTGTTTTGGGTTATCCTGTAAAACACAGCTTTTCTCCCGCTATGCATAATGCGGCCCTCCGCGCCCTGGGCATCAAGGCAGCCTATAGGCTTTTTGAGATAAGGCCTTCGGCGCTGGGGAATTTTATGGCAACCCTCAGTGAAAGGGGCATCCGCGGGTTGAATGTTACTATCCCATACAAGGGGAAGATCCTAGATTACATCAACGGTTATTGGCAGCCGGCAGTAAAAATTATCGGCGCAGCCAATACCGTCAAGGTGGGCGATGACGGAAGGTTGAGCGGTTTTAACACGGACTTTTCGGGTTTTATGCAGCATCTGGCAGAATTGAAAGTCAGACCGAAGAGGGTTGCGATTATCGGCGCAGGAGGGGCAGCCAGGGCAATCTGTTTCGGTCTCGCCAAGAAGAAGGTTTCCCAGATAGCGATTTACGACATTGATAAATTCCGGAGCATCTCACTGGTTGAGCGGCTTAAGTCTGTCTTTGCTTCTACCGGTTTTCTGGTTGCCGCCGGCATCGAAGGACTGCGCATTTCGGATAAGGACTTATTAGTGAATGCCTCGCCGGTAGGGATGAGACCCGATGACCCCTGTCTGGTGAGTGCCAGGCAGTTGCACCCTAAACTTTTTGTTTACGACCTTGTTTATAATCCCGGCCGGACTAAGCTTCTGGAATTGGCGGCAAGCCGTGGTTTAGCGAATTCCAACGGCTTGGGGATGCTCTTGTATCAGGCGGTTTTATCTTTCGGCCACTGGACTGCCAAAAATGCGCCGCAGGATATAATGAGCCGGGCACTACAGAGGGAGTTGGAAAAATGCCAGCGATAATCAGCAGGATTCTGGTTTTTATTTTCGGTTCGCTTATCGGCAGCTTCCTTAACGTATGCATTCACCGTATGCCGCGCGGAGAATCGGTGCTTTGGCCGCGTTCGCGATGCCCGCATTGCCAGAAGAAGATACCCGGCTACGATAATATACCATTCTTGAGTTATCTTATCCTCGGGGGACGCTGCCGTTTTTGTAAGGTTAGGATTTCGCTGCGCTACCCATTGGTGGAATTCCTGACGGCGGCATTGCTGTTGGGGCTTTATGAGCGTTTCGGTTTCACCTATGATTTTCTGGCGTATTGCATCTTCGGCTGCGGGTTGATTGTCGCCGCCTTCGTAGACCTGAAGGAGCACATCATCCCTGATGAGATTTCCATCGGCGGAATGATCCTGGGTTTTATCCTCGTCTCAATCAAAGGCATAAGTCTAAAGCCGCTTTACCTCAATCCCCAGCCGATGTTCAATTCCTTTATGGGCATTATTACCGGCGCCGGGATTATCTATATCATCAGTTTTTTCTTTGACCTGGTATATTTTAGAATCCTGAAGAAATCCGCTATCCAGGGGGAGACTACTTCAATGGGCATGGGCGATATCAAATTCCTGGCAATGATAGGCGCTTTTCTCGGTTGGCAGAAAGCAATCCTTACTTTCTTTGTCGCTCCTTTCCTGGGGTTGGTTTTCGGCGTATTTAATCTAATGCTCAAGAGAGATCGCCTTATCCCCTACGGCCCATTCTTGGCCTTGGCTGCGCTTATCGCCTTATTTTGGGGCGATAGCTTTATCATGTTATTGCGGGGTCTATGAGCCCAGGCGCCGAACTTCTTAAAAGCCCATCTCTGGATAAATGGAATAAGATCGGCTTAAGTAAAAGGGCGGGAATTTTGGTGCCTTTGTTTTCGGTGTTTTCCAGAGAGAGCACTGGCATCGGAGACATCTACGATTTAAAAATTGTCTCGGATTGGATCAAGGCCGCGGACAGCTCTATTTTGCAGCTTTTGCCCATGAACGAAATGGGCGCGAACAATTGCCCTTACGATGCCGTTAGTTCTTTTGCGCTGGAGCCCGCCTACCTCTCACTTAACAGGCTCAAACCCAGGCCTCCGCAAGCCTTCATCCGTAAGATAAGTGATAATTTTCCCCTGCCTCGGGAGAGATTGGATTACGGCATCAAGGACGCCAAACTTCAAGTTCTCTGGCAGGTCTTCCAAGAAGAGGATATCGCTGAAAGCGGTGATTTTGGCGGGTTCATTGCCAGAAACGGCTATTGGCTGGAGGATTTCGCGTTATTTAAGGTCCTGAAGTATTATCAGCAAGGCAGGCCCTGGTACGAGTGGCAGGATAGCTACCGTAATCGCGACACCCGCGCCATGGAGGATTTTAAAAAGGCGCATCAACGCGAGATTAGTTTTCAGAAGTGGCTGCAGTGGCAGTTGTATTGTCAGTTTAAGGAAGCCAGGAATTACATTTCCGCCAAAGGCATTCTTATCGAAGGCGATTTGCCTGTTTTGGTTTCGCGGGACAGCGCTGACGTCTGGGCGCACCCGGATTTCTTCAAGCTGGGATTCGCTGCCGGGGCACCGCCCGACATGTATTGCGCCAAAGGGCAGCGTTGGGGCATGCCGCCTTACGATTGGGAAGCTATAGCAGCCGACTCTTATCTTTACCTCAAAGAGAAACTCAGGTTTGCCCAGGAATTTTACGATATCTTGAGGATTGACCATGTGGTCGGACTGTTCCGTATCTGGAGCATTCCCTATAATGAGCCTTTGGAGAATAAGGGATTGAACGGATCTTTCGATCCTTCTGACGAAAAGCTGTGGTATGGCCACGGCAAGGAGATCCTCTCAGAGATGGTCAAGGCTACGGATATGCTTTTGTGCGCAGAGGACTTAGGGTTGATCCCGCCCGTTTGCACCGATACCATCAAAGAACTGGGTATCCCAGGCAATGATGTGCAGCGCTGGGCTAAGGATTGGAAGGGGCGCCATGATTTTTTGCCTCCCGAGGAATACCGTATGCTGTCGGTGGCTTTATTGTCTACCCACGACACCACTAATTGGCCGGCATGGTGGGAGAATGAGGCAGGCACGATTGACGAGGCGCTTTTCGAAAAAAGGTGTGCTGAGCGCGGGATAGATTTCCTTTCGGCAAAACAGAGGCTATTCGACGCAGGGCGCTCCCGGCACGCAAGGCTGCGCTGGCTCCAGGAGATTGGCAGCCCTGATAAACTGGTAAGCATGCTGGGCAGAAAAAAAGAGGAGCTGGCGGATTTCATAGAGATGTATGAGAATACCTACCGCGAAAAAGAGAAACTCTGGCGGCATCTGGGGCTTGGCGGGGCGATGCGCGAGGAGTGCGATTCCGAGATAATGGGAGCGGTTTTGAGCTTTACGCTGAAGTCCAATTCCGTATTCTCGATACAGCTCATTTCGGATATGCTTCTTTTGGGGGGTATCTTAAGCGGAGACCCTTACCGCTACCGTATCAATACCCCTGGCACCAGCGGGCCGCAGAACTGGTCGTGGGTTGCGCCGGTTGCGCTGGAGGATTTAATAAGGCATCCTCTAACGGCGCGATTAAAAGAGGCAGTGGCTTCCTCGGGAAGGATTTAGCGATGCCTAAGAATGCATTGCGCCCTAGGGCGGTAATATTCGATATGGACGGGGTAATCGTGGATTCCATGCCGTATCATTTTATTGCCTGGTATGAAGCGCTTCGTCCTTACGGGGTGCGGGTTAGTTGCTTTGATGTTTTTGCAAAGGAGGGAGAACGCTGGGAGAATTCCCTGAAGGATTTCTTAAATAATGCGAGCATTCCACCGAACCCTAAGATTCTAAAAGAGATATTCCTGAGGCGCCAGAGGATATTCCGAAAATATTTCAAGCGTTTTATCTTTAAAGGAGCTCCGGAATTCCTGAGGTGCCTTAAGAAAAAAGGATACCTTCTGGGATTGGTGACAGGTACGCCAATGAGAGAGCTAAGCAGCATCATCCCATCCGGCATCAGGGGGTTATTTGACGCTATTGTCTCGGGAGACAGCGTTAAAAAAGGCAAACCCCATCCCGAACCTTATCTGGAGGCCAGCCGCA
>JBAZKK010000016.1:0-23132 GCA_041650795.1 Candidatus Omnitrophota bacterium | reverse complement strand
ATTTTCTCTCTCATTAAATTACCCCCCCCAAGGCCCTAAAGGACAAAGACGTAAATCTAATCTTAATGTCCGCCGATGTTTGCTATCTGGAATATCGGCATGAACATCCCCACTACCATCGAGCCGATGACCAAGCCCATAAATATCAACATGATGGGTTCAAACATCGCGGTAAACCTCCCCAAAAATGTCTCCGCGTATTCCTGATAGAATACCGTAATGCGCTTTAACATCTGGGGCAGGTCCCCCACTTCCTCTCCGACCGCCAGCATCTGGACAACCATCGGCTCAAAAAAACCGCTTTCTTCCAGGGAGCGGTTTAGGGTCTTTCCTTCGCGCACCTCTTCCTTAACCCTGCGCACAATATCTGCCATAGTGTAATTTCCTACGCTGTGCTCGGCAATCTCAAGCGCGTAAAGTATGGGCACCCCGCTCTCCACCAAGGTAGACATGCTCGAGGAAAACCTTTCCACAACAAGCCCGCGGTAAAACTCTCCGAATACCGGCAGGCTGAATTCAATTTTCTCAAGGACCCTTCTGCCTTCCCTGGTCTTAAGGTAGGGCCTGAGCACGAAAAGAAACGCCACCGCTATCAGGCCTATTGCAGTCAAACCATATTTCCTTATAAAGAAACTCACGCTGATAAGCGCGCGCGTAAAAGCGGGCATCGTGACGTTGAACCCTTTAAAAAGGTCGGCGAACGTCGGTATTATCTTAACGGTCAGGAATATCAACGCCGCGGTGCTGGCGCACATAAGAAGCACGGGATATATCAGGCTGGAGACTATCTTTTTCTTAAATGCCGCGTTTCTTTCCAGGTAACTGGCCAGGCGCTCCAAAACCAACGCCAGATTGCCGCTGGCCTCCCCCGTCTCAACCAGGTTGACCCAAAGCTCCGAAAAAAACTTAGGGTGCTTTGCCATCGCCTCATGCAGACTCAAGCCCCCCTCCATGTCTTTTATCATCTCATTGATAACAGCGTACAACCTGCGGCTTGGAATCTGTCTGGCGATAGTATCAAGGCTTTTAAGTATCGGCACAGCTGCGCCCAGCATTGTGGCAAGCTGCCTGGAAAAGGTCACAAGGTCTTGGCTATTAACGCCGTAATGCTGGAAGCGCCTTCTCGGCCCAAAGGCATCTGTTCTCTGGCCGGAAACGCTCTTTTCGTAATCAAGCGTAACATTTATGACTATCAGGTTCCGCGACTGAAGCCGGTTAATAAGCTCGTCGCTGGAGGAGGCCTCTTCTGCCCCGGAGACCTTTGCCCCCTTATTATCCCTTGCAATATAAAAAAATTTAGGCATATTTTAATCTTGAGGCAGGCTCACATCGTCACTGAAATTGCTTCTTCCAGGGAAGTGACCCCCGACTCAACTTTCTTTATGGCGATATCACGCAGGCTCTGCATCCCTGCCGCTATCGCAGCATCCCTTACTGCCAGATAAGAAGCCCTCTGGTTAATCAACTCACGCACGGTTTCATTTACTATCATAACCTCCGCAATCGCAGCCCTGCCGCGGTATCCTATCTGGGCGCACTTATTGCACCCCTTTGCCCGGTATATCAGTTCGGCATTAAGCTTAATATCGCCCAGCTGCTTCAAGGTAGGCTCATATGCTTCCTTGCAGTCAGGGCAGAGCTTTCTGATAAGGCGCTGTCCTATTACCGCCAACAGAGACGGCGCCACCATGTAAGGTTCTATGCCTATATCTACCAAACGCACCGTAGCTGAGGCCGCATCGTTGGTATGAAGGGTGCTGAAAACCAGGTGCCCCGTAAGCGCGGAGCGCACGCCTATCTGGGCTGTCTCAAGGTCCCTGGTCTCTCCCACAAGCATGATATCAGGGTCCTGCCTCAGGAAGTGCCGCAGGGCGGTAGCAAACGTCAGCCCTATCTCTGGTTTAACCTGGACCTGATTTATGCCCTCTAACTTATATTCCACGGGGTCCTCTACCGTAATGATGTTCTTGGTCGGGCTTTTTATTTCATTCAATATCGCATAGAGGGTCGTGGTCTTTCCGCATCCGGTCGGACCGGTCAAAAATATTAGCCCGTAAGGGGATTTTATAACGCGGCGCATGATCTCAAGCTGCGCAGGCTCAAAGCCCAGCTGTGCAAGATCCAAAGGCACGCTAGTGCGGTCAAGAATCCTCATAACCACTTTCTCTCCGTATATGGTGGGGAGGGTCGAGACCCTGATATCAATGGGCCGGTCCTCCATCCTTACCAGAAACGCCCCGTCCTGAGGAAGCCTTTTTTCCGCGATATCAAGCTTCCCGAGGATCTTGATGCGCGAAATAATCGGCAGGTGCAGATGCCTGGCGGGGGGCGGGATCTCATAAAGTTTGCCGTCTATGCGGTAACGAAGGGATATCTTGTCTTTAAACGGCTCGATATGTATATCGGATGCCCTCTCGTCAATGGCCTGGCGGATAATCAGGTCAACCAGCTTTACGACCGGGGCCTCTTCGGCACGGGCTATAATCTTATCCAGGCTTAGCTCCTGGTCGCTTGATTCCAGGCTCTCAAAGGCAATATCGCTCTCCGTCTCGTAAGAGGCATTTACGGCATCCTGGAGTATCTTGGACTTTCCGTAGAATTTTTCGATTGCCTTATTAATATCTGATTTAGCCGCAATCACCGGATTGACCTCACAGCTGGTCAGTTTTCTTAGGTTGTCTATCAGGATAAGGTCTAGGGGGTCGAACATCGCTACTGTCAGCGATCCCAGATGGCGGGATAACGGCAATACCGTATTGCGGATAGCGAACTCCTTGGGTACCAGCTCTATCAGGTTCTGCTCGGCCGCCGGGTTCAGGTCGCTTCCGAGCGAAAAATAAGGGATATTGAGCTGCTTGCCAAGGGCGATTACCAGTTGTTCTTCCTTAAGCATGCCAAGCCTTATAAGTATCTCGCCAAGCCTGCCACCTTCCTGTTTCTGCAGCCTGATAGTCTGCTCCAGCTGCTGCTGGGTAATAACGCCTTCTTTGATAAGGGATTCGCCTAATCTAAGGTATTTTTCTTTCGGGGGCATAGGTTTGATTATTATTGCGCGACAGCTTAATTATAGCACACCTAGGAACCTTATTCCATCCTCTCTAAGCTATTAAGCCTGGAGTTTATTACGGCCTGGCGGTTCACCAAAGACGAGGCAGGACTTTGTTCCCTGGCCGGCACGCTACTGCCCCTCGCTACCTTGGCAGCCTTCTGGTAGTAGGAATCTTTTATGATGCGGGGCGTGATAAAAACCAGGAGTTCGCGGTTGGTATCTTTGGTTTTATCCTTATGCCTGAACATCATGCCGATAATAGGTATATCCCCTAAGATAGGGAGTTTTTTGGTTGTCTGGATAAACTCATTGCGGATAAGCCCTCCCACGATAACAGTATCTCCGTCCTTGATGCGTACGGTGGACTTAGTGCTGCGCACTTCAGGGTCACGGAAGGTATAGGTAAGGTTGCCGGAGGTGAGGGTATTGCCCTCTTTGGCTTCGCTCACCTCAGGATAGATGAACATCGTAATCAAGCCAGTTTCAATGTTGGCCTGGGGGGTAACTCTTAAGGATACGCCGGTCTCCTGCCTTTCCGGGTCTGCGGTAATGCTACCGGTGTTTGATACGTCGGTAGTCTCAATGCCTATGGACTCATTGGTGGTAATCTTGATTTCGGCTGTCTCATTATTAAGGGTCAGGAGTTTCGGCCTGGCGAGGTACCTCGTATCGGTCTGGGTGCGCAGGTAATCCAGGACCTCCGCGTAAGTAGAGCCGAAGGAGACCGCCCCTGCGGTGGCCGTAGTAATGGATTTGATGGATTTAAGGGTTGTGTCCCCCATAAAGAATTTCGCCTTGCTTAGGGAACCCGGCACAATCAAACTAAAGGGGCTGTTGTCGAACTCAAAACCCAGCTTGTCCACCACGTTCTTGCTGACGTCAAGCATCTCTACCTCGATAAGTATCTGCGGGGAGTAAACGTCAAGGTGCGAGATAACCTGCTCAATCACCGGGAACTTGCTGGGCATATCCGTGACAATCAAGCTGTTGGTCCTGAGATTCTCGGAGATCTTGCCCTTGGGGCTCAAAACGTCTTTGACGGCATTAATAATATCCGCCCCCGCTTTGCTGTTAAGCTGGGAAGACACCTCGGTAGTGATGGGGGAGGTGGAAACGCTGGCATACTTCAAATAATATATCTTGGTTATGGTCTCCACCTCTGGCTTGCCGTAGTCCTTCACGACAAAAATATTGGAATCGGGGTCAAGCTCATAAGAGAGGTTATTGGCGGCAAATATCTTGTCCATTGCCTCCTGGATGGGGACCTTGTCCAGATAAAGGGTGAGTTTCCTGTCCTGCAGGGCCTCCGAGGCAATAAAGTTCATGCCGGACTGTATAGAAAAAATCTTGAGCACATCCTTGAGATTGGCATCCTGCAGGTCCATGGATATGGTGGCATCGGGGTCAGGGAAAAACAAATCCTGCTCGGCGCTTAACTGCGGCATGATAAACAAAGAGATTAGGGTAGCGAATAAGAACATCTTATTGATGGTATTCTTCATTTCTTGCCTCCTTCTTGGATATTCTTAAGATTACCGTAATTCGTTTCTGCCGGAGAAGCTATTTTATAAAGTTGACCCTCAAAGAGCACGGATATTCCTTCTTTGTCAATGGACTTTATCTTTACGCCTTCGATAGCATCCCCTATCGTCAAAACCTTATTATTAATGATGGCCTGCGGCAGGTTCCCTCCCCAGATCATCCCCTGCACTACCAAAGACGGCAGGGGCTTGAGTTTCTCGGTCTTATGCGTATCCTCTTTTTTCTTCTCTGTCTTAAAATCTATAAATGGGTCTGCGAGGCCCTCTGCCTTATATTCGATGCCGGACTTAAGCTTGGCCCCGGAGACGGTCTCCGGATCAGCGGCCCCAACCTCGCCATAACAGGCAAGGAGATGCCCGAAAGATATAAATACGCTGATAAGCTTAAGCGTTACTTTCATTTCGTGTCCCTTAACCCTACCGTGCTCAATGTCATTTCGGCAGCAAACCTGCGCGCAGTACCGGTTACCTCCGGGACTTTGATATTGAGACTATCCACGAAACAGATATCGCTGTGGTTCTCCAGCTTGCTGATAAACCTGCCGATGTTGTGGTAACCGCTGGCTGATACCTCTAATGCAAATGGGTAACGAACATAGACCTGCTCGGTTTCCTCCTTGCCCGGCTTGATGGAATTAACGGTAATGTCGCACTCGCGGGCAATGGTGGTGATGGTATTAATTGATTCGTTGATATCCGTCTTCTTAAAGACCTTCCGGTAGGAATCAAATACCTTCTCTGTCTCTAAAATCTTGCCTATCGCCGTATTCTTCCTGGCCTCTTCGTCTTTGACCCTGCCAAGGGCGTTGAACTTGTTAGTCTGGGATTTATAGATGTTGGCCGAGACAATCAGGGAAACAACGATTATCAGGACGCTCAATGTCTTTTCGCGGTATAAGGTCAAGAGTTTTGTGGCATCCATATCCTTATCCTATTTTTTGCAGGCAATCACGAAAGTCGTCACGGGCCTGCCGAACATCTCCTGGTGGTTTATTGAAACCACCCCGATGAGGTCGCCGAAATATTTCGAAAATACAGGGTTAGATTTAAGGGCAGCCAGAAACTTGTTGACCGCAGCCATCTCTTGGTTGCTATCCCCCATATAAACCACGCCCTGCAATACTAAACTCACCACCCCTGCCGCTTCCTTTTTGAAGGATAGCTCGCTAAGGCGCATCTGGCTGGGAACGAGGCGCGGTATGGCGTCGAGCAATTCGGTTACATATATCCTTTTGGTCAGGAGCCCGTCAAGGACATTTATCCTTTTCCTGTATTCAGCATTAACCCGGACCAACTCATCATATCCGGCATTAGGTTTTATGAGGGAGCTGGCCGCAGGCCGCATCTTTTTTATCTTATTTATTTCCATGCGTAGCGGCAATAAACGCGAAGCGCCAAAGTAATATGTCCCCAGGCATATAAAAATGGCTATCGCCAGCGCCTTGGCAGTCTCGCTTCTTAACTGCATCAATAAAACGCCCGTCTTTGTTTTTGGGCGCTCTACAGGAGCCTTTTTTTCGGCCTTTTCTTTGGCTTGCAGAAGGTTTGGTTTGAGCCCGGTATTGACGTTGGCAAGGGCAGTGGCGTAGCTCTTCAGGAACGCCAGAGAAAAAGGAACGGTTTTACCAAGGCACCTCTTCAAATCTACGAACTGCAAACTCAATCCTATATCCCTGATAAAACTGATAAAACCTTCCAACTCGGCCTGATAATTGCGGTCCATCACAAAGAAAATCTTATCTATGTTTTTAATCGGGAAGGTGCGGTCATAATAATCCATTGAAATGCGTATCTCCCTCTTAAGCTTCTCCAGGACCGCATTAGGCTCCGGTACCTCGGGCTTGGAGGCCTCGGGAACAGCAGTTGCACCCAAGAGCACCACGTCGCGGCTAAACAGCGGAAAACCGTCATCCAGGACCAGAAAGTTTACTTCATCATTCTCCACCAGGTCTATGTTAAAAATACCCCTTACCCCCCTCTGGCTTGGGATTCCTCCCAGTTTCAACAGCTTCAACATACTGAAAGCCGAATATTCCAGTGATACCATCTTTAACCCCAGCTTGTTAACGATAGAGAGGTATCTGTCAATGGTCTCTTTCTTAATGGCTACAAAAAGTATGCGGTTCTTCTGGGCTGTCTTGTCCGTCTTGCATTGGAAATCTGCCACCAGTTCTTCAGTCTTAAACGGTATGTATTTCCTTACTTCAAAGTTTACCGCACCGGCTATTTCGTCCCGCGGCAATATCGCCATTTCAAAATTACGTATAATCAAATCCTTGCCTGATAAGCTCACTGCCGCTTCCTTGGCTTCAATATGCCTCTTCTCTAATTCATCCTTAACCAAGGCTACGATCTTATCTTCTTCCGGCAATTCTATTGTGCTGGCATTAGAAGACACCGAAGGCAGGCTTATCTGAACATTGTTTAATATCTGCCTGCCTCTTATCTCTACCAGGCTTATTACCCGTGAGCCGAAATATATTCCTAATTTATTCATCTTATTGTATTTTACTTACGCGCCTTCTGCTGTTAAGCCAGGCATTTATTTCTTTCGGATCAAACCGCCATACCCCTCCGACTTTTATACCTGATATCTTGCCCTCGTGCAGCCAATTGTAAATAGTCTGCTTTTTAAGGCGCAGGTAATCCGCTAATTCATCAAGGTCCATCAATCTGGTCATGATAATTTACTTAATTTTATTTCCTATCATACAAAATATAATGGATTTCATTAAAACATGAAAAAATTATTTTGTCAAGTATTTTTTTATATAGATTTACTTAGATTTACTTAGATTATAAAGAATTCCTGCCTTAGAAATTGCTAAGTCTGATTTGTTTAAGAGGATTAACGACCGCGGAAACTTGGGAGGGTCGAGGTGTAATTGACGCTAATACTCAGGTTATAATTAATTCCGTCTGGCTGCTGGACAATATCTATGGTAACGGGGTAAGGTATATCGGGATCTGAAACCTCAAGGCCAGGACCTAACTTATGTTGAGAGGTAGTGGTCCAGCCTTCAGTATTAGTCCTTATTTTCTCAAAAGCCAGGTTCATTCCCGCAAGGGCGGCATAGTAGGCCTTAATGCGCTGGGTCTTGTGCCTGGTAAGTTCAATCTGATTAAGGGTGAAATTCAGGATTACCCCGGCTAAAACCGCCGCTACCATAATCACTGATAGAACCAGGAACAAAGCCATGCCTCTTTCGCTTCTGGCCATGAGGTTTTTTAGGGATTTCTTCTGAGGTTCACGCGGTAGTCGGCATCCGCCTGGTTTACTACTACATGGCCTTCGCGCGCTAACCAGCCGAGGCTCATCAGCACGTTATCACGGGGCTTATCGATGCCGCGCACTAAATCCGTCAGGCTTACCTCCCCGTGCTGGTCCAGATAATGCCAGATGTCTCCTGCAACAATGCCTATCTCGGTAATCACCTCTTACCTCCTGTTTAATAATACGGCTGTTTTTAATAAACCGATTTTATTATAGACACAAACGAGGAAGGGGTCAACTTATTTTTTATTGTAACTTCCGCAGCGCGGGCATACCGAGAAGTGTTCTTCCCTTGTGTTGACGTAGGTGTACGAACAAACCTCGCAAAACCAGATAAAACGCTCATCTACCGAAAGCCCCTTATCTCTTTCCTTGGCTCCCAGCAACCATACCAGAAGGAGCGTGCCGATAAACAAGATAAGATAGACTGATACCGCCAAATAAAAATTAACGGTAATCATCGTTCTTGGCTGCCAGCTCAATCTTAACCTTCTGCCAGGCGCCGGGGGTAAATCTTTCCTTCTGGATAAAAAGGTAATGATTGATATAGCGCATGCTCAAAAGGTCTGCCTCAAGATTGCCGGAAGAAATCCTTCTTTTAACGTCTACCTCCTCCCTGCCGTCTGCTGTCATAATAATACTAAAGGAAAGCTCAATGTGCGCCACCTGCCTGTCCTGAAAGTAAAAACTGAAATAATACGGCAATTCGGGATAAAAGACCAAAGGCGCCGCTCTCCTGGCCGGTATCTGGTAGATCTCTGTTATTGCCGGCCGATAGATGGGCTTGGGCTGCCTTAGCGGCAGGGATAATGCCGGCTTAGAATACGTCTGAGGCAACGCCATCAAGCCGTCTCTTACCTTTATATTTATATTATAAGGTCTCAAACGGATGGGGGAGATATTACCGGATAAGGAGGGCCGGCCGCTGTTGCCTGCTGCCGCTAAAAATTCTCCCCAGAAATAAACCCCCCGGCAACAACTGTCGGGCATCTTGCCGAATGAAAAACTAAAAAGTCCAAAAAGCGCAAAGTGCCCAATCAGGGAAATAAAAATGGTGTTCCTGAGAATTATAGTCATCACTCCTGGTCGGTGGCGATATTAATCTGGGTTACCCCCGCCTCACGGCACATATCCCATATCTCCACGACCCGCCCCAAGGAAGCGCGGCGGTCGGACTTAATCATAATCGACTGTCTCCCCCGAGGCAGCTGTTTGAATAAATTCTTAAGCTCCGGGACGGTTATTACCTTTCCGTTTAGATAAATGACGTTCTCGCCCGATATTGTAATCTCGATATTTTCGTATTTAACCTCTTCGCTGGTGACGGCCTTGGGGAGGTTTATCTTAATCCCCTGCTGCACAACGAAACTGGAGGTAAGCATAAAGAATATCAGAAGCTGGAATATCATATCTATTAACGGCGCGATGTCAATCTGACGTAAACCGTGTTCCAGTTCCATATGCCTTCTGAACTTCATCGCAAGCCCTCCCTATTCGGTAAGGAAATTAACGAATTCCGTAGCGGATTTTTCCATCTCCAGTATCACGCTGTTTATCCGGTTAACCAAATAATTATAGGTCACAAAGATTGGGATAGCCACGATTAACCCCGCTACGGTAGTAAGCAGGGCCTCCCAGATGCCTCCGGCGAGGTCTCCGGGAGAAACAGGATGAAAAGAAACGGTCTTCGCCTGGATGGTCTGGAAACACTTGACCATCCCTGTAACCGTCCCGAGCAAACCCAGAAGAGGCGAGATATGAGCAATAGTAGCGAGTATAGAAAGGTTCTTTTCCAATTTAGGTATCTCATAGACAGAGGCGTCTTCAATCGCTTCTTTGATCTGTGGACGCGGACGATCATTCTTAAGTATCCCGACCTTAAGGATCCTGGAGATGGGGCTGTTGGTGCCATCGCAAAGCGACAGGGCCTCCTTTATCTGATGATGCTTCATCTTATCCAGGATGTCGCTTAAGAACTCCTGGCTGTCAATCCGGATTTTATGCAGATACCAGAACTTCTCGATGATAATCGCCAGGGCAAAGATAGAGCAAAACAGTATCGGCCACATCACCGGCCCCCCGGCTAAAAAAAACTGCCAAAAACTCATGCGGTATAGGTCCATCGCTGCCTCCTTTTATTTTTTAATGGCGTTGATGCGCTCCCGGGCATACTTGGCTTCCTCGACGCCCATGGAGATAATCCTTTTATAGATATTGATTGCCTCCGCGCTTTTCCCCTGATTTTCGTAAATAGCGGCTACCCTAAGGAGCGCCTTCACTGCCAGTTTGGCATTTTCGGGATAAAGATAAGCCACCTTGAGGTATTCCTCCACCGCTTCCTTAAATTTACCCTGGGTCTCCCTGGTTTCCGCAATCTTAAACTGCAAATCCGCCAACTGCCTTAACGGAGCTGCCTCAAGGCCCTTGCGGTAAAAATCTACCGCCTCATCATAATCCCCGAGCCTATGGCATATCTCGGCAATCTTCGGGTATACCGCCGCGGCCAGGTTAGGATACCTTTCGCTCGTCTGCCGGTAACTCCCCAGGGCGGCCTCAAGCTTATCCTCTTTTGCCTGGATATCGGCGATAGCGATAGCCGCCTGGCCGGCAAGGTCGCTTTTCGTCAATTGCTCAACCTTGCTAAAATTATTTATCGCATTCTCGTAGTCCCCCTTCTCTTGCGAGATTGCCCCCAGCATATAATAAGCGTCGGCTACGATGTTACTGCTTGAAAAATCGTTGATAATGGATAAAAAATAACGCTGCGCCATCCTTAGGTCATTCTGGCGATAATAATATTCTCCCAGCCACCAGATAATCTCCGGATTAAGTTTTGAATCGGGGTACCTGGAACGCAACACCTTGAATCTTGCTACCGCTTCTTTCTCGTTGCCCATCTGGTAATAGCAATCCGCTATCTCGTATTCCGCCTTCTGCGCCAAATCCTTATCCTGGCCGTAATCCCTGGCTACCTCCCGGAAGACCTCGATGGCCTCGTTGAATTTACCAAGATTATAAAGACTGGTTCCCAAAAGATAGGTGGCCTGCGGCCTAAGGTTAGCGTCCTTGAATTCCTTATGAAATTTATCCAGCACATCCTTGGCGGAGCTATAATCCTCCTTCTGAAAATATGAAAGCGCCAGGGCATATGTCGCATCATCCGCAATCTTGGAATTGGAAAAATTATTGCGGATACTCTGAAAGGCCATAATGGCTCCGTCGTAATTGGAGGTTTTAAGCAGCACGGTACCCAGTTGGTATTGGACGTAATCGTTATATAAACTGTCGGGATAGTCTTTTAAGATGGTATCATAGGCCTCCTTTGCCTTACCGTAATCCCCGGAGTCCTGATAGGCGTCCCCGATCTGGCAGAGAGTGGCTACCTTTACGGTCTTATCCTCGGTACGCTGAACAATCTTCTGAAATTCCTCAATTGCCTCCTTGAATTCCCCTTCCTTAAGCAGAGACCAGGCCAGGCCGTAATGCAGCTTATCCAGGTATTCCCGGGGGATACCGCTCTCAAGGTCCCTGCCCAAGGACTCTTTATATAGCGTTATCGCCTGCCGGTATTCCGATAGGTTGTAGAGGGTATCGGCCTCGCCCAGGTATGCCTGCACTAAGATCAGCGGGTCGCGGCTGTCTCTGAGAAGCCCATCGTAAGCGCCCTTGGCCTCCGTGAACCTTTGGGTCTCGAATAACAGCACCGCCCTGCCCAGCAAGAGTATCTCTTGGTTCTTCTTTTCAAGGTTATCGCCGTTTATCTCCCCGAAGACCCTCCCTGCTTCATCGTAGCGCTTCAGTTTCAGGAAGGCCCAGCCCATCCCCAGCCTGGAAAGAGCCTGTATTTTCCCGTCGCTGCTAGATGAGATAACCCTTTTGTATTCGTCTATCGCCTCGCTAAAATTGTTGAGATAATAATCCGCCTCTGCCAGGTAGAAATAAAGGTAGGGGAGCCTGTCGCCGTTATTGGAGCGCGATCCGATATAAGAACCAAGCTTTTCTTTCAGCGCCTGGTAATCCTTGAGGCTATAGAGGCTCTCTATGATTTTCAGGGAAGCGTCCTGCGCCAAGGGTTCCCGCGGATAACGCTCCTCTACTATCTTAAAATACTTCAGGGCCTCCTGGTAATTCCCCTCCTGGAATAAACACCACCCCAGTGAATAATAGGCGTGCACCAGATAAGGGGACTTGGGGAAACCGTCGATAATGGCCTGATAGTATGAGGCGGCCCTGCTGAAACCATTCCCTTTAAAATGCACCTCGGCTGTCCAGTAAAGCGCTGCGTCCTTGATGGCGCTGGCCTCTGGCTGGTTAAGCAGTTCTTCGAATTTTTTAAGGGCGTCCATGTATTTGTTCTGATGAAAATAGCACTCCCCTATCAGGAGTTCGGCATCGGCAGACCTCCTGGAATCGGGATAATTTTTCAGGAACCTCTCCAGAAGCCCAAGGCTGACATCATAAAAGCCGTCCTCGAAAGCCTTTTTGGCTACAAAGAATGATTCCTCTTCCTTGGGATTATCCTCGACGGCATACGAAGGGAAAGGCGCGAGAAAGGCGCCAACCGCAAGATGCGCCGCCATCAAAACGGCCAGAGATGAAAACCTTGTTATCATCCAATGACGCTTCGACATTTTTCTTAAACTATACCATCTCTTTTATGCTTCGACAACGCCTTTGTTAAAAAGTGCGCGGTGTAGGAATCTTTATTGCGGATTAATTCCTCCGGGCTTCCGCACCCGACTACCCGGCCTCCCCTCTGACCTCCGTCAGGACCTAGGTCAATAATATAATCCGCGCACTTGATTACCTCCAGATTGTGTTCCACTACGATAACGGTGCTGCCCTTCTCAACCAACCTTTGCAATACCGCAATTAATTTTTCGACATCCGCGAAATGCAGGCCGGTAGTAGGCTCATCCAGGATATAAAGGGTATTTTCGGTGGAACGCTTACTTAATTCCGCGGTCAGCTTCAGACGCTGCGCTTCCCCTCCGGAAAGGGTAGTGGCAGACTGCCCCAATTGGATGTACCCTAACCCTACGTCGTAAAGGGTTGCCAAGGTATTCTTGACGCGGGGGATGTTTGCAAAAAGAACCAGGCCTTCCTCAACCGTCATCCCGAGGACATCGGAGATGGACTTCCCTTTATATTTTACCTCTAGCGTCGCTTCGTTAAAACGCCTCCCCTTGCAGACATCGCACCTGACGTAGACGTCGGATAAGAAATGCATCTCGATCTTCTTGATGCCGTCCCCCTGGCAGGCCTCGCAACGTCCGCCCTTGACGTTAAAAGAGAACCTGCCGGGCTTATACCCGCGCAGGCGCGCCTCCGGAAGAAGACTGAATAATTCCCTTATAGGTCCAAACAGGCCGGTGTAGGTAGCCGGATTAGAACGGGGGGTCCTGCCGATGGGAGACTGATCCACCACTATCACCTTATCGATATGCTCGTATCCGGTGATCTTATCGTAAAGGCCCGGCCGCTCCTTGCTTTTGTATAATTTCTTCGCCAGGGCGCGGTAAAGTATATCATCGATAAGCGTGGATTTACCCGAACCGGAAACCCCGCTAACGCAGATAAATGTCCCCAGCGGGAATCTTACGTCAATATTCTTAAGATTATGCTCCCTGGCGCCTTTAATCTCCAATATCATTTTATTAGACAGCGGACGCCGCCTCTCGGGCATGGCTATCTCAAGTTCCTGCCTTAGATACTTTGCGGTAAGCGAATCGCGGCAGTCCAATAATTCCCCGGGTGCCCCCGAGAAAACCACCTCCCCGCCGTGCCTGCCTGCCCCCGGTCCCAGGTCAACGATATAGTCCGCATCCCGGATGGTATACTCGTCGTGCTCCACTACGATTAAGGTATTCCCAAGGTCTCTTAGCGCCTTCAAGGTAGCGATCAATTTGGCGTTGTCCTTCTGATGCAGACCGATGCTTGGCTCATCAAGTATGTATAATACGCCTACCAGCCCCGAACCTACCTGCGTAGCCAGCCGGATGCGCTGCGCCTCTCCTCCGGAAAGGGTCGAGCTCTTTCTTTCAAGCGTTAGGTAATCTAAGCCCACATCAATGCAGAAGCCGAGCCTGCGGACTATCTCTTTCAAGGCCTCCCTGGCAATGATTTTTTCTTTTTCATTGAGAGAGAGCTCCTTGAAAAAATGATACGCCTCCTTTATCGGCATAGCGGTAACCTCGTGGATATTCCTGCCGCTGATGGTGACAGCCAGGCTCTCTTTCTTAAGCCGGGCGCCGTTGCAGGCGGGGCAAGGGAGCGTAGACATAAAACGCGAGATCTCGCCCTTTAAATAATCGCTCTCTGTCTGCCTGAATAGCCTCTCCAGATGCGGGATAACGCCTTCAAACGGCTTGCCTCCTACTTCTTCCGGGCTCCCGCAGAGTATCGCCTGCCGGATGCCCTTCCCGAGCTTTCTAAAAGGCGTATCGAGTGAAAAATCCAGCCGGCGCGCAAGTTCGCGGACCAACCAGCGGTAATACAGGATATATCCGTGGCCTCCCCTCTTCCAAGGCTCAATGGCCCCCCCATTGACGGATTTATTCCTATCGGGGATGATTAAATCAGCGTCAAATTCCATCTTTGTGCCCAGGCCGTTGCATGCAGGGCAGGCGCCATAAGGGGAGTTAAAGGAGAATATGCGCGGCTCAACCTCCGTATAGCTGATGCCGCATTCGGGACAGGCGAACTGTTCGCTGAATACGAGGTCTTCTTTTGCAGGGCGGGCTATGACAATCATCCCCTTGCCTACCTTAAGAGCCGTCTCCACGGAATCATTAAGCCGCTCCTTAACCCCAGGTTCCAACACCAGCCTGTCTACCACCACTTCAATGGCGTGTATCTTGTATTTGGGAAGCTGAATCTTAAGAGGCAATCCGTATAATTTTCTGTCAATGCGCACCCGCACAAATCCCGCCTTTTGCACCTCTAAAAGCATCTGGCGGTATTGGCCTTTTTTGCCTTTTACTAACGGCGCCAGTACCTGGATCTCGGAGCCTGCGGGCAGACGCAAGAGGGCCTCTGTTATTTCCTGCGAACTCTGCCTTTCAATGGCGTGTCCGCAGCGGTAACACCTCACCCTGCCGATACGCGCGAAAAGAACCCTAAGGTAGTCGTAGATCTCGGTCTGGGTGCCTACGGTAGAACGGGGGTTCCCCCCTGCAGTGCGCTGTTCAATGGCAATGGCCGGGGAAAGGCCCTCGATATGCTCAACGCTGGGCTTCTGGAGCTGTTCCAGGAACTGCCGGGCATAACTAGAGAGACTCTCTACATAACGGCGCTGCCCCTCGGCGTAAATGGTATCAAAGGCAAGGCTGGACTTGCCTGAACCGGAAAGGCCGGTAATCACGATAAGCTTATTGCGCGGAATGGCAAGATTGATATTCTTAAGGTTGTGTTCCCGCGCGCCGCGGATTACGATATTGCCTTCGCTCATATTTTTATTGTAATAGATTCAACGATGCGGCCTGTTCTAATAAACGGGCGGATTGCTTAGTCATATTCAATTGCCGGTAAAGAAGGCTCAGGTTCCGGTAAGCCTCGGGGTCAAAGGGGTTAAGCCTGATAGACCTTTTAAAAAAAATAGCCGCCCTTGCAGAATCCCCTGAACGCGCGTAGCATATTGCCATTCCGTTATTGGATTTAGGCTCATAGGGGTCAAGCTCAAGGGACTTGGCAAAATTAAGAAACGCATGGGAATCCATATTGTTGTAAAGGTAGATTATCCCTAATCCGCGGTAGGCTCTATAGTTGCCAAAAATGCCGCCCTCCTTGATAATCCCCTGATATTTTTCAATCAAATATTCCCGCAAGGCTGCATCTTTAAGTGACAACGACACCAGACGGTCAAAGGCCAACCTGTTGAAAGGGGCAATCTCTAGGCTCTCAAGCCACTCCTTCTTTGCCTTTCTGGAATCGCCTCTTGCGGCATAGACCACCCCCAGAGATGCCCGGGCATCGGCATTACCGCCATCCGTTGCAACTGCCTTTTTGGCGCTATCATAGGCATCCTCCGGTTTTTTGTCCGCCAGGTATGCCATAGCAATTCCGCTGTATAAAACCGCTTTTCTCTTATCACCCTGCTTCAAGGAGAGGGCTTTCTGATAAGACTCGATTGCCTTCTTATTCTCTGCCCTATTTAAATAAAGCAGCGCCATATTGCGGTAGGCAGTCGCGCTGTCATCCACATATTCCAGGATACGGCTGAAGAGGGCATAATTGTTACGCCAGGTTAAATTTCCTCTAAAGGTTATAGCCGAGAAACAAAACGCCAGGCACCATGCGATAATATAAAATGCAGGCCGCGCCCTTGCCGTCATCATCTTTAATGACCGGGCCGTAATTGCCAATACCCCGATCAGCGAAAGGTAAAACCAGTTCTCCGGCATGATTGCCCTGCCCTGAAGGTAATATTCGGGGTATCTGAAAAAAAGCGTTGCCGTCGGCAATAACCAAAGAAAAGACAAGCCTAATAGTAGAAATACCCGTTTATTAAAGCGGTAGATGATAACTGAAGCGGCTAAAAAAATTAAAACAAGCACCCCATACAAAATAAAGGCAGGCGCCATAGGCATCACAACAGGTATATTACGAAGCATGTGCAGACCGAAAGGCAGATATGCCAAGCTGATATATTTTATGTTTATGCTAATGAAGGTAAATATCGTACTCCAAGGGCTGGTGCCCGGAGGAGGAAGGATGTCTGTGCCTATCCTGATAACCTTGATTCTCAACATCAGGTAACTCAAGGATATTAAAATAAAGGCAGCATACCACAGGCGCGCCTTATTCCTGCCTTGCCTAATCCCTCTGATTTTAAAATACACCTCTTGCGTAAAAATAAGTCCGAGCGGAAAGATCGCCGCAGCTTCCTTTGATAACAAGGCCATGATAAAAAATAATAAGGAAAAGAAACGATATTTGCCTCCTTTAACAAAAGAAAGCAGGGCC
Organism: Candidatus Omnitrophota bacterium; assembly: GCA_041650795.1. Classification (GTDB taxonomy): domain Bacteria; phylum Omnitrophota; class Gorgyraeia; order Gygaellales; family Profunditerraquicolaceae; genus JBAZKK01. The sequence continues at coordinate 6,304 of JBAZKK010000016.1, read as the reverse complement.
AAGAGCGAGAATATGGCAAGCAGGATATCGGCCCTGCTGGAAATATAATTTACAACAGAGCCGTTAAGCGGATGCACCGCAAATAAAACGGCGCTCAAAAATGCGACCTCGCGGTCAGCGACTATAAGATCTATAAAACGGTAAGTTAATAACGCGAGCAAGGCATGCAGGATGAGATTAACCAGATGAAAACCGAAAGGATTGAGCCCCCAGACGGAATAATCAAAAAGATATGATAAGGTCTGCAGCGGCCGGTAATAAAAATTCGGCTCCTGCCCGAAATAATAAAGCGGGGCGAGCAGGGCCTGTTTAAGCAGGATCGGCCCCTTGATAAAATCGTTGTTCACTACCAACGCGATGTCGTCCCAGACAAAGGCGTTGCCGAGCGAGTTAAGGTAAACCGCAACTGCCGAAACGATAATAATGAGGGTGCTGTAGCTGGACTTCAATTGGCCTTCTTTCGGGTATCTTAATAAAGGAAGCCCCGCATCTTTAAGATGAAACCGTCCGTCTTAAGGAGAAAGGATGCGGGGCGCCCTTGCCGCTAACGTCTCTTTTTCTTCTTGCCGCCTCTTTTCATCTTGGCGCAAGATACGTCGCCTTGCTTGTCAAGAAAATAGAGGTACCCCTCTTTTCTCTTGATTCCGCATTTTGCCACCTTCTTGGGGTTGCCTCCCTTTTTGGCTCCCCTGGCCATCTTCGCGCAGGAGACATCGCCTTTTTTGTCGATATAGTAAAGGTAACCCTTCTGTCTCTTGATTTTCAATTTCATCAGTTTCTGTGCCATATTATGTCTTCACCCCCTTTCTTTTTAAGATTTAATTGCCAATCTTAAACGGCCCGAGGATTCCTTCCAGCGTTGCCAGCGCTGCAAGGACCGCCAGATAACTCGTCTTGGGATTGGCCGGATGTATCACATTCTCGGTTGAGGTAACTATCCTGCCCGAGCCTGATTCGATCTCGATGCGGTGCATATTGCGCTTAAGGCCGGGAGAGGCAACGATGCGCACCCTCGTCTTGTGCGGCCCTATCCCTGCCAGGCTTAAGGTCGCCGCCACGTTTACATTCTGCTGGAAGGCGCGGGTGGCCTTTAAAGCGCTCCCTTCAAAAATAACCTTGTCTTTCTTGATTTTCGAAAGGCTTATCCCCTTTTTCTGTATATACGGCACGCTGCTGAACGCCTCAGGTGGTTTGGTGGTAATGAGTGTCACCTTTTTTACTCCGGCAAGCTTAGCTGCTTTTAGGGCATCAATGCCGGATATTGCCCCTGAAGGTATAAATACACGCGACCCCTTCTTTAAAGCCTCGTTTTCCAATCTGCGGTAGCCTTTCAATAATCCCCCTACGCTCATTACCATAATATCCCGCCCTGCCGAGACTGCGCTCATGGCAATTCCGAAGGAAACACGGGCAGAGGCGGCCTCAATTAACAAATCCGCTTTCCTGAGAGCGCTGCCCAAATCCTTGACTGCCAGGCCGGGAGATTTAAGATCCCCGGCCAGGCGCAGGGATTTTTGCCTGTCAATATCATAAAGGGCGGATAACCTTGCGCGGCTGCGAAACTGCGCGTTGATCGCCCTGGCCAAAGAACCTCCGATTGCCCCGCACCCTATAATTGAAATCCTTAATCTCCGCGGCATAGCCTGCTAAACCTTTACGACAATATTATCTATTAAGCGGGTCTTTCCTATGTGTACTGCCAATACCACAAGAACCTTATCCTTTATTTTAACCAGCGGCCTTAGGGTATCCGGATCCACTATCTCGAGGTACTGCACCCTTATCCCGGGGGTTCGCCTTATAAACGCCTTGAGGTCGGCGATAATGCCTGAGGAGTATCGCCTGCCGCGGCTGATGAGTCTCTCCGCCTCCTTCAATGCCAGGCTTAACACCAAAGCCCTCTTTCTCTCTTGCGGGCTCAGATAATTGTTGCGCGAACTCATGGCTAAACCATCCTTATCGCGCACGGTAGGCATAACCTCGATACGAAGTGGCATGTTTAAATCACGGGCCATGCGCCGGGCGATAACGGCCTGCTGGGCATCCTTTTGTCCGAAGTAGGCGCTATCCGGCTGCACGATATTGAATAGCTTGGTTAGCACCGTAGCCACGCCACGGAAATGCCCTGGCCGGAAATTGCCGCAAAGAACATTGCTTAAATCCCAAACCTCTACATAGGTTTTATAGTCAGAGGGGTACATCTGCCTGGCCCCTGGATAAAAAACGACGTCTGCTCCTGCCTTGCGGCAGAAAGCGGCATCCCCCGACAAATCACGGGGGTATTTATTAAAATCCTCTCCCGGCCCGAACTGGGTAGGGTTAACAAATACGCTTATGACTACCCTATCATTATCTCTGCGCGCGCGGCGCAAGAGGCTCAAATGCCCATTGTGCAAGGCGCCCATCGTGGGGACAAAACCGATGCGCCGGCCGGCCTTTCTCCAAGCGCCTGAGAGCTCCTGCATTTTTCTTATGCTTTTTACAATCCTCATAACACGTCCATCAGGGGCCGCATCACGAAGGCCCTGCGGAAAACCCCTGGATGTGGGATCTTCAACCCCTTGGAATCAATAAAGCGCTCCCCGTAAAAGAGTATATCCAGGTCAATCCTGCGCGGACCCCAACGCCTGGACTTACGTCTGCCTAGCAGTCTTTCGATCTCTTTGATTTTTTTTAAAAGCTCCGGCGGCGGGATTGCGGTCTTGATCTTGAGGACAGCATTAAGAAACTTCCTCTGTCCCGGGGGGCCTCCGAAGGCCTCGGTTTCATAAAGGCGGGATGCCTTAATTATCCTGGTATTTTTTAAATCTTTTAGTTTTTTAATCGCTGAATTTATGTACCTGCGCCTGTCTCCGAGATTAGAGCCGATACCCAGATAGCAATTTACCATCCTGCTAAACAATCTTTCTAAGGCGAGTGAGGGCCTGGCGTATCCTTTCTTCATCAACCGTAAGCGCCATACGGATATAGCCTTCCCCGTAACTGCCAAACCCTACGCCGGGCGTAACTACGATATCCGCCTTATCCAATAAAAAGGAAGCAAAATCCATGGAGCAACTGCTGCCTTTACCGCGCCCTGTCTTCCGTAAGCCGCAAACATGAGGAACCTTAAGCCAAACGTAAAAAGTAGCCTTGGGAGATTTAACATCCCAACCCAGCTCTTTCAAGCCACGGATAAGTGTATCGCGCCTGGCCTGATAAGCCTTCCGCATATCGCAAAGCGCATCCTGCGGGCCGCCAAGCGCAGCAACAGCAGCCTCTTGAACGGCAGAAAAAATACCGGAATCGATATTGGACTTGACCTTGGCCAGCGCCGATATTAATACATGGTTCCCGCAAGCCCAGCCTACCCTCCAACCGGTCATATTATATGTCTTGGAAAGCGAGTGGAATTCAATGCCTACCTCCCTGGCCCCCTCTGCCTCTAAGAAGCTTGCTGGCCTGTAATGATCATAATTGATCTCGGAATAAGCCAGGTCAGAGACCACGATAAGCTTGTTCCTTCCCGCAAAATCGCTTACCTCTTCGTAAAAAGATTTTTCGGCAACAGCAGAAGTGGGATTATTGGGATAATTTATATAAAGAAGCTTTGCCTTGCGGCGGACGGCAGAAGGTATTTTTTTAAGGTCGGGGAGGAAATCATTATCCTTTAGAAGAGGCATGAGATAAGGCCTGCCTCCTGCCAGGATAGTCCCTCCTTTATAAGGCGGGTAGCATGGGTCAGGCACCAGGGAATAATCGCCATTATTCAAAAATGCCAGCGGCAGGTGCGCAATCCCTTCTTTCGAGCCCAGCAATGGCAGGATCTCTGAATCAGGGTCAAGCCTTATCCTAAAACGCCTCTGATACCATTTGGCGATGGCTTTACGCAATGCCGGCATACCCTGGTCCAAGGCATAACGGTGGCTGGAAGGCTCGAGAGCCGCTTTGTAGAGCTTTTCAATAATGTGCCCCGGCGTCGGCCGATCAGGATCTCCAATGCCTAAGTCAATAATGTCCCTGCCTTCTGAACGGGCCATTCTTTTGGCCTTGTCAATCTCAAGGAAGAGGTAAGGCGGCAAGGAAGCCAATTTCCGGGAGGATTCAAACATCATTCTTTATCCTTTTGCTTTAAATTCAACACATCCTGCATGGAATACAGACCTGCGGGCTTATTATAAACCCATTTCACAGCCTTTAGCGCTCCCAGCGCAAAGAGGTCGCGGCTATGCGCCTGGTGTTTTACTTCGATACGCTCGGAATTTCCGCAGAAGATAATGCTGTGGTCTCCGACAATATCCCCGAGCCTGACGGAGTGGGCCGGTATCTGTTTATGCGTAACCTCAGCCAGAAGTTCGACAAACCTCCTGGCGGTCCCGGAAGGAGCGTCCTTCTTTGCTTTATGGTGCGCCTCGACGATCTCAATGCCGTAATCCGGCCCGAGCCTGCGGCCCAACTCTGGTAGAATGGAAAAAAGGACATTCACCCCCACCGACATATTCGGCGAAAACACTACCGGCACGACACGGCTTATCTCCTCTATCTTTTTTAACTGCGCTTCGCTAAGGCCCGTTGTCCCCAGCACGAGCGCCTTTTTATACCTGGCAACATAATCAAGGTTGGCCTCGCTTGCCTCGGGAGAGGTAAAATCCACGAATACATCCACTAGGAATATCCCGTCTGGACTAGAGGATATCCTGAGCTTACCCCATTCCCTCCCAATGACAGGCGTTCCTTTCTTTTCAAGGGCAAGGGCAACCTCAAGATCATTATCCTGACAGGATAACTCCATAATCCTCCTGCCCATCCTGCCGCACGCTCCCGCTACGCCTAGCTTAATCATGATCCCCGCTCCTCTTATAATAACCCGTAGAGATGGAGGCTGTCCTCGAGCTTATGGCGGTTTTCATCCGACATCGCGCAGAGAGGCAACCTGAGTTCCTCATCGCACATCCCTAAAAGCCCCATGGCGGTCTTGACCGGTATGGGATTGGTCTCGATAAACATTGACTTGACCAGCGGCAGGAGCCTGTAATGCAGCTCGCGTGCCTTGCCGATATCTCCCCGTTGGAATGAGTCGACCATCTCTGCCGTATCCCTGGGCACGATGTTGGCTACCACCGATATAACCCCGGTGCCTCCGATAGACAAGACAGGGAGCGTCAGGCTGTCGTCTCCGGAGATTAAATCGAACCCGTCGCCGCAGAGCGCCTTTATCCGCGCCATCTGCTCCAGGTTGCCGGAAGCCTCTTTTATCCCCACAATGTTCTTGCAATCACGGGCTAAGCGCGCAACGGTCTCCGGCTCAATATTGACTCCGGTGCGCGAAGCGATATTGTAAAGAATAATTTTAATATCTACCGCCTCGGCAACGGCCTTGAAGTGCTCGTAAAGCCCTCTCTGCGTGGGCCGGTTATAATAAGGAGAAACCTGCAACGATGCCTCTAAGCCTGCCTTGACAGCGTGCCTCGTCAGCATGACCGCTTCTTCGGTGGAATTGGAGCCGGTACCGGCAATCACAGGGATCCTTCCGTTTACCTGTTCGATGGCGATCTCGATAACGCGCTCGTGCTCCTGGAAAGATAAGGTCGCGGATTCGCCGGTAGTCCCGCAGGGGACAATGCCGCTGGTGCCGTTTTTGATATGGAAATCTATAAGCTCCCTGAATTTTTCCTCGTCCAATTTACCTTTTTTAAAAGGCGTGACGATTGCCACGATTGAGCCTTTATACATAATACGCTCCTTGGTAAACTACCCTGGCCTTTCCTTCCAGCCAGACATTTTTAAAAGCGCGGGCCGTCTTTTCAAAATAAACCTTAAGGACCTCTCCACTGCGGGTTTGGACATTGACAATACCGCTGGTACCGCCCCCTTTTAAGGCAAAGACAAGGGCGGCTGCCGCGCTGCCGGTGCCGCAGGCAAGCGTTTCATTCTCTACTCCTCTTTCGTAAGTGCGCAGCCTTATGGAAGCCGAACCCCTAACCTCCACAAAATCTACATTGGTTCCGGCTGGCCGGAAAAACACGTGGTTTCGAACCTGCCTACCTAATCCGACTACGTCAATACCGTCAGCCTTGTCCACAAAGAGGACCGCATGCGGCACGCCGGTATCGATAAAACTCAAGCCTAATGCGCGCCGGTTAATCTTAAGCCCCAGGTTCAGCCTTATATCGCGCGGGTCGGTCAATTTAATGCGCACGGCATCTCGCAGGATACGCGAATCAATAATGCCGGCTTTGGTTTTTATGCGGATTGAGGATTTTCTTGCGGCTCCCGTTTCATCCGCCCAGATGGCAGCGCAACGCGCTCCGTTTCCGCACATCTG
>JBAZKK010000015.1:0-28801 GCA_041650795.1 Candidatus Omnitrophota bacterium | reverse complement strand
CGTAAATTATGATCTCATTTATGGGCAAGGAGGGAGTCGGACCCTCACGACCTTGCGGCCAACAGATTTTAAGTCTGTCGTGTATGCCATTCCACCACTTGCCCCCTTAAGCGCTCTCTGCCTCTGGCAAACTGATTTTCAGCTAACCTCCTGCCGCAGGTAATCCGCTTGCAAAGTCAAGGCGACGAGCGGAATCGAACCGCTGAATAGCTGTTTTGCAGACAGCTGCCTTGCCTCTTGGCTACGTCGCCGCAGATTTTGAAAGAACCTTTTTTACCTCGCGGACAATCGTCTCAGCCTCTGCCAGGCAACCTCTGCCTTCTCTGCCGCAAGCCAGCCTCCCCCGGCGCGGCTCGACGAACCGGAAGCCTAGGCTTTTTAGCTTGGCGATGTTGGCCTGGGTAACCTTATTGGTATACATGTCTTCGCTCATCGCCGGGCAGATTAAAACCGGCGCACGCGTTGCCAGGACAACGCAGGTCAAAAGGTCGTCGGCTATACCGTAGGCGATCTTGGCGATAATATTGGCGGTCGCCGGGGCTATCAAAACCATAGCGGCCTTCTCTGCCAATGCCACGTGTTCCACCTGCCAGGGGTCCGAGCGTTCGAACATCCCACAATAAGCCTTGTTGCCCGAGAGGGTTTCGAATATCAACGGGTTCATCAACTCCCGCGCCTCCCTGGTAAGAACCGCCGTAACCGAAAAATTGCTTTCGCCAAGGCGCCTGATAATATCGCAGGATTTATAAATCGCGATGCTAGCAGTAACGCCCAGAACGATATCCTTTTTATTCTTTTGCATGCGTTAATCCTTGGGTTTCTTGCATCGCACCTTGTTCTCGGCAATTTCCGCCAGGGCAACGGTAGAGGGCTTGATACTTGCATCGAGGTTGACCAAACGGGGTTGCCCCTCGGCAATCTCAAGAGCCCTTTTGGAAGCCATGATTACCAATTTGTAAACGGAGTTATCGCTCTTATCCAAAATCTCCTGGATGCCTTGCGCCATGAATCTCCTTGCCTCCCTTTATGCCTTGCGGCCTATTTTGTTTAAGATAATCTCTTTTAATGCCCTTACTGCCTGACCCAGATTCTTATTCTCCAGATGGTAATCGTATCTGTGCGCCAGACGCATTTCCCTATTGGCTAACCCCAGGCGCTGGCGGATTTCCTTCTCCTTGGTACGGCGGCAACGCTCTTTTATACGCAAGCGCAGCGCCTCCAGAGAAGGGGGCAGGATAAAGACAGTTACGGTATTGCGCGGCAGGATACGCCTGATTTGCGACGCCCCCTTAAAATCAAGGCAGAGGACAATGTGCTTGCCTCTCCTGAATTGCTCCTCGACAAACTCGCGGGGCGTGCCGTAATAATACCTTAAATACCTGGTCCATTCAAGGATTTTCTTGGCGCGCAGAAGCTCTCGGAATTTCCTTTCGCTGATAAAAAAATAATCCTTCGCCTGCCTCTCTCCGGATCTCCTGGGTCGGGTAGTAAAGGATACGGGCTTGGCGAACCTGGACCTGAACCGCCTGTCCCTGAATAGCCTCTCTACAAGGGTGCTTTTGCCCGAGCCCGAAGGTCCGGAAACCACAAAGACAAACCCCTGCTTCTTCATTCTACGTTCTGGAGCTGTTCGCGTATCTTCTCTACCTGGCTCTTAATCTGGACCACCTTCTGCGAAATAATTTTATCGCAGGATTTTGCCCCCATGGTGTTGGCTTCACGCTGCATCTCCTGGGAGATAAAATCGAGCTCTTTGCCTATCGAACCGTTTTTGGCTATCTTGGATTTAAAACTGCCGATGTGGAAGGCGAGCCGCTCGATCTCCTCGGTAATATCGCTATCCCTTAAAAAGCTGCTGCGTTCCTCGTCGGATGACAAACGCGCAACCCTCTTCTTGACTGCCTTTTTGAAACGCGCCCTTACACTATCCAGGTAACCCGAGACCGTCAGCGCACGATTTTTTAAATGCCGGTATAACGCCGCCCCCTCTTTCCGGCGCATTGCCGTCAGATCATCGAGGCTGGCAGCCAAAATGGCGCGCAGATACGGCCAAACCTTATCGTAGGCAACCGGGCTCTCCTCCACCCCCAAGACACCAGGCAGTTGGATGAGACTCTCCAGACCTATATTGTTTTTCAGGCGGAACTTCTTCTTTACATCTGCGAGTGCCGCCAGGTAATTGCCTAAGAGCTTTTTGTTAATAACCACCTTGTTTGTGCGGGCGCCGCTGACGCTGATAACGCAGGTAATCCTGCCCCTCTTAATGCGGGACTCAATCTCTTTCTTAATCTTCTCCTCCAGCGAAAGAAAACCCTCCGGCAGATGCAGGACAATGTCCAGAAATTTATGATTTATGCTGCGCAACTCCACCAGAATCTTGCCGAAAGGCTCCGCCCGTTCCTCGCGCCTGCCAAAACCGGTCATACTTTTTATCATTATCGTCGCCCCCTGATTATGCCCAGACCCTGATTTTTTTTGTCTCCTCAAGGACCTCTTTAGTCGGGTATAAATCTACGATTATCTCTTCCGGTTTAAACCAAAGCTTTATCTCGCGTTCTGCCTCCGATTCGCTCGAAGACACGTGAATGACATTCTCATAAACACCCTTGGTGGTAATCCTTCCGTAGGAACCGCGGATGGATGTGGGGTCGGCCTCTTCGGGGTTGGTAGCTCCGGCGAGCTGGCGGCATTTGGCGATAGCGCCATCGCCCCAGTAAATCAACGCCATAATCTTACGCCGGTTATGCAGTTCCCCGCAGAAATAACGGACCAGCTCCTGGAAAAACGGCTTATCCTTGAGGTGCCGGTAGTGCTCCTCGGCCAATTTCTCAGAAACCCGGGCAATCTTGGCTGCAATGATTTCCAGTTTCGTCTCTGATAGCCGTGTCAGGATATTGCCGGTCAATGATTTCTTCAGGCCGTCGGGCTTGATAAGGATTAAGGTTGCCTGATTACTCATGGGGTGGCGCCTCCTTTAATACGACCAACAATCCTTTCCAGGTCTTCCTGAGAATAAAATTCTATCGAGATATTGCCGCGTTTTTTTCTTTTGTTTATCCTGACCTTGGTTGCCAAAAACTGCTGCAGTTGCTCTTCAGCCACCACGACATAGGTCTCGCGGCCAGCCTGCGAGCGCATGCGCAACTTGTTGGAACCTTTTGGACGATGCCTGTGAATAACAGCCTCCAGTTCTCTTACCGATAGCCCCTTAGCAAGGATCTCATGCGCCAGACGGCGCTGCTGGTTAGGATCATCTAATTCCAGCAGTGCCCTGCCATGCGCAAAAGAAATCTCTCCTTTTTTAATTCTGTCCTGGATTTCTTGTGGTAACTTCAATATTCTCAATATGTTAGCAACAGAAGCCCTCGCCCTGCCCAAGATCTCGCTTATCCTTTCTTGGGTCATGCCGAACTTGTCCATAAGATACTGGTATGCGCGGGCCTCTTCAATAGGATTGAGATTCTGCCGCTGGATATTTTCAATCAAAGATAATTCAAGGGAGTCCTGGTCGGCGACATCTTTAATGATAACCGGGACCTCTTTCAAATTTAACGCATTAGCAGCCCTAAACCGTCTTTCTCCTGCGATAAGCTCAAAGTACTCCCCCTGCCTGCGCACCAGAAGCGGCTGCAATACACCTTTCTCCCTGATAGATTGCATCAATTCCTCCAACCCCTGAGAATCAAAGTCTTCGCGGGGCTGCAAAGGATTGGGTTTGATTTTTTTAATGTCAACTAAGATGGCACCGGCTTTTTTATCCTCGGCTTCTCTCTCCGGTATTAATGCCCCTATTCCTTTGCCTAATGCCTTCTTTTCCATTATGCCCTCTCCTCAGGAATATCCTGGATAGCTTCCAGATTTTCTTTATGCAGAGGCGCAAGGCCCAAAACCTCTCTGCTCAAATCCTCGTATTTCTGTGCCCCGATAGAATTTTTATCGTATAAAACAATGGGCTTGCCAAAACTAGGCGCTTCTGTGAGACGGATATTGCGGGGGATAACCGTATCATAAACCTTTTCATTGAAATAATTCCTTACTTCCTTGATTACTTCCCGCGTCAAATTAGTGCGGAAATCTGCCATGGTTAATAAAACCCCTTCAATCTCCAAAGAGGGATTGAGGTTTTCTCTCACAAGTCTAACTGTATTAATGAGTTGAGTTACTCCTTCCAGGGCATAATATTCACACTGGACAGGAATAAGCAAGGAGTCCGCCGCACATAATGAATTAATAGTTAAAAGCCCGAGCGACGGCGGAGAATCAATAAGTATGAAATCGAAGTTCTCCCTCTCTTTTTCCAAGGCTCTTTTCAAGCGGTATTCCCTACCCATAACCCCTACCAACTCTACCTCGGCTCCTGTTAAATCAAGATTGGAGGGGGCAATATATAGATTTTGGATTGTTGTTTGTTGAAGAATTTCTTTAATATCTAATTCTTCTAATAAGACGTGATAGGTGCTTTTTTTGATATCGTGCTTATTAATACCTAAGCCGCTGGTAGCATTTGCTTGGGGGTCAAGGTCAATAACTAATACCTTTTTATCGGCCAAAGCCAAATAACTGGCTAAACTAATGACAGATGTAGTCTTGCCAGTGCCGCCTTTCTGATTACAAATTGCAATAATCTTACCCATTGAAAATTATATAGTTACAAAATGTTCCACGGGGAAACATTTATTTAACGCATTATTTATCTTTATTATCTTATAGGAATTGGCGTTGTCAAGCCTTTTCTTTAACCTTCATTACTGTTATGCGCACCTTGGCTAATTTAGCTCCTGACATCCCAAACAATCCTTTTTCCTCCTCAGACAAGACTTCTATCTTAAGTCTCTCCAACGGTAGTTTTAATTCCTGGAGCGCTTTTTCAATCGCCTCTTCTACGGTTTTTCCTTCAAATTCGCGGGTAATTTGGGGGGTCATTTTGCACGATTAATTAATAATTGCTGTGCCATCATTAAAGAACTGTTCACAAACCAATAAAGAACAAGTCCTGAGGGCATGCGATAAAAAATAAAGCCAAACATCACCGGAAAAATAATAAGCATTAGTTTCTGCTGCTCGGCAGAAGCGCTGCTCATGCTTCTTGAAGAGATCTTTTGCTGCACAAACATTGCAATTGCCATTAAAATGGGTAAAATATTAATTTCATTACCCAGAAAAGGCAGTTTATAGGATAAAGTGATAAGCCTGTCTGGTTCGGATAAATCTTTAATCCAAAGAAACTCTGCACCTTTTAAGGCTGGCGAACGCATTAATACCTGGTATAGGGCGAAAAATATTGGTATTTGTAATATCATCGGCAAGCAACCGCCAAAAGGATTTACTTTATGTTTACGATAAAGCTCCATTATTTCCTTATTTAATCTTTGCGGATTGTCTTTATAATTTGCCCTTAATTCCTCAATGCGAGGCTGTAAGAGCTGCATTGCTTTCATTGAATGCATCTGCTTTAAGGTCAATGGGTAAAGAATAAGGTAAATTGAAATACTGAGTAATATAATTGCCAGGCCCCAGTTATGTACAACAATATAAATAATGCCGAGAAATTTCAAAAGGATTTGGGCAATAAAATCAAAAATCCCGTAATAAACAATCGCAGACCATTCGGAATTCACGTTTTTTATCATATTTAAGTCTTGGGGCCCCATATAGATATGAAATTTTTGGCTTATCCTTTCTCCCGGAGCTAAAGAAAACGCTGGTGAGCGCAAAACAGGTTGGGTTTCAGAGGGATTAAGCCTTGCCAAATTTAAGCTATAAGAGGAGGTTGTGGGCTCTAAAATTTCGCAAAAATAACGCTCGCGCCAACCCATAAATTTTATATTATTCCAGCTGGCATCCTTACGCGGGTTGGGATGAAGGATGTTACCGCTTAAGGCAACCGTGATATCCTGATAATTCGGCAGATTGCCGCGTTTAGAAAAATCCAAAATCGCCGGGATCAGCCCTATAGAGGTATTAATAGCATGGCTGCTTTTATTAAGAATTTCTATCTCTAACTCTATGGAATAATTGGAGTTGTCAAATAAAAAGTGCTTTGAAATTTGTAACTCTCTGCCACTATAAACAAAAACAGCCTCCTTGTCCGTAAGAAGCTCGTTTTTAAAAACTGCCTCGGGATCATCAATGGCAAGTCCGTATTTTAAAACCACGCGATGAGAGCGGTAGTCCTTAAAAATCACGTCCTTAATTGCCGCGGCAGGCTCATCAAAATCAATTCTAAGCTTCTCCGTCGACAAAACAAGGTCCTTATCATTCTCGCTAAAGTGAACAGGGGGGGTTTTGGATTCAATTTTTAAAGACCTGGGTTTAATAACGGGCTGTTGCAGTCCGCTTTCTTTATTTATAACTTCTTTATTATCAATATGATAAGATTTTGAAACAAATACAGACCATGTTAATAAAACCAATAGCGATAGGGCAATAGCCAGAATCAGTCTTTTTTCCATAGGGGGTCCTTATATTAAGGGGTCATACCACGATTTTCCGGAGTAGGGGTGGCAATGCAATATCCTGACCATCCCTTTTAATAAACCGCGCAGGGCGCCATACTTTCTAATGGCCTGGCAGGTATATTCGGAACAGCTCGGGTTAAAACGGCAGCAGCTCGGCAGCCATATCCTCACATACCCCTGGTAAAAACCAATAAGGGCAAGGGATATCTTCTTCAGCATTAAACAATCAGTTTTTTTCTACCCTTGCCGCGCCGCCGGGCGAGCAGTTTTCTGCCACCCCTGCTGGACATTCTCTTCAAGAATCCGTGACGGCGTTTACCGACGAGCTTGGTAGGGGTTTTTAGATGTTTTTTCATTTTCTTCTTTCTTTAAAGCGCGCCTCTCCTTCGCCGGCCAACGGGTTGTCTCCCAGGGGCCGTATTTAATAATAGGGTTTAATTATAACATAAAGGAAGGCCAAGTCAATGCAAAATGTAAAACGCAGACCCCGTCAGGAAAAGGCGTCTCGTAAAAATTTCCTGCCGGGCGCTTAGACTTATTATTGTTTTTTATTGACGGCGCGCAATAATATTGTATAATAATCTCCGCTTCGCTTTTTTTATTGCAAAGGGTTTAATCCCTGCTATAATATTTCCACAGGTTTATGCAATTTGTGGATAAACTGTGGATATTGTGTAAATCCCGCACAACCCCTTTAATAATTAACAGGAAGGCAAGATGCTTGAGCTCTGGGATAAGGCTTGCGAACGCTTAAAGGATAAGCTTGGCAAGGCTTCCTTTGAAAGCTGGATATCCCCTTTAAAAGTTAGGGCCAAAGATAAACATACCATAATCCTCGAGGCGCCGGATCAGTTTTTTAAGGAGTGGCTCCAGGGGCATTACGCTGCGGTTATCTCTGAAGCGCTCAAGGGCGCTGCAAAAAACGAGGTTTCGCTCGAGGTTGTAGTAAGGCCGCCGGAGGCAACCCAAAACGAAAAGGCGTATCTTAAAGAACCCGGCGCTTCTGCTCTAAAGGATCCCCGCAGCCCCCTCAATCTTAATCCCCGCTACACCTTTGAAAATTTCGTGGTGGGCCCCTCCAACCGCCATGCCCACGCCTATTGTCTGGCAGTAGCGCAGTCCCCGGCCAAAAATTATAATCCACTTTTTATCTACGGCGGGGTCGGGCTGGGCAAAACCCATCTTATGCAGGCCATCTGCCACTTTGCGAAAGACAACAACCCCGCAAAGCTCAAGATATTCTACACGACGTCTGAGCGCTTTACCAACGAACTCATCGACGCCATCCAGCACCATTCCACTAATGCCTTCAGACAGAAATACCGCAACGTTGATATCTTGGTTATCGACGATATTCATTTTATTGCCGGCAAGGAGTCTACCCAAGAAGAATTCTTCCACACCTTCAACGCCCTCTATGACGCGCACAAACAGATTATCGTTTCCTCTGACCGACCCCCCAAAGAAATCTCCAACCTTCAAGACAGGTTGATATCCCGTTTTAGCTGGGGCCTGACCACAGATATCCAGCCTCCGGATTTTGAGACGAGGGTGGCGATACTCAAGAAAAAAATCGAGCGCGAGCCGGTAACAATCCCCGATGAGGTCATCTTTTTTATAGCGCAGCTTATTAAAACTAACATTCGGGAGCTGGAAGGAGCCCTTATCCGGACCATCGCGTACTCTTTATTGGAAGAAAAGCCCATTACGCTGGATTTGACCAAAGAGGTTTTGAGGGATCTCTTAAAAGAACCTAAAAAATTAATTACCGTGGACTTTATCCAACGCTGTGTTGCTGAAGAATTTGGGGTTTCCCTGCACGACTTCAAGGCTAACCGGCGGCACAAAAATATCGTTTTGCCCCGGCAGATAGCTATGTATCTAAGCAGAGAGTTAACGGATTTGTCGTTGCCTGAAATAGGGGATTTATTTGGGGGCAAAGACCATACTACGGTTTTACATTCTTATAATAAAATTAAGGGGGAATTAAAAAACAACCAAGGCATGGCTAATAGGGTAGAAAGGGTTATCCAAGTCATTCAACAATAAATTCAGTTGTTTTTAAAAGGATCTTACGATATCAAGGGTGCTTACACTACTACAGTTACAATCTTTTTAACACAAACAAAACATTATTATTACTAATACGATATAGATATTTAATATATTAATAATAAAAGGAGTTGGGGATGAAGTTTAAAACAGAAAAGGAAACGTTATTAACGGCAATTCAAAACGTGCAAAATGTTATAAGCCCAAAGGCGGCTTTACCTATATTATCTAACATTTTAATTGAAACCCAACAGGATGGCATTAGATTAACCGCTACGGATTTAGATGTGGGGATAACTTGTGTAGCGATTGTGAATATCCAAGAAACCGGAGCTATAACCATACCTGCTAAAAGGTTTAATGATATTATACGTGAATTGCCCGGTAACGACGTGTCTGTTACCACTAAAAAGAACAATCAGGTTAATATCGAAACAGGGCAGTGTCATTTTAAGATTATGGGGTTAACTCCGGAAGAATTCCCTAAATTACCGGATTTTAAAGATAAGGAAACCATTAAAATAGAGCAGGCCACCTTAAAACACATGTTGGGGTTAACATCTTTTGCAGTATCATCTGATGAAAGCCGGTATATCTTGAGCGGGATATTATTCAAAATTCAAAAAAACATTATCACCTTGGTTGCTACCGACGGGAAGCGCCTGGCGGTGGTTAATAAAAAACCGAAACAGGATATAGATAAAGATATCCAGATAACCGTTCCTCTTAAAACCATCCAGGAATTAAACCGCAACCTTAAGGAGGATGGGGATGTTTCAATGGTGTTGGGGGGGAGCCAGGTAATGTTTGATTTAGGTCAGACAGCCATAATCTCGCGTTTGATTGAGGGGGAATTCCCGGATTACCGCCAGGTAATCCCCCCGCAGTCAGAAAATAAAATGAAGGTTAACCGCGAAGAATTTTTGCTGTCCATAAGAAGAGCCGCGCTTTTATCTACCCCCGATTACCAAGCGGTAAAGCTGGAGATTTTTAAAAATAAGCTGGTGGTTTCTAAGTCTACACCCGATATTGGAGAATCCCGGGAAGAGTTGGGCGTGGGTTACCAGGGTAGGGAGTTAATTATCGGATTTAACCCCGCTTATTTAATCGACGTCTTGAAGAATTTAAACGAAGAGGAAATAGAGTTGGAATTGACCGATAGCGAGAAACCCGGCGTGATACGCAGCAGTGGTTATATTTATATTGTGTTGCCGATGCGTTTAGGTTAAAATATGCAGGTCATTAAACAAACCGTTGAAGATTTTATGAGGGAATTAAAAAGTAGAAAGGGGCGTCACAAAAAAGACGACCCTGAACAGCTGCTTAAGGAGGCCCTGTCCCGGCAGGACCTTAGGCACGCAAGACTCGGGTATTTTAAAAAAGGTGTCTTAGGGGTTGAGGTAGATTCTTCATCCCGGCTTTATCTTTTGAGCGTGCGTAAACAGACAATATTGGAAAGATTGCGGAAAAAAACAAGCGCGGTACGGGATATCCGTTTTCGCTTAGGGGGTTTGGAGTGAAAAAGAAGAAGGGGCAGGTTAGGCCCGAGAGACGCGAGGAGGAGCGGCCGCCTAAAAAGACGGAACGCGCCTACGACGCTACCACCATCCAGGTGTTGGAAGGCACCGAGGCAGTACGGCGGAGGCCTGCGATGTATATCGGTGATACTTCGATACGCGGCCTGCACCATCTCGTTTACGAAGTGGTAGATAACAGTATTGATGAGTCTCTGGCCGGATACTGCAACAGCATTGTGGTGGACATCCATCCTGATAACAGTGTTAGTGTTACCGATAACGGCCGCGGCATACCGGTGGATATGCATAAGACCCAGAAGAAACCGGCGGTGGAGGTTGCCTTGACAACTCTGCATGCCGGAGGAAAGTTTGATCACCGCGTATATAAAGTTTCGGGGGGGTTGCACGGAGTGGGCGTCAGCGTAGTTAACGCCCTTTCAGACTGGCTGGAGGTTGAGGTAAAACGCGACGGTAAAATTTATCACCAGCGTTACGAACGCGGCAAGACCGTCTCCAAGCTTACGGTAATAGGAAAGAGCAATTCCACCGGGACCAAGGTTACCTTTAAGCCCGATCGTAGCATCTTTAGCAAGACGGAATTCTCTTACGATATACTCTCGCAGCGCTTAAGGGAACTCGCATTTTTAAATAAAGGCCTCAAGATTAAATTAAGCGACGAGCGCAATGACAAAGAGGCGATCTTTGAGTTTGCGGGAGGCATTGTTTCGTTTGTGGATTACCTTAACAAAAACAAGGTGCCCCTTCACAATAAGGTTATTTATTTCGAGAAGACCCAGGAGGGAGTAGCGATGGAGTTCGCCCTCCAGTATAACGACGGCTACGCCGAGACCATATTTTCCTTTGCCAATAATATCAATACGGCCGAAGGCGGCACGCACCTTTCGGGCTTTAAGTCCGCACTTACCCGCGCCATTAACCAGTATGCCAAAAGCAAGAACCTTATAAAAGGCGAAGAGATCAGCGTCAGCGGGGACGATGTCCGCGAAGGGCTGACTGCCGTAGTAAGCGTTAAGGTTCCCAACCCTCAATTTGAGGGTCAAACCAAGACCAAGCTGGGCAATTCCGAGGTTGAAGGACTGATGGCATCTATGAGCCTGGAGGGGCTGTCAGCTTATTTTGAAGAGAACCCCGCGGTTGCCAACAAGATTGTAGATAAGGTTGTCATTGCGTCCAGGGCACGCGAAGCAGCGCGTAAGGCCAGGGAGCTTACCAGGCGCAAGGGGGCGTTAGAGGGCGCAGGGTTGCCGGGCAAGCTGGCTGATTGTTCCGAGCGGGACCCCGGCCTTTGCGAATTATATATTGTAGAGGGGGATTCTGCCGGAGGTTCGGCTAAACAGGGGCGCGACCGCAGGTTCCAGGCCATACTACCCATTAAAGGCAAGATCTTAAACGTAGAAAAAGCGCGCCTGGATAAGATTCTTTCTAATGACGAAATCCGCACCATTATCACCGCCCTTGGTACCAGCGTAGGGGAGGAATTCGATATCGCAAAACTGCGTTATGGAAAATTGATTTTGATGGCCGATGCAGATATTGACGGTTCGCACATTAGAACGCTCTTGCTGACGCTTTTATACCGCCAGATGCCCAAGCTTGTGGTAGAGGGTCACGTATACATTGCCCAGCCGCCGCTTTATAAGATTAAACGCGGTCAAAGGGAAGAGTATATCCAGACCGAACAGCAGTTAAATGAGCTGCTTCTAGACTTGGGCCGTGAAGGACACCGGTTTGTGTGCCTGAAAGACAAGCAGGTATTTAGTGACAACCAATTTAAGGATCTTTTATTCCTATTGGTGGAATTAGAAAAATTCGCCAGAATTTTAGACAAAAAGGGAGTAGAGTTCGCAAAATACATCCTTTTTAGACATCAAAAGACCAAAAAAATGCCAATTTATAGGGTAAAAGTGGATGGAAAAGACCACTTCCTGTATTCAGATAAAGAGCTGGCAAAATTTACCGAATCCCAGGGTAAAGAAATAGAGCATGACGTACTGGAATTATTTGAGGCTACGGAGATTGACGGAATTTTGGCAAAGCTGGAAAAGCTCGGCTTGATAGCGGAGAATATTTACCCCGTCGCCCAAATTGACAACAGTGCGGCGGCTTCTAAGGAGAGCAAAAAAACCAAGGCACTCTATCGTATCACCAATGAAAAAGAGCATAAGGACCTCTTTTCCTTAAAGGAGGTCCTGGGTTATGTCAAGGAGACGGCGAGCAAGGGCATGCACATCCAGCGATACAAGGGCTTGGGAGAGATGAATCCGCAGCAGCTGTGGGAGACTACCATGGATCCCGATAAGCGCACCATCTTACAGGTAACCCTGGAGGACGCGGTTGAGGCAGACAAGATGTTTACGGTTCTGATGGGGGACCAGGTGGAGCCGCGCAGGCAGTTTATCGAAGATTATGCCCACCAGGTCAAGAATTTGGATATCTAACGATGTATACGCGTAACGAGAAGATAGTCCCGGTTTATATCGAGGAGGAGGTAAAGGATGCCTATTTGAATTACGCGATGAGCGTAATCGTGGGCCGGGCCCTGCCGGACGTGCGCGACGGCTTAAAGCCGGTGCACCGCCGCATCCTCTATGCCATGCAGGAACTCAACCTTGAGCATAGCAAGCCCTATAAGAAATGCGCCCGTATCGTCGGAGAGGTGTTGGGCAAATACCACCCCCACGGCGACACCGCGGTGTATGATACCCTGGTTAGGATGGCGCAGGATTTTTCGTTGCGCTACCCCTTAGTTGACGGTCAGGGGAATTTCGGCTCCGTTGACGGCGATACGGCAGCAGCCATGCGCTATACCGAGGCAAGGCTTGCATCCGTCGCCGATGATATCCTGGGCGATATCGATAAAGACACCGTAAATTTCGGGCCGAACTTTGACGCTTCCCTCCGGGAGCCGCTCTTATTGCCGGCTTCTCTGCCTAACCTTTTAGTCAATGGCTCAAGCGGCATTGCCGTAGGCATGGCGACCAACATCCCGCCTCATAACCTTAATGAGATAGCCGACGCCATTATCTATATCCTTGACCACCCCGAGGCCGAGCTTAAAGATCTCCTGCGGTATGTCAAGGGGCCGGATTTCCCCACCGGCGGACTGATCTGCGGCAAGGCCGGCATAAAAGATGCCTACGCTACTGGCAGAGGCAAGCTTGTAGTACGCGCCCGTGCTACCATAGAGCATCAGAAGAACGGCAAGGACCTTATCGTAATTACCGAGATCCCCTATCAGGTGCAAAAGGCTTCTTTAATCGAGGCCATGGCGGGGCTAGTGGAAGACAAAAAGATCGAAGGCATATCGGATATCCGGGACGAATCCGATAAAGACGGCATGCGCATTGCAGTGGAGCTTAAGCGCGACGCCGAGGCACAGATTATTTTAAACCAGCTTTTTAAGCACACGCAGCTTGAAACTACCTTTGGCGTCATTATGCTGGCCTTGGTAGAGAACCGGCCGCGGGTCCTGAATCTCCGCCAGGTGCTGGATGCCTATGTCGAGCACCGCAAGGTTATTATACGCCGGCGCACCCAGTTTGAATTAGACAAGGCCTTAAAACGGGCGCATATCCTGGAAGGCCTAAAGATCGCGCTTAAGTTTATCGACCGGATTATTAAAACCATCAAGACCTCCAAGAATACCGAGAGCGCGAAGGAGCGCCTGGTTAAGGAATTTGAGCTGTCCGAGGTTCAGGCCCAGGCGATCCTGGAGATGCAGCTGCAGCGCTTAACTGCCCTGGAGCGCGATAGGATCGACGCCGAATACGCCGAGCTTCTTAAAAAGATAGAGCTCTGCCGCGCGATCCTCGCTTCCGAGAAGAAGGTAGAGGGTATTATCAAGGAGGAGTTGGAGGGGCTCAAGAAGAAATACGGAGATGAGCGAAAAACCGATATTGCGGCAGAGGCTGAAGAGCTGGAGGTAGAAGACCTTATTGCGGAAGAGGATGTAGTGGTCACTATAAGCCACGGCGGCTATATTAAACGCCTGCCGGTAAGCGCTTATCGTAAGCAAAAGCGCGGGGGGCGCGGGGTTACCGGAGCAGAGCTAAAAGAAGAGGATTTTATTGAACATCTCTTTGTTGCCTCAACCAGGGATTACCTGCTTATCTTTACCGACAAGGGGCAGGTGCATTGGCTTAAGGTTTACGAGATCCCCCAGGCAAGCAGGACATCCAAGGGCAAGGCTATCGTTAATCTCCTGCAGATGGTTCCCGGCAGCAAGATAAGCTCAACCATACCGGTAAAGGAATTCGCAGAGGATAGATACCTGGTTATGGTCACCAGGTGCGGCCAGGTTAAAAAGACCAGGCTTGATGCTTACGGCAACCCGCGCAAGGGGGGGATTATCGGCATAACCCTGGATAAGGGTGATGAGCTTATCGGGGTGGAGCTTACCGATGGCAAGCAGGAGTTGCTGATTGCCACCCGCCAAGGAAAGGCGATCAGATTTCTGGAATCCAAGGTGCGCGATATGGGTAGGGCAGCGCGCGGAGTGCGCGCAATATCATTGGGCAAGAAAGACGATGTTATCGATATGGTGGTGCCCCAGAAGAATTCCAGCATCCTGACGGTTACCGAGTTGGGATTTGCCAAGCGCACGCCGGTAGAAGAATACCGCCTGACTAGCCGCGGAGGCAAAGGCGTAATTAACATCAAGGTTACCAACAAGAACGGCCAGGCGGTAAGCCTTAAGACTGTTTCGGACAAGGATGAGTTAATGGTGATTACCCAGAATGGCATGTTCCTGCGTTGCGCTGTCAAGGATATACGTACTACCGGTAGGTCCGTCCAAGGGGTGCGTCTTATCAAGCTCCAGGATAAGGACCGCGTTTCCTGCGTTGCACCGGTAATCGCAGAAGAGGATTAGTCCGTCCCCATCGTCTAGCCCGGTCCAGGACAAGAGCTTTTCAAGCTCTCGACACCGGTTCAAATCCGGTTGGGGACACGGATTCCCGCTCGGCATTGCCTGCGCATAGCGTTAAAATTACAGGGGTAGATTTGCGCGGATAACCTGCGTTGCCGCGCGGGCCAAGTGTCTTCAGATGTGCGGAATAATCGGATATATCGGAAACAGGAATGCCCAGCCCGTCCTTCTTAATGGGCTTAAGCGCCTGGAGTATCGCGGTTATGATTCCAGCGGCATGGCGATACTGCTCGGCAATAAACCCGCCCTTTCCATCAGGAAATCCCCCGGTAAAATCAGCGCCCTGGAAAAACTGCTAGTCAAAAGCCCCCTTTGCGGCACGCTCGGCATTGCCCATACCCGCTGGGCTACCCACGGGGCGCCCACCCAGGTTAACGCCCATCCCCACAGCGATTGCAAAAAGGAGATCGCGCTGGCGCACAACGGCATCATCGAGAATTATGAATCCCTCAAGGGCCAGCTTATTAAAGAGGGGCATCGTTTCCTAAGTCAGACCGACACCGAGGTTATGGTGCACTTGATTGAAAAATTTTACAAGAGTAACGTTTCCTTAGAGGATGCGGTGCGGCGCGCGCTGAAGCTCGTGGTAGGCTCTTATGCTATTGCGGTTGTCAGTAGCAGGGAGCCGCAGAAATTGGTAGGGGCGCGTTCTGGCAGCCCCCTGATTATAGGCGTGGGCAGGAGCGAGAATTTCCTAGCTTCCGATGCGCCGGCGATTATGGAGTATACCAAAGAGGTTATCTTTCTTGACGAGAAAGAGGTGGCGGTGCTGACGCGCGAGAGCATCAAGATAACCGATATCGAAGGGGAAGAGTTGCGTAAAAAATCCAGCCTTATTGCCTGGGACATTGCTCAGGCCGAGAAGCAGGGCTATAAGCACTTTATGCTTAAGGAAATAAACGAGCAGCCCCAGATTATCGATAAGTTTTTGAGCTCCAGGATTAAAAACGGCGGCTCCCGGATTGTTTTTCAGGAACAGGGCATACCGGAAGAGAAACTAAGTGGCATCAGGAATATCGCGGTAGTGGCCTGCGGCACCGCCTGCCATGCCGGGCTGGTAGGTAAATACATCTTAGAGTCCATCTGTTCAATCCCTGTTGCGGTAGATGTCTCAAGCGAATTCCGTTACCGCAAACTGCTCATAGATTCCGATACCCTGGTGGTAGCAATAAGCCAGTCCGGGGAGACGGCGGATACCCTGGCAGGGGTTAAGGAAGCCAGAAAACTGGGCGCTTCGGTGTTGTCAATTTGTAACGTAGTAGGCTCTACCCTTACCCGCGAGTCCGACGGCGTCATCTATACCCATGCCGGTCCCGAAATCGGAGTAGCCTCTACCAAGGCCTATACCGCCCAACTGGTAGCGTTGTATCTTTTGGCCTTTTACTTGGCAGAGGTAAGAAACCTATTGAGTCAGGGGGCCATCGCCAAATATCTGGAAGGGCTAAGGAGGGTCCCGAGGCTGCAGGAGGAGGTTTTGAAGAATCAGGAAGAGATTGCCAGGCTTGCGCGGCGGCATTCTCACCTCGGCTCATTCTTGTACCTTGGCCGCAACGTTAATTTCCCCTCGGCATTAGAGGGGGCGCTTAAGCTTAAAGAGATTTCTTACAT
Organism: Candidatus Omnitrophota bacterium; assembly: GCA_041650795.1. Lineage (GTDB taxonomy): Bacteria > Omnitrophota > Gorgyraeia > Gygaellales > Profunditerraquicolaceae > JBAZKK01. Next base: position 12,218 of record JBAZKK010000015.1, on the reverse strand, counting down.
CCCGGCTGAAGGGTATGCTGCCGGAGAGATGAAACACGGCCCCATCGCCCTTATTGACGAGTACCGGGCAGTAGTGTGTATCGCACCCCAATCTGCCATCTACGATAAGATGATTTCAAACATCCAGGAGATACGCAGCCGGGGAGGCAGGATTATTGTTATCGCTACGGAGGGCGACGAAGAGATCGGGGAACTCGCGGAGGAGATTATCTATATCCCTAAGGTGGAGGAATTCTTTTCTCCATTGATCGTGGCTTTGCCCCTGCAGTTATTGGCCTACCATATTGCGGTAAAACGCGGTTGCGACGTGGATCAGCCGCGCAATCTCGCCAAATCCGTAACCGTGGAATAATGCTTTATATTGTTGCTACCCCTATCGGCAACCTCAAAGACATAACCCTGCGCGCCCTGGAGGTGATGAGGTCCGTAGACCTGATAGCCTGCGAGGATACGCGGCGCACCCGCATCCTATTAGAACATTACGGCATAACTGTTGCCACCACCAGTTACTTTCAGCACAATCGCATTGCCAAGGGGCAGCGCATCCTGGAGATGCTCAAGGAAGGTAAGTCCGTTGCCTTGGTTTCAGACGCCGGCACGCCGGGGATACTAGACCCCGGCTACCACATTATAAATTTGGCGCTTCAGAACAATATCGGGGTTACGGTCATACCGGGGCCGTCAGCTTTTATCGTTGCGCTGGTGGCGTCGGGTAAGCCGGCGCACCGCTTTATATTTGAAGGTTTCCTTCCTGCGAAGGCGCAGGCGCGGCGTAATCGCCTAAAAGAGCTTGCGCAGCTTAAATGCACGGTCGTATTATACGAATCCTGCCACCGCATACTCGCGACACTCGCAGACATCAGGGGCATGTGGCCCGAACGCGAGGTCGTTGTAGCAAGGGAGCTGACCAAGAAGTTTGAGGAGATTCTCCGCGCCAGCCCCGAAGACATCATCTCCCGCCTTAAATCCGCTCCTGTGCGAGGCGAATTCGTAGTGGTAATATAAACCCGGCAATGGAACATTAATCTACAGTTACGTTGACGCTGATGGTGATATTCGGATCCTGGCTGGTTGCCTGGGAGACGGTGATATTGGTATAGGTTTTTTCGTATGCTACGCCGTCCTCTTCCGTGAGGTTGCCGGTCATATTCTTGCTTCTATCGGCAGGGTTGGCGGACGTGGTATTAAAGGCGCCCGAGCGCAATCCCAGGTCGCCGTACTGCAGCCCTTCTATTTTGGCATTGTATTTGGCGCGCCGCAAGAAGTCTTGCTCGACGATCCGGTAGACGTTAGGCGCCAGCCCGGCAAAGATCCCGCTTAGGATGAACGCTATCATTAAGACCACGGATATAATATAAATCATTAGCTTGTATTTACCACGTCCGTAAACCAGAAGCGCAACCCTTCGGTTTTGGAGATATTGCCCTGGCGGTCGGTGGTGTTTATGGTGACGGTTAAAAAGTTTGGTTCGGTATCCCGGCAGTACTGGAAGATAATGCTGGGTGCATATTGGGCATCAATCAGTATTTCTTTCTGTTCGGTAGTCTCGCCGGTTTTCAGCACTAGGTTTTTATCTTCGTCTATCTCGTAGGTATATATGGTGTTGTCTGTTCTGTTGTCAGGCGTAATATTATGGATGTCGGATTCTCCCTCAAAAATCAGAGAGGTTTTAGAGCTGTCTATATCTGGCTCAAAAGGAGACTCAATGCTGGTGGCGCTTAGGCAATGCAGCCTGATGTTCTCGAGGGCATAGTCCATCTGGAGGTGGATGTTCTGCAGGCGGATATTTTCAACTATCCTGCCGTAGATGAATATATAACCGTTGCTCAACGCGGCCAATGCCACGAATACCAGGATCACGCTAATTATTAATTCCAGTAGAGTAATTCCGCTGGTTCGGTTTCTCATTGCGTTTTTTCCAACAGCACTACCATCAATTCTCCCTCTACCAGCGACACCTTGCCTTTCGGAGTATCCTTGCACCAGCGTATCTCGATAGTATGTTCGCTGTTTGGGGTTAAGGCGTTGTCTTCGGTGAGGGCTACCACGTTGCTGATTAAAGGTTGGCTGATAATGGGGGTCCGCGTTACTACGGGATAGGGGCCTATACCGTCAACGAAGCAGCCGGTATAAGTCGTATTGCTTTCTGTTACGCCGGAGCTATCTTCTATGCCCGTCGCCACGTTGTATATTATTAAGCAGTCCTTGGTAACCTCAGGGGTTGCCTTGACCTTGAGCTGCGCGCTTGTATCTTGAGGATTCCCTATAACTGTGGCGTTGACAAAATTGCCGGGATTGGAAGAATAAGGGGCTTGGCTGTTTTCGGCCTTTTCGCGGGAAAGGCGTATAGTGTGTGGGCGGTATGATTCGCTGCTGGGGTAGTTGGTTGAGTTCGTGTGTATGAAGGGATAGGGCACAATGTTCTCCAAACGGATGCTTTTATGGTAAACGTTGCCGGATTTGTCTGTTTCATTATAGAAGGCAACGCTCTCTATATGTTTATAGGGGATGTGAGCAGCATTTCCCTCTTCGTATCGCTGGGTAATATTGACTTGCCAGTTGATTTTTCCGGTATTGCCCGCGATAGACTCTCCTGTCCTTAAGGAGGAATACGGCTTGGCCAAGTATTCCTCCATTTTTACCAGCGCTACCCGCATGGCCCGGGCTTTATCCTCCGCTTGTTTTAGAAAAAATTTCCCAGTTGAGATAGCAGCTGTTGCAGCGCTGATCCCGATTACAATCAGGACCAGCGCCACTAATACCTCTAGCAGAGTGAAGCCTCCCGGGGCAGGGTATTTTCTCTTGTTGCGCATCTTACTCCTGCTGGATTGCCACCGGCATCACAGTAATGTTTAAATTGCGCATATTCGTCGGACTTTTAATGTCAAGCGAGGTATCGTTATACCAGCGGATTTCGATATCCATCTTATCCGGGAATGCCCCGCCAAAGTCCTCTTTGGATAATAGGCAGCTGCCGCTTAGGGTAGGGTCTCGAGGCGGCGGCGGCGGCGGTGGTGGTTTGGGGCGCGTATATTTTGCGGTTCCTCCGTCAGGCACCGACATTGAGGCCACAGGTCCTATTGCCTTGCCGTTGACATATAAACGTGTGTGCACCTGTCCGCCTAAGAATTCCTCATAGCAGGTTCCATACCAGGATTTGCATAACTTAGGGTACACCTTCCAGGCAGCGGGGTCAGATCCTTCTACGCGCACCGTCCAGGTGATGAGTAATTTGGAGATGTTTTTGTGCTGTTTCGGCAAGGTGAAATCAAGGACCTGTAACCCTGGGATAAGGGCGTATCCCGGTTCAGCGGAGAGGTTGGTGGTGCCGTTGCCGTAGGCGCTTTTCAGCCACAGCGGAGCAAAGCTCAGGCCCGGCTGGGCAACGCCTTTGACACTCTCTTTGAAATCTGTTATCAGGTAGTCGTCGCAGGTAGGATTGGTGCTGCTTTTTTTGATAAATTTAGGGTAGCGGGTAGGAGCGAGCGTGGCGTCTCCGGAGCCGGTAATCTGTAATAGGGTCGGTGCTTGGGTAGCCGGCATTTTGGTAATAGTTGTTTCTGCCATACAAAGTCCGCAACCCGCGAGCAGGACAATGATGGCTAGCGAGATAACGCTTATTTTCATATCTATCCTCCCTTCGTTTTAATTATTGGCGTGTCCTGACAATAATCAGGCTCATGCTATTCACTTCTACTTCAACTTCCATATCCGTCAATTGCGGCAGAAAATAATAGAGCTTAACAACGTAAGATCTTCCTGTTTTTAATACTCCGCTGGGTATCTCGGTAGCACAGAAGATTGAAAACGCCGCTTCCAGGCTTTTCTGATGAACCATGCTTTCGTGAATCTTGGCAGTCTCGGCGCCGTCAACGCTCGTCTCAAAAACGGCAATCTTGGTAAAGAAGTAGGTTCCGGAATTGCTTACCTCAGAAGGGTTCTCTGGGTCGGTGATATCATAGGGCCGGGTGGACATCTGCCAGATGATAACCATGGATTCCCCGCTCTTAGCTACGAAGCGGTAGTTAAAAGAGGAATCGATTTCCCGAAAACAATTACTGCAGGCCCCTGCTTGGAAGCCGCCGGCAAGACAGGCCGAGTATTCCGCCATGAGACGGGCGCAGTCGCCAGATGTATAGCTGTCGCAGAGCGTATTGTTGACTCTTTCTTCGCAGGCAGAGAGATCGCAATTTTCATATCCGGGCGTCTCCAGTTCGCTACAGACGCTTCTTTCGCAACACCGCAGTCTATTATTGCAGGTGTCCCATGCGTCGGCATAATCGTGGCATTTATTAATGCAAGAGGCAAATGCGGGTGTGGGGGCGTAGCGGTAACATGAGCCGTGCCGCGGGCAGTTGGGGGAGAAATAAGGTTCGGTTATATAATAATGCGATAAGTTGCAGCGCTCGCCGCATTCATTATTTTCGCTTGTTGCCCCTGCCGGACACCAGCTTTGTCCTCCTTCCAGGGTGCGGCAGCGGCACCCTCTAAAATTTGGTCGCAGATTACTTTCTTCGCAGAGCCAATTTTCGCCGTCCCACCTGCATTCCCCATCCGGCTCTAAGCTGGCACAGCCTCTGTTCTGGTAGTGGTTTTCGCTCGCAATAGAATTCTCGCTCGCACAGATTACATCCCAATCGGCTTCAGGAGGGGCAGGGGAATTTAGCTCAGGGCAGCCTTGGTCGACAAATGGCATCTGACAACATCTGTAGCGGTCATCATAATCCGGCGAGCAACGAATCTCTCTTCTCTGGCGGTTCAGGATTAAGCAGCAGTCCGGGCACTTCGCCTTTATGTTGTTGACGCAATCGTTACAGGTGATGTATTCATTGAAAAGCGCTTCTCCGGCATCGCAGCTGAGCTCCCTTAATTTCTTGGGAGAGCCGCTGGGGTAGTCTTTGTAGATTGTCCGCATATCTTCGTTGCGTGGCAGGAAATTAATGGTTTCCTCGCTGCCGCGGGCAAGAACGCCTCCCGAGAGCATGCAGAGCGCCAAGGCCCCGGCCGCTGCCAGTCTAGATTTTAAGTTAATCATTGCCATGCCGGACACTCCTTTTGCGCCGGACCGCCGTTGTCCGTGATGCTCATGATTTTTCCCTGGCAGTCGCGGTCCCTTCTAGTGGCAATGGCAATAAAGCCGCTTTCGTTGGAACCGGAAGACCCGATAGAATAATTAAAATAGGCATCCTGGATGTTGAGGGTCAGGTTTTCGTTGATGCTGTCTGCAGTGCAGTTTGGCGCGCAGGTAAAGTAGATGTTATTATCCAGACGATATCTTTTCTGGGCGTTGTATATTAAGGCGAGGTTCGCCTCTGCTTCGCGACCCCTGCCTCTTTCTAAATGTTTGCTATAGTTAGGCAAAGCCATTGCCGCCATAATGCCGATTAGTATCGCCACCATCAATAGCTCGATAAGCGTCAAGGCTCTTTTCATAACTTTAAGAAACAGCATATCTTAAGGTGTGTGACGGACGCAATTTAAGTATACCTTATTTAACAAAAAAATCAATGGTTATATGCCCTTCTTTCTATCCCGCTTATGCCGTTTAAATATTCGCTTGACAAAATATGAGCTAAAGTGTATTATGATTAAAAATTGACCTTTAAGCCGGCTCTTGAGAAGCCGGCAAGGGGATATGAGGAATGGAGCAAAATAGAGCAGAGATACCCCAACCTTTTACGAAAACGGTTGGGTTTTTTTGTGGCAGAAAACTTTATAAGCGATGATGGAGAAAGCCAGGATCCTGGACCAGGCAGCATTAAACCGCGCCCTGATGCGCATCGCGCACGAAATACTGGAAAGAAACAAGGGCACCGGGGATTTGTGCCTGGTGGGTATCCGCACCCGGGGGGCATATCTGGCGCGGCGCCTTGCAGATTGCATCCGCAAGATTGAAAATGAAGGTGTGCCGGTAGGCGCCTTGGACATCACCCTTTACCGCGACGACCTTACCTTGATAGCGCCTCAACCGCTGGTGCACAAGACCGAGATTAATTTTGACATCAATGATAAAAACCTGGTTCTGGTGGACGACGTCTTATACACCGGCAGGACAGTGCGCGCAGCGTTGGATGCCTTGATAGATTTCGGCAGGCCCAGAAGCATACAACTGGCCGTTTTGATTGACCGCGGCCATCGCGAGCTCCCCCTGCGCGCAGATTACGCAGGCAAGAATATCCCGACCGCGGACACCGAGACCGTAGAGGTAAAGCTGGCAGAGTGCGATGGCAAAGACGAGGTGGTTATCGCTGCCAAAGACGTAAGGTAATTCTATGAGATGGACGAGAAAAGACCTTTTGGGATTAGAAGAGCTTAGCCGCCAGGAGGTCGAATTAATTCTGGCCACGGCGGATTCCTTCAAGGAGGTTTCTACGCGTGCCATCAAGAAGGTTCCTGCGCTACGCGGCCAGACCGTGGTAAATCTCTTCTATGAGCCATCTACCCGCACAAGGGTGTCCTTTGAGGTCGCGGCAAAGAGGCTTTCCGCAGACGTTATTAATATCGCGGTTGAGACCTCCAGCGTTAAGAAGGGCGAAAGCCTCATTGATACGGGAAGGAACATCCAGGCGCTGCGCGCCGATATCATTGTTCTAAGGCACAGCTGTTCCGGGGCAGCCAGCCTTTTGTCCCGTCACCTGGATATCAGCGTGGTCAATGCCGGGGACGGCTGGCATGAACATCCCACCCAGGCGCTGCTGGATATCTTTACCATCAAGGAAAAACTGGGCAGGATAGAGGGGGTTGGCGTGACGATAGTGGGGGATATCGCGCATTCCCGCGTTGCGCGCTCTAATATCTGGGGGCTTTCAAAGCTTGGGGCCAGGGTAACGGTGTGCGCTCCGAAGATGCTTATTCCGGCTGCGATAGAGGAGTTGGGGGTGCGCGTTAGCCACGATATCGACGATGCCTTAAAGGGCGCCGATGCCGTTAATGTCTTGAGGATGCAGTTTGAGCGTGATGAAAACAACGCTTTTCCTTCGCAGTTGGAATATTTTAAGAAATACGGCATTACGCAGGAAAGGCTGAAAGGGCTAAAGGATAACTTTCTCGTGATGCATCCTGGTCCTCTCAACCGCGGCATCGAGATATCATCCGAGGTGGCCGACGGGGCAAACTCCGTAATCTTAGAGCAGGTTACCAACGGCATTGCGGTAAGGATGGCGGTTCTGTTTCTGGTGTCACAGGGCAGGGGGAAGAATGAAACTCCTCATTAAGGGCGGCCGCGTAGTGGACGCGGCTAATAATATTGACGGCGCATTCGATATTTTAATAGAAGGCAGCCGCATCGCCAAGGTAGCCAGGGATATCAGAGACAGGGCAGATGGGATCGTCGATGCCAGAGACAGGATAGTGATGCCGGGGATTGTGGATATGCACGTGCATTTGAGAGAGCCCGGGAGGGAGGACAAGGAGACTGTTTCAAGCGGCACCCGCGCCGCTTTAAAAGGAGGGGTTACTTCATTGCTGGCCATGCCTAATACCGAGCCCCCGATAGATTCCCCGGAGCAGGTGGCGCTGCTTAAGGGCATCATCGAGAAGAGCGCTTCCGTCAATGTTTTTATCTCCGCAGCTATTACCACTGGGCGCCTCGGCCAGCAGCCGGTTAATATAAGTGGGTTAAAGAAGGTAGGCGTAATGGCCTTTACCGACGACGGCTCTTCCGTAGAGAACGCGGAATTATTTTTAAAGGCGCTTGAGCTTGTCAGGGATAATAACGCATTGCTTATCGAGCATTGCGAAGACCGCAGCCTAAGCAATAATGGCGTAGTTAACCTGGGTATTGTATCCACTAAGCTGGGGTTAAGGGGCATAACTAAAGAAGCAGAGTATAGCCGCGTGGAGAGGGATGTCAGGCTGGCCGGTGAATCAGGGGCGTCTTTGCATATCGCGCACGTAAGCACTAAGGAGTCGGTTGATATTATCGCCAGGGCCAAAAAGAAGGGTGTTAAGGTTACCTGCGAGGTTACGCCTCATCACCTTTCATTGACGGAAGAAGCGGTTTTAGGCTACGATGCCAATATGAAGATGAGACCTCCGCTTTGTACATCCAGGGACCGCAAGGCGCTCAGGGAGGCGCTTGCCAGCGGCATCATCGATATCATTGCCTCAGACCACGCCCCGCATACAGACAACGAGAAGGAGATAGAATTTGAGCGGGCTGAGTTCGGGGCAATAGGATTGGAAACCGAGTTGGCCGTTGCCATAACTGAACTGGTTCATACCAAGGAGTTGGACTGGACGGGATTGGTGCGCAGCTTATGCCTGGGGCCTTCCAGGATACTGGGGATAACAAAGGGCACGCTTAGCATTGGAGCAGATGCGGACATTATTTTAGTTGACCCTCAAAAGGAATGGCTGGTCGAAAAAAGGACGCTGGTTTCCAAATCCAAAAATTCGCCATTCCTGGAGAAGGTTCTAAAAGGAGCGGTGGACTATACCATACTGGCTGGCAGGATTGTTTATCAGGATGGCAACGGCGGATCTCCAACAAGACGATAGCGGCTCTTTGATTATCAAGGCGTTTCACGACAGTCATATTACTGCTCCTTGCGGTCTACCTTTGAGCCCGGAATAAATTTGTGGGTTGACATTAATTATGCGTTTGCAGAATACGAACAATACGACTATCCTCCAGAAACTATGTCTTGTTGGGTTAGGGGTGTTTTTGTGTCTAGTAATCCTCGAGGCAGGATGCCGGCTGGCTGGTGGCGTAATTATATCGTGGCAGGAGCACCAGAACAAAAAACGCATCCTGGGAGAGGCAGGGGGGTTTCGTATCCTCTGTCTGGGTGGTTCAATAGTTGCCAGTGGAGGCCCCGATTCTTTCCCTTCTCAGTTGGGGGACGTCCTTAATCGCAAGGAGACAGGAAAGAGATTCGTAGTTATAAATAAAGGCATTTGTAATGCCAACTCCTCTTTTATCGTCGCGCATTTAAAAGAGAACCTAGGCCGTTATCAGCCGCATATGGTAGTCGTTATGATGGGGGAGAACGATAATAGAGGAGACATTGTTCCTTACGATGATTCTCTGTCTTTTAAGCTCAAGCAGTTTGTTAAAAATATAAGAGTATATAGGTTAGTCAAGTTGCTGAAGATGCATATTATAAATAAACTGCAGGAGTTAAGAAATGGTGCGCCGGCACACGGCATGGCGTCTGTAACCTATACGGAAAGTCGCACTACCCCTTCCCTGGCAAAAACATACAATACAGTAAGCGTATCGCTATCCACGCATGATTTATTCGACCAGTTTCTAGTTTACAGGGAGGAGCAATGGCAGGAAGCCGAACCCCTCATAAAGAAAATCGTAGAGATGGAAAATACCAATGAGGCCAAGGCCCAATTGGCAGATTTCTATACTCTGATGCTTAGGTTTAGAGATGCGGAGGAATTATTAAATGAGGTGGTTGTCTCTAGCCCGCAAGACGCCTTTGCCCTTACCACCTTAGGGCGGTGCTATTGCCGTCAGGGCAGGTACAAGGAGGCAGAGGCGGTATTGAACAGGGCTATTGAGGCAGATCCTTTTTATAGAGTGTCTTACAGCGAACTGATGACCTGTTATCGGTGTCAGGGGGAGCGCGATAAATTCAAGACGGTTTTGAGCAAGCTCGAGAGCGTTGGAAATAAAAATGATGCCCTTTACGGCATGGAGGCCACCATTAGCCTTGAGATGGGTGACTATGCCAGGGCAGGACGTTATTATAAAAAGGCAGACGAGTTGAGAGAACGGTATTATAATGAGATAACTCGCCACAATTATAATAAGCTTAAGGAGATAGTATTAGAAAGGGGTATCAAGTTGGTCTGCGTACAGCATGCCACGCGCAGCGCAGGGCCGTTAAAAAAACTTTTAGGTTACGGCGAAGGCGTGATATTCGTTGATAACGAGAATGTGTTTAAAGAGGCTCTGAAGAGGGAAGGATATGATTATTATTTTGAGGATAATTTTGCCGGAGATTTCGGTCATTGTACTAGGAAGGGAAATAAATTATTAGCAGAGAATGTCGCAAGTGTTATCGTAAAGGAGTATTTTAAGGGGGGCAGCCAGTGAAATTTATCGCCGACTTTCACATCCACTCCAGATATAGCCGCGCCACATCCAGGGATATGGATGTTAAGCATATTGCGGAATGGGCGAGGCTCAAAGGCATCACCCTGATGGGCACCGGGGATTTTACGCATCACCTTTGGCTGGAGGAACTAAAGGCCAACCTTGAGGATCTGGGGAACGGCCTTTTTAAGCACGAGGGCATTTATTTTATCCTGAGTTCAGAGATCAGCAGCATCTATTCCAAGAAAGGCAGGACCTATCGTATCCACAACGTAATCTTGTCCCCTTCTTTTAAGACCACCGACAAGATTAACGCTACGCTGGCGCGCTACGGCAACCTCGCTTCCGACGGCCGGCCTATCCTGGGGTTGGATGCCGCGGAATTGGCGCGCATTATCTTTGATATCGACGAGAACTGTATGTTTATCCCCGGGCATATCTGGACCCCCTGGTTCTCCCTTTTTGGCTCAATGTCCGGCTTTGACCGTATCGAGGATTGCTTTGAAAAACAGACCGAGAGCATATTTGCCTTGGAGACAGGTCTTTCCAGCGACCCGGCGATGAACTGGCGGATTTCCAGCCTCGACCGCTTCAGCCTGGTGAGCAATTCCGACAGCCACAGCCCTGCCAAGATCGGCAGGGAGGCGAATGTCTTTGACTGCGAACTGAGTTATGCGGCAATAAGGGAGGTTTTGAAAACCAAGGACAAGAAAAAATTCCTTTATACCATTGAGTTTTTCCCCGAAGAGGGCAAATACCATTTTGACGGTCATCGTCTCTGTAGCGTCAGGTTTTCCCCTGCCGAGACCAAGGAGCACAAGGGCATATGTCCGAAATGCGGAAGGCCGGTTACGGTGGGGGTAATGAGCAGGGTGGAATGCCTGGCAGACCGGCCGGAGGGATTTGTCCCTGCCCAGGCCATCACCTATAAGAATCTTATCCCTTTAGACGAGATTATGGCTGAAGCCAGGGGGGTCAATAAAGGGTCAGTGGCAGTGGAGAGGGATTACCGTGCCGCAATAGCCAGATTCGGCAATGAATTCAACATATTGCTTAATGCCTCTGAGGAAGAGCTTTTAGAGGGCTTGCCGCGGCATCTAGTTAACGGGATTTTAAGTATGCGCCGGGGAAAGGTCCAGGTACAACCCGGCTTTGACGGAGAATACGGCAGGATTTCGGTTTTTAGCGGAACTGAGACCAAAGACAAGGAAGAAGAACAATTGCGCCTTTTTTAAGGAGCGGATCCGCATGGTCTTTCCCGTGTATAATGTAAATTTTAGAAAGACGCATACGAACAGCATCCTTGTCAGCGGAGAAGTGGTAAACGAGAGCGCTAAAAGATATGCCGTGGCGATGTTCAAAATCCTCCTTTTTGACAGGTATCATTTATTAGGTAGCGGTATCATTAAAGTTAATAATTTTCACCCCAAGGCGATTAGGGTATTTGAAGTATCAATAGAAGATTTGAGCTCTAAGCTGATTCCTTCGATTGCGCGTTATGAAGTATTATTTGAAGGAGGATACTGATGTTATATCGCCCCTGTCGCCCAATGGATAGGGCACTGGCCTCCGGAGCCAGGCGTACAGGTTCGACTCCTGTCAGGGGCATAAATTTGCCTGTTGTTTTAGTTGTCGGCAAATTTACACAGCCGAGTGTGGGTGGGGATTTTCAAAGAAAATTCCCGCGCCTTACGAGGCTGTGTTGGAAAAACAGTAGCTAGCAGTTAGTAGTTATGGGGTAGGGAGAGAGATGTGGCTAGAAGGCCGATTGTAGGCATTATTGGCGGTAGAAATTGTTCCAAAAAAGTGGAGCAATTATCCCAAAATTTGGGCAAAAAACTCATTAAAGTGGTTGATATTATAGTTTGTGGAGGATTAAGTGGAGTAATGAAGTCTGTTTGTCGCGGATTTAAAGAGGCAGGAGGCCTAACTATAGGTATTACACCAGGTTATAATAAAGAAGACGCCAATCCTTATGTAGATATAGTTATCCCAACCGGCTTAGGCTTAGCTCGTAATGTTTTAGTTGTAAAAAGTTCTGACGTAGTAGTTGCGCTTGCGGGTAGTGCCGGTACGCTATCTGAAATTGCCTATTGCCTTCAGTTCGGGATACCCGTAATAAGCCTTGGCTCCTGGGATATCGGTGGGGTGATAAAAGTGAGGACGG
>JBAZKK010000014.1:0-30102 GCA_041650795.1 Candidatus Omnitrophota bacterium | reverse complement strand
GTCAATAGCCTTGGTGGGCCATTACCTCACCAACTAGCTGATAGGGCATGAGCTCATCTCTAAACAGCGGCCCTTGCGGGCCACCTTTACCAAGCTTCCCTTATGGGAAACTGACACATCGGGTATTACCCTTACTTTCGCGAGGCTATCCCCGTTTTAGAGGTAGATTACTCACGCGTTGCTCACCAGTTTGCCACTATGATTTTTCTTCAGAGACAGTCCCCTTACGGGGACAGCCCCTTCCAAAAAATCATCGTGCGACTTGCATGCCTAATCCACGCCGCCAGCGTTCACTCTGAGCCAGGATCAAACCCTCCGAAAAATATTCAGATAAGCTTGAATAAAGGCTCTTACTTTGTAAAACTCTTTGACCCTAAAAATCCTTTTGGGATTTTCGGGGCACGCTTGACTATCTAATTGTCAAAAGAGCGATCCTCCATTGGAGGATATATAATCTATTGAGCTCCTCGCCGTGTTCGCGGCTCGGAGTTTTTTTGTCCCCGGCAAATTAGTAAGAAGGGGGCAAAAAAAGACGTCCCGAATACTGCCGGGACGCCTCGCTAAATGATGCGTCTGTCAGTCGGAATATCAATTACCCAAATTTGTCAATACCGCTGTTGGTCTTCACTATATATTGTTCCCGTTCTTACGAAAGGGAGCTAAAATATAACAAAAAAACGTATTGTTGTCAAGTATTTTTTATTTATTTTTACGATTCAGGCAGGATTCAATTCCATTGATCGATATAGACTTCGGCACAGCCTAGAATCTATCGACCACCCTCAGGAATGCCTCTACCACCTTGGGGTCAAACTGACCGCCGCTATTTTTCTTAATCTCCGCAATGGCCTCCTCCTTACTTAAGGGGGTTCGGTAAGGACGGGCCGCGCGCATCGCCTCATAAGCATCCGCGACGTGAATAATGCGCGCCCCCAGGAGTATCTCGTTGCCTTTTAAGCCCACGGGATAACCGTTTCCATCATAATGCTCGTGGTGCTCCTTAACCAACGCAATCACGTCATCCAGGAAAGTCAGAGGTTCCAGGATCTGGGCTGCGGTAGCGGGATGACGCTTAATCTGGTTCCACTCCTCAACGGTAAGCGCCGAACTCTTCGTCAGGATGTTATCCCCTACCCCGATCTTGCCGAGGTCATGGAGTTCGCATGCCTCCCGTATTTTCTCGATTTCATCAGCGGAAAGACTCATCTCTTCGGCGACAGCAGTAGCATACTGGGCTACGTTTTCGGAATGGCTGTGGGTATAATGGTCACGGGCGTCTATGGCCTGCGCGAGCACCTTGATGGTGCGCATATAAGTAGACCGCAGGTCTCCGTAGAGGCGCGCCAGATTCTGCGTGGACTCCTCTATCCTTTTGGCTAAAAGGGTATTTTGTTTTTGCAGGGCGAGGTTACGCTCCTGGATCCCCTGAATCAACTTGTGATTGGAAATCAAAAAAGAATGCAGCTCCGCGCCTTTCCTAAGCAGGAATAACAACTTCTCAAGGTTAATCGGCGGAGAGATAAAATCGTATACCCCCAGCGCAGAAAGCTCCTTCTCTATCTGGAGATCAGGCTCAGGCAGAAAAAGTATGATGATACAATCGGGGTTTAATTTTTTAAGCCCCTCCATCAGCTCTTTGGAGGCAATATCCGGCAGGCCATGGCGGGCGATGATGGCATCAAAGCTATTATCGCTAAAAGCCTCCAGCCCTTCCCGGCCGGTATTCTTAAAAGAAACGTCAAAACCTCCGTTAATGATAAGCTTTTCGCGCAGGTAACGCGAAAGCGACTCATCGTCATTAATAACCAGTATGCGGCAGATGCGCTCTATGTTTATCATATTTTGTGAGAATTATTTTAACATAAAAATATTGCTTGCGCCAGTTTTTTGACAAATAACGTTTCAAGGGGCTTCTGCCGCCAGAGAATCTTTCGGTATGCCGATATCCAGAATATCCCAGGGGAAAACCTCCTCCTTGGTCCTTTGGCGCAGATAGAACTCCGGCTGTATGTTACATTTCCTAAACGATACTGCCCAGCGTTCAAAGTCAAAACAATCTCCCCATCCGTCAAAACGCGCTCCTCTGCCGAATGCCTCAAGAAGCGCTGCGCCCAGCCTTCTATCCCCGCGCGAAAACACCCCTTCCAGAAAACTCATCCTGCAGTCATGAAAACGTAATTTCAATTTATGGCTCTTGACCCTGTTTCTCAGGTAAGACTGCTTCTCGGCGATAGCCGAAAGCCCCTGCATCTGGACCCATTGGAATGGCGTATGTGGTTTTGGTATCATCGCATTAACACTAATATTAACCCCCGCTGCCCTCCCTCCTGCTTTTTTACCTAATATAGACGCCTGCATTGCCAGGTCCACTATGGCGTCGAGGTCTCTGTATTCCTCAGAAGGCAGCCCTATCATAAAATATAATTTTACGTGACTGTAACCATTAACATAGGCCTGCCGGAGACTGTTAAAAAAAATATCGGTATCAAAATCCTTATTCAGGAGCCTGCGCAGCCTTTCACTTCCAGCCTCTGGAGCAAAGGTAAGGCCGGTTTTCTTGATAGTAGCCAGCAGGCCGGAAATACTGCCCACCAACAGGCGGGGCTTAAGGGAAGGCAGGGAAACGCTTACCCCCTCCTTTTTGAATAAATCCACCATAGAACTAAGCAATCTCTCGATACCCGGATAGTCGCTTACCGAAAGCCCCCCCAGCGATACCTCCTCGTAACCGCTTAAACGGTAAGCGGCGCTGGCAAACTCAATGAGATTATTTGCTTTTTTCAGGCGCAGAGGGAAATACTGCGAGCGGGCCTGGCAGAAATTGCAGCGATTGGGGCAGCCGCGCATAATCTCCAGGCTTATGCGGTCATGGATAACGTCGATATAAGGCACCATCCATTCAAAAGGATAATAGGCGTTATCGAGGTCCTTTACAAAACGTTTCCTGACTCTGGCAGGCGCACCTTTTACTTTAACCCTGAAATCCAAGATGCGCCCGTCCTGCCCGTATAACGGTTCATAAAAAGATGGCACGTAAACCCCCTCTATGCCCGCGAGCTCAAGCAGAAGCTCATCCTTACCCAGCCGGCCGGACCTGAACGCCTCTTTGCTGTCGCGGTAAACCTGGATTAGCTGGGGGATGGCCTCTTCGGCCTCGCCGATTAAAAAAAGGTCAAAAAAATCATACAGGGGCTCGGGATTCAAAGCACAAGGCCCCCCGCCGATTACCAGGGGAAAACTGTTATCCCGCGATGATGCCTTAAATGGAACCGCGCCGAGGCTCAGCATATTGAGGACATTGGTGTAGCTAAGCTCATACCCCAGGGAAAATCCGATAAAATCGAAATCACGCAGGCGCCTGCCGGATTCCAAGGATGTCATCTGGAAACCTCCGGCCCTCATGGCAGCCTCCATGTCCCGGGCCGGGGCAAAGAACCTTTCGCAACCTACATCGGGAATACTGTTAAGCAGTCCGTATATGATACGCACCCCCAGGTTGCTCATGCCCACTTCGTAAAGATCTGGGAAACAGAGGGCGAATTTCACCGCAACTGCCTCAAAATCCTTTTGTGCGACATTCCATTCCCCCCCGATATACTGGGCGGGCTTACGCACTCCTAAAAGCACATCCTCTGGTATCATATCCTCTTCCTTAGGCGGGATTTACTAACCACAATAATGAATCCGGCGTTATTTCAAAATAATAAATTCTAAAAACACTATCCCCGAACAAAGATAAAAGCGTCTCTATCAGAATACGGCGCGGGTACGGTCAATATTGGCAAGTATCCCCAGCGCGATAAATGTAACTATAATCGAAGAACCTCCGTAGCTCATAAGCGGCAGAGGCAAGCCAACCACCGGCGCCATGCCGAGGTTCATGGCAATATTGATAATAACCTGAATCCCCAGCATCAGCGATATCCCCAATGCCAGAAGCTTCCCGAAGTTATCTGCCGTGCGCCCCGCTATCCGTATCCCTTCGCGGATAACCAGATAATATAAAAATAAAAGCGCGCAGCTCCCCAGGAACCCCCACTCTTCCGCAAAGGTGGCAAAGATAAAATCGGTATGCGACTCTGGCAGGAAATGCAACTGGCTCTGTGTGCCGGAAAGCCACCCCTTGCCGAATATGCCGCCGGAGCCGATGGCAATCTTGGACTGTATCACAGTATAGCCTGCGCCGAGAGGATCGATATTGGGATTCAAAAAAACCATCAGCCTGTCTCTCTGGTAATCCCGCAGCATATGCCACAACAACGGCAGGCTTAAGAGGCCAAGGATAACGAAAGTGACGAGGTAACGCATCCGCACCCCGGAAACAAAAAGCATTGCCACGAAAACAAGCAGTATCATCATGGCGCTGCCGAGGTCCGGCTGCTCCATAATCAGCGCCATCGGCACTGCCATAAATGCCAGCGGCAGTACCAACCCCCTTATCACCCCCATCTTGTTCACCTTAAGCGAAACGTCATCAACTGATTTGGCGCTGAAATAACGCGCGATAAAAATTACGGCAATGAGCTTTGTTATCTCGGAGGGCTGAAAGGTAAACCAGGCCAGCCTTAACCAGCGCTGCGCTCCCAGGCGCACAACACCCAGTATAAATACCAATAAGAGCAGCAATGCTGCCGCTGCGTAAAGTAAGTAGGTGGCGTCCCATATCCTGCGGTAATTAATGCCAGACATCAAAAAGAAAAACGCCACACCCAAAACCACCCAGAGCAGCTGACGCTGATAAGTAGACTCCCACTGTATGCCCTCTTTACGGTAAGTGCTGCTGTAAATGGAAAGCACCCCGATAGCCGATATCAATAGCGCCAGCACCAGTATCAAGGCAGTCGCCTTCATTAAATTATACCCTCCTTGACCATCCCCTCAATGATGCGCTTGGCCGTAGTGCTGGCGTAATAACCTGCGCCCCCGTGCTCTAGAAAAACGCAAATCACAAACCTGGGGTTCTTATAAGGCAAGAATCCCGCAAACCAGCCGTGAGGCAACCCGCGGCCCACCTGCGCGGTGCCGGTCTTGCCGGCAACCTCTACCCCAAGTCCCGAAAGGTTAGAGGCAGTCCCGCCCTCCGATGCCACCTTGCGCAATCCCTGCCTTACTATATCGATAGTGCTATCCTTAAGGCTTACCCTGCTGAATTTCCTCTGATACAGTGAAACGTCTTTTCCTCCCACTCCTTTAAGCACATACGGGGTGACCAAAAATCCATTATTAGCGAATACCGCCATCGCGCGGGCAATCTGTACAGGGCTCACCAGCAAATCCCCCTGCCCGATGGCTAAGTTAGCGGTATCGCCGTTAAACCAGGCGCGGAAATGATAAACCCTCTTCCAAAGCGGCGAGGGCACAAATCCGCTCGCCTCATAAGGCAGGTCGATGCCGCTGGGCCTGGAGAGCCCGAACCTTAAAGCGTACTCATAGATGGCCTGCGGACCGACCAACAGCCCGGTACGGTAGAAAAAAACATTGCAGGAATGCATCAGGGCTCCGACTACATTCTGCGTACCGTGGGTATTCCAACAGGCAAACCTCTGCTGTCCGACGTAGAAACTTCCGGTGCAGTCAGTGGTAGTGTTAATGTTAATCTTGCCGGTCTCCAGGGCTGCGGAAGCTACCACTATTTTAAAAACCGAGCCTGGCGGATAGGTGCTGCTTATAGCGCGGTTTATCAAAGGGGATTTGGGGTCGTTAAAAAGCCGCTTCAACCCGGCATCGGACTTTCTGTCCACGAATGCCGCCGGATTAAAAACCGGGTTATTCGCCATGGCGATAATCTCGCCGCTTGCCGGCTCCATTACCACTACGCTGCCGACCTGCCTGCCCAGGGCCTCCTCTGCAAGCTTTTGAACCCTAAGGTCCAGGGTCAACTGGATATCCTTGCCGTTCTGCGGAGAGCGGTAACCAAGGGTCCGCACAAACCTTCCGCGGTGGTCCACCTGCGTGGAAAACCCTCCTTCCTCCTGGCGCAGGTAATAATCATAGCGCTCTTCCACCCCGCCGAATCCAACGATATCCCTGGTCTTGTAGCCGTAATCCTCCAGCTTAGTCAGCCTCCAGCGGTCGATCTCGCCGAGGTACCCCAACAGATGGCAGGCGAGTTCTCCGTAAGGATAACGCCGCAGCGGATGCGGCTGTATGACAACACCCGGCAAATCCATCTTTTTTTCTTCCAGGGCAACCGCCTTCTTAACGGGAATATTCCCGGCAATGGTTACCGGCAGGGAGAGAGCGATAAATTCCTTTTTGAACCTCTCCTTTAATTCCTGCTGCTTAATGCCCAAGACCTTGGCAACACCTGAAAGGACATCATCTACATTATCATCCGGCTGCGGCAGGAGCATTACATCATAGGAAAGATAACTGTCTGCGATTACGTTACCTTCGCGGTCAAGTATCCTTCCGCGCGTGCCAAGCTGAGGTACCAGGCGGATGCAATTCTTATTACTGAGCTGGCGGAATCTCTTTCCGTGAATCACCTCGGTGCCAAGAAGCACCATAGCGATAATCAGGAACACCCCCAGAAATATAAAATTTACGATTCTTATGCGCACGGATTTATAAACTTAAGGCTCCAGATGCGGTATTCTCATTATCAAGAGCGAAAGCAACGCGGTGTAAAGAGAGCTTAATAAACTGATGCGCAGGAATATGCCCCAGGACGCAGAGCTGCCCAAGAACACGGAGAATACCCTGACACCGACAGCATCCAGAAGCGCAATTGCCAGAATGAGTGCGGCGCGGCGCAGTTTCCCCTCAATAGATATCCTCCTGGAAACCCGCACTATCAAAACCGCAAAGCAGCAAAAAAGAACGGTATTGACACCGAAGGCATTGCCGCTAAAGATGTCCTTCAAGGCGCCTGAAATGAACGCCAGCACCAACAGCCACGGCAGCTGGAAAAGATATAATCCCGCCATAATAACCAGGGCTATCAAAATCAAATCCGGCTTGGCTCCGAAAATTTTGAAGCGGTCTATCAACATTACCTGCAGCAGGACTGCCGCAAAGACGACCGAGATGGAAAACCATCTTTTCATGGTATGACTATCAGGACCTCTTCTACATTGGAGGTATTGACTGCCGGGCGTATTACGCAATAACGTCCTAATCCGGAAAATTCCTCTCCCACCTCGACCACTTTACCGATAGGTATGCCTTTAGGGTAGACCTCAGTAAGCCCGGAGGTAATAACGGTATCAGATACCTTGACATCTGCGTCATTGCTTAAGTAACGCATAATCAGGGAATTACCCAGGGTTCCGGATACCAGCCCTTCCTGGCGGCTACGCTGTATAAACGCGGAGACGCCGAGGTTAGGGTCATTGATCAGCATGACCTTGCTGGTAAACGAAGCGGTCTCGATTACGCGGCCTGCCAGGCCAAGATACGTCATTGCCACCATCCCGCGGCGTATGCCGTGCTTGGCGCCTTTATCGATTATAATCACCGAGGACCAATTGTCTGCGGAGCGACCGATTACCCGCGCTGCCGCCACTATCTTATAGGAGGACTTCTCTTTAAAGGCAAGCAGGCTTTTCAGGCGCATGTTCTCAAGATAAATTTCGTTTAAGGCAACGATCTTCTGCTTCAGGAAATCCAGCTCATTTTTAAGCCGGGCATTCTCCTTCATGTTGCGATGATAGAAAATGATCCCTCCTGCTTCGCGGCCTAAAGCAGAAAACAAAACAAGGGGAATTTTGAGGATGTTAAATACCGGGGTTCTTACTACAGGGGTGAGATTCGCAGCCAAAAACAGCAGAACCGCAAACGCGATATAGATTAGATTTTTTTTCTTTTTGAAGGCAAACACATCCGGGGGATTAAGAAATTAAGCGTAGGTATCTGATTTGATGGAAACCGTAACCTTCTTAAGATATTTTATTTCGCCCAGCACCTTGCCCGTACCGTTGACTACCGCAGAAAGAGAATCATCGGCCACGTGAACCGGCAGGCCGGTTTCTTCCGATATCAGCTTATCCAACCCGCGCAGCAAGGCCCCTCCTCCTGCCATGACAATACCCTGCTCAATCAAATCAGCGGCAAGTTCCGGAGGAGTCCTCTCCAGTGACATCTTTGTTACCTCCACGATGGCGCGCAGCGGCTCCTGCAAAGCTTCCCTGACTTCCTCCGAGGTAATGGTAACGGTCTTTGGCAAGCCGGCAACCAAGTCCCTGCCCTTCACCTCCAGGCTCATCTCCTCCTCGAGAGGATAAGCTGATCCAACCTTGATCTTGATCTCTTCGGCGGTACGCTCGCCGACCATCAAGTTATAAGTCTTCTTCAAATATTCTATAATTGCTTCATCCATTTCATCGCCGCCGATACGGATGGACTTGGAAAATACGATACCCGCCAATGAAATAACTGCGATTTCCGTGGTACCGCCCCCGATATCAATAATCATATTCCCCCGCGGTTCCTGTATGGGAAGCCCTACGCCTATGGCTGCTGCCACCGGTTCCTCGATAAGAAATACCTCGCGGGCTCCGGCACGCTCTGCGGAATCCTTCACCGCGCGTTTTTCAACTTCCGTAATACCGGAAGGTATTGCAATCACGATGCGCGGCCTCACCAACACACGGTGGTTGTGCACCTTTTTGATGAAATAACGCAGCATCGCCTCAGTAATCTCAAAATCCGCAATCACCCCGTCTTTCATCGGCCGGATAGCCACGATATTACCGGGGGTACGCCCAAGCATGCGCTTAGCTTCTTCCCCTACTGCCAACACATGGGTTGTCCCGCGCTCAATTGCCACTACTGAAGGCTCGCAAAGCACTACGCCGTCCCCCTTTACATAAACCAGGGTACTGGCGGTGCCAAGGTCAATCCCCATATCATTGGAGAATAAGCCCAGGATGTAGTTTAAAAACTTTTTTGCGGTATGTTTAAATTTCTGCATACAACTCTCCTACTTGAGTAGAAGCATTCTACCAGAGATTAAAATATATGTCAAATAAAAAGTTAGGTAACTTTTATCTCAATATTCTCTTAAGGATAGAGAGAAATCCCGGAAAAGACTTGTTTATGCACCCGGGGTCATCCAAAACGCTATTGCCGGTGGCTGCCAAAGCGGCAATCACCATGCTCATGGCAGTGCGGTGGTCCCCAAAACTCCTGATACGGCACCCTTTTAAAACCCTGCCTCCGCGGATTATAACCGTATCTAAACCACCCCTGCTTGCAACCCGCACATCCGCGCCCATGCGCTTAAGGTTGGAGGATACAGAATAAATGCGGTCGGTCTCTTTAACGCGCAATTCCTCTGCGCCCTTAAAGACGCTGACCCCGTCGGCAAAGCAAGCGGCTACCATCAAAAGCGGAAGCTCGTCAATAAGGGAAGGTATCTCCCTTGCGCTGACCCGTACCGGCCTTAATACTCCACCCTTGACTGTAATATCCCCCAGGGGCTCGAACCCTGCGCTCTTGAGGATGCATTTCTTGACCTTGATATCCGCGCCCATGCGTTTTAAGACCCTCAGGATTCCCAGGCGCGAAGGATTAAGGCCGACCCTCGTGATTGAAATCCTGGAACCTGCTATTATTGCAGCCAGCACCATAAAGAAACTGGCGGAAGAGATGTCTGCCGGTATATAAAGAATCCCCGGCGAGCGCAATGCACTTTTGCCTTTGAGAAAAATAACCCTGCCGCTGGTTTTAATGCCAGCGTCAAAAAACCGCAGCATCCGCTCGGTGTGGTCGCGGGTCGCCAGGGGCTCTGTTAAACGGGTGAGGCCGTCGGCATTCAATGCCGCCAGTAATATTGCTGATTTTACCTGCGCCGAGGCAACGGGGATCCTGTATGTTACCGGTAAAAGGACATTCTTGCCGTGGAGAACAACCGGCGGGTATTCCTCTTTTTTAGAAGAAAACCTGCGGCAGGTTACCCTCGCGCCCATCATCCTCAGGGGCGCGCTGACCCGCAGCATCGGCCTTGCGCTAAGGGATTTTGCGGCAGACAATTTAACCCTGAAGTTGCACCCCGCCAGAACCCCCATCATCAAACGCATGGTTGTGCCGGAATTCCCCACGAAGATGGCGCTGCGGGGCCTCCTGAAGACGCCGGAACCCCTGCCGTAAACCTTAATGTATTTACCCCGTGACGCTATCCTTACACCTAATTTCCGGAAAGCCTCCAACGTATAAAGGCAGTCTTCATTTGCCGGAAAGTTTCTGATGATGGTAGTGCCGGATGCTAAAGAACTGAGGATTATCGCACGGTGGGCTATGGATTTATCTCCGGGGAGGGATAACCTGCTGCGGGGAACGGTAAGCGCAGGCTTTACTAAAAATGGCTTCATTTGGCGCTCGGAATAACCCTGTCGCCCTCATTAATCTTATCTTTGAGCTGCGGAGCAAGGAATGTCCCGGCGGACATGGAATCATGTATCTTTTCAATCTTGATATCGCCGAGCTTTTTCTTGCCGCGATAAACCGTAAAGATATCGTCAATCCTGACCCCGTCTTTGCTTCCGAGGTTTATTACAGCGAAATTATAATCCCTGTTTACCACCAGGACCTTGCCTTCGGGGATAGAGCTATTCTTTCTGGGAGACTGGGGCCCTTCCGTGGCAGCCACGGATGCCTCAGGCGCAGCGGCGGCAGGGGTATCTTCAACAGCACCGCCCTCCACAACCACCTTCCCCAGATTGACATCCTGCTCTGGCTGTGCGCCCTGCTGCCCTAGCTGCTCAGCCTTGGCTTGAAGTTCTTGAATCTTGGATTCGAGCTCCTTCTTTTTGTCCTGGAGCTCCCTGAGCTGGGACTGAATCTTGGATGTTTCTTCCTGGGCCTGCTGGTATTTAGTCTCCAGGGACGAACGCAACTCCTTCTGTTTATTCAATTCCGTTGTAAGCTGCTCCAGCCTGGTAAGAGCCTGAGCTTTATCCGCCTTTTCCGATTCCAACTGACGGGTTAAGGTATCTACCTGTTCCTGTGCGGCCTTAAACTTATCATCAACTTCGCTAGCGTACTTCTTGGATTCCTCTAATTTTGCTTCTGTAACCCTGTACTTACCCCTTAGGTCCTCGAGTTCGGCCTGCAGGCTCTGACTCTTTGCGCGTTCCTTCTGCAAAAGGTAATATGCGCCCCCCGCTAAGGCGAGGGTAAAAAAAACTAATACCACCAGTATTAAGACGGGCGATTTGGCATTCTCGGTCATCTTTCCCCCTTCTAGAGATAGAAGACACCCTATTTTTAGTTGTTAATTATATCATCATCGAGATAAAAATCAAGTGCTATTTTTACCGGCGTAACCACGCATAACTTCATAAGCTACCGTTAGTTCCGTAAGCGAAGGTAAGGAATGCGCTTTGCGTAAGCTTGGGGCTTTCTACGATGCCAAAAGCAAAAATACTTCCTTCGTGTTTCACTTAACGGTATTTTATTCTGGATTTATGGGAACTTTGGATGTATTATTATGTAAAGATTGATTTGTATCGCTATTGTGATGGAACGCAAACTTCCGGTTTAACACGACGCATGCATATGCTGTATGATTTCCCATTTTATAAACTGCCTTTGTATTATCTAAACAGGAGATTCCGCAAAGCCACCATCCTGCCGTCAAATATAGTTTTTGTTGTAACGTCCAAATGCAATTCCAGGTGCAAAACCTGCTTTATCTGGAAGCATCGGGAGAACGAACAGAAAGAATTAACCCTGGAGGAATATAAGAAGATCTTCAAATCCATAAATAAAGCCTACTGGGTAACGGCGGGGGGCGGCGAGCCATTTTTAAGAGAAGACTTCTCTGAAATACTTCATAATATTTGTCGCTCCCTGCGCCCCAGAATACTCAATATCCCTTCCAACGGCTCTCAACCCTCCGAGATATCCGCAATCATGGGGAAATTAGTCAAAAGTTACCCCAGCATACAATTCATACTTAACCTCTCGCTGGACCATATCGGGGAAAAACACGACGAGATAAGGGGATTAAACGGCAACTTCGAATCCCTTCGCCGGACTATCGACCTCCTTGATTCGCTGAAGAACCCAAATTTTACAGCAGGAGTCCATACCGTACTCTCGAGGTATAACCTAGAAGATTTTCCGCATATTTACGGCTGGATAAAGGAAAACCTGAGGCCGAAATCCTACATCATAGAAGACGCCCAGGTAAGAGAAGAATACTCCAATGAAACCTGCGAATTCTTTGAGAGCAAACTTGATTATTTGGAAGCGCTTGATTTCTATCTTTCCAAAATTAAATCCGAGAGAAAAAAATCCATTGATAGAATCAGGAAGGCATTCAGGATAACTTACTATAACTCCATAAGCAACGCCTTGAGGTTTAATAAAAAACCGCTTACCTGCTATGCCGGTTATGCCTCATGCCAGATAAATCCTTACGGAGAAATATGGGCCTGCGCTACCAAAAAATTACCGATGGGGAACCTCAGGGAGCACGATTACGATTTTACTGGATTATGGCTATCGAAAGCAACAAACATAATACGCGAAGGGATCGGGCAAAACCGATGCTCCTGCCATCTATCGAATGTTTCATATACCAATATCATGCTCAACCCTGCGGCGTTAATTACCACTGCGTTGAATTATATAAGATACTGAATGAGATAAGGGGGATCCCGACAGGAAGATTATTAATACAAGGATCATAAGCAAAATGGTGACTTTGCTCGCATATATGGAGCGCTTTTTGCATTACACCTGCCATATAGCGTGAGTGTCATTCGTCAAGTTAAACTGGAGTTAACCAACGAACTGAGAACGGCACAGCCGGTTTTGCGCATGGCGGCTACCCCAGAAAATAACATGCCAAAGGTCTACGTAAGGAAAATAGGGCGGCAATCAATCGAAGAAGCAGTAATGAAATTCCTGGATGAAATCCGTTATACTCCCGCCAAAAATAAGATTTTCATTAAACCCAATATATGCGGTTTTTACAAACCGGATTCCCCCTGCATAGTAAACCCGAAGGTTGTCGGTGGGATTATAGAATATTTAAAAAAGATAAAAATCACTGATATAACCGTAGGCGAATCCCCGATACCCAGCGATGTCAATAAGGTATTTGAGGTAACCGGCTACAGGAGAATGGCTAAAAAATACAATGTGGCACTACTGGATTTAAACAAAGCCAAAAAGGCTGCCGTATCGCTGCCGGACTTCAATCTCTTCCTGCCGAAGTTCCTGCTGGAAAAGGAATGCGAGTATATAAACGTCTCTAAAATAAAAACACATATCCAGACCGCCGTCAGCTTATGCGTCAAGAACCAAAAAGGCTTACTGGATTTTCCCGGCAAAAGAAACATGCATATCACGGGAGACCTGCACGAAAACATAAGGTTATTGTCGGAAAAGATACAACCGGATTTCTGCATCGTTGACGGCACTAATGCCCTGGAAGGATTTGGCCCTGGCGCGACCGGAACAGAAGTTAAAAATCTGGGCCTGATTGTGATGGGGCGCGATATGTACGCAGTTGACCGCACCTGCTGCAGGATTATGGGCATAAACCCCGACCTGGTAAAGCACCTACGCAATGATACGGACAGATGCGAGGTTGACGGACTAACCCATGTTCAAATAAAAAAAAGCTTCTTTTTCCCTAAGGTGAAGTGCTTCCGAAAGCTCAAATTCCACATGTGGATTACTGACAAGACCTGTTCGGGGTGCAGCAATTTAATGGGGGAGCTGAAAAAGGAGGCATTTAGAAATTTTAAGTTATTCCGCAAGATACTGAAGTTTACCTTGTTGCAAAGACTGGATATACTTTCGGGGAATTCCTGCCTCCCCCCCAGGCACGGCAGGGTGATACTGCTGGGGAATTGCATGAAAGGTGCTGCCGAAAAAAATAAATTATGTTTTATCGCGGGATGCCCGCCTACCGCAGATAAGCTGATAGAAGCTATCCTAAAGCTCGATGGCGATGATAAACCTATATAAACTCGCAAAAAAATAATATCATTATCAAAGTCTCTCCTATTAATAAAATTCAATATATCTCAATTTTATTAATAAGGTGGCGAGCCATTTAAGATGTGCCGGGAGCCGCCGCCTTATTTTACTATTTTAAGCGTCAGCCGCCCTTCTTACGGCTACAATCCCTTTCCGGTCAAATATGATGTCATCCGAGAAATAACCCAGCGAAAAAGCTTCAAGAGGACGAGGGGTTCCGGCCACGACAGTAAGCACCTTCCTCCTGGAGAGTTCCTCTTCAAACCTTATTATTGAAAACCGGTTTTTCAAAAGATAGTAAAATAACTTCAGGTATTTGTATCTACAAAAATTATAGTAGGCCTTTCTTTTAAATATATCGCGGATTTCCTTGAGTTCGCTTAATTCCAGAAGGGGAAGCAGCTTGCCGTTTTCTCTCTTGAGGTATAACTGGTGGGGCACGGGCATGCTGTTGTTGGCAAAAGGAAAAAATTTCATGATAAAATTAATGATGGCCGCTTTGACGCTGAAAAAGAGGCTGAAATATTCGACCTCTATGCCGAGGGGCACGGCTATCAATCCCTCAAGCTCATCCTTGGATAATAAATGGTTCTCTCCAAAGCCCTTTTTTCTTAAACCGGCGGATAGAAAAAGGGTATTGAAAAAAATCCTTGTTATGTTCGCATTATCCGCAGCAAACAAAAGGATTCTCTCTATCTGAGTTTCATTAACGCCTTTTAAAATAAGCGGTTGGATCCACGTTTCGATATGCAAAAAGGCGGCATTCCTGACGGCATTCAAAACAGGCGCAACATCGTAAGAATCGCCCCTGATAATCATGGAAGACTCTGGATCAAATCCGTCCAGGGTTATAACCGCTATGTCTAAGCCATGCTTCCTTAGCTCATCCAAGTAGGATAAATCAGATAATTTTACTCCATTGGTTATTATCGCAATCTTATTGCGGGGGGATTTAATCCTTGAAATTATCTCTTTTAGATCCCCCCTCATCGTCGGCTCTCCCCCCTCTAGGAAAACCCTTACGTTCTTGAATATCCTCATCTGCTTTTCGACAAATTCCAAAGGAATGTCTTCCCTCGCCCTGGAATCCTGGTCAAGACAAACGCGGCAGCTGATGTTACATTTCTTTGTTAACAGGAAAAACACATCATTTATACTTCTCCAGTTGGGGACATCTTTTACATCCGTTAATCTCTGCCCGATTTTAAAAATCTTCTCCATCTTTATGCGGGAGGCCTCTTTAGACCTGGCGGATTGCGAATCAAAGGCGTACCTATCGGCTTTCTGTAGAAGAAATTCCGACTCTATGTTATCGTAGGGGCATTTTTGCAAAAGGTAGATAAACCCATTCCTGATGACCTCCCTTGCCTCTATTATTCTCCGGCAATAGGGGCATATCGCGAACCCTTCGTAAAGCACGCTATTATTACGGGCTTCGGCAGGCATCGTCATATAACGGATTCTTTATAACCTTCTAAATTAAATATTAGGTCCTTTTCTTTTTCTTTCGATAAAATAATTTTTGAAACGCCAGACATACCAATATAAAACGTGGTCTTTCAGAAATGCCAGTTTCAAAAAGAGGGCAACCGTTTTTTTAAATCCGATGATTCTTATCAACACGCGATAAAAAAGGAATAGATAGCGGTATCTCCTTCGGATTGCCTCCTCAATCCAGAGGCTCCTTAATTTATGCATATAATAATCGACCTTTTCGGGAGTCAATCTCGTAAACGGAGGAGCTGATGCTACTCTGCCGCTGCATGTAAAATAATTGAATATCTTATCATAGGGCTCTTGGCTTTCGATCTTGAATGATTTAGATAGTTTAGTGCCAGGGTAAAAACAAAACATAGAAACCTGAAGCGAATCGGGCGAAATTTCCTGATTTAATCTTATGGTCTCCTCAGCCTCATCTTCCGTTTCGCCAGGCAACCCTATCATGTTAAACGAGAAGGTTTTTATCCCGGCGGCTCTGATTTGCTTAAAACAATTTATAAGCCTGTTGTTGGAGATGCTTCTATTCAAAACATCGTTCCTTAGCTTCTCGCTGCCGCTCTCTACACCCACTAACATAAGTTCGCATCCCGCAGATTTCAGGATTTTAAGCAGGCCAGGGCTCAGAGATTCCGGCCTTGAATTGCACGCGAATGGAACATCTATGGCATTTTTATATTTACTGCAAAATTCCGCAACATATTCCTGGTCAACCGTAAATGCATCGTCGTCTATTATAAAGCTTTTTATGGGGTATTTTGCCAACCATGACCTCATCTGCATTAAAACTGAATCTACGCTCAAGCGACGAACTCTTCCATTATCATCTCCAGACAGCCTTCTAAGAGCCGGGGCACAGCAGTAACTGCAGTCAAAAGGGCAGGACCTCGAAGTTATTACCCTGAACCTACCGTGCTCACTTCTGAGCATATGCTCAATGTCAAAAAAATCAATATAGGGAAACGACAGTTTGTCAAGATTATCGAGGGGCAGCCTGATTCCGTTTTTTTTGACTATTCCGTTTCTTTTAATCCATAAATTCTTAATATCGTCACAGGGCAGGTTATTCCTGAGTTTTGATACGAGTTCCAGCATAGGATACTCGCCCTCCCCTCTACAAATAATATCTATGTTCTGGTCGGCTATAACCTCATCGGGAGCCAAGGTAGCATGAATGCCTCCACAGATAATCGGAAGGTCGAATTCACGCCTGATAGATTGGGCAATCTCCTTTACTATTGAAAATTGACTTGTTACGGAGGTAAAGGCTATGATATCAGGCCGGCTCGCGGCAATATTTTTTATTATCGCACCTTTTTTGGGTATTTCCAAAACCTGCATCAGACTTACCTGATGGCCGTTATTTTTAAGCAGAGCGGCGATAGAAGCAATTCCATAATGGATGCAGGGCTTATTGAGGACGTTGGGAAAAATAAAGAACACTTTCATTCTACGGATTTATAGTGCGCCCCGGGCAATGGAGGCTGGCGTCTGGATTTACTTGACTTGGCTATCATCCATATATGATGCTCTTTTTTTCCGATATAAAAATCACACAACCCCAGGACTCTTCCTATGGACTCCAAAAACATGGAAATAAATATAAAAAACTTAAACTTCAATATCAGATCCGTATTTACGGATAACATCTTTATCAATAATAACTTGCGCCTGGTAGGCGGTATATATCGATATTTTTCCTTTAACCATAAATGCCCAAAGGCGATCCTTCTTCTCTGGATGATAAAATCTTTGATATTGGAGGGCGTCCTGATTCTTGCGATAGCATTAGATATATAGTGTAACCTGTAACCCTTTTCTATCACGATAGCCTCTATAGTGGCTTCGTCTACCGGGGTATTCTCGGGAATTTTTTCTACGGCGTTCCTAAAAGCAACTACTTCGCCCAATTTCGGGTATATCCTGGCTACCTCATGATGCAATTGCCACATAAACCGCACGACAAACCCCGCAAGGGTATTCGAATCATCCATCGGGACAAGCCTCATTCCCGTCATCCCGACGGCAGGGTCAAGGAAAGGCTCTATTAATTTACGCAGGGCATCGCTGTCTAAAACTAGGTCGCCGTTGCATAGAATACGGATCTCGCCTTTAGCTTCTTTGAGGAACAGGTTTATTGACGAGGCTTTTCCTAAACGCTCCCTTTGTATCAATAATCTTATCCTGGGGTCTCTTACGGATAATTCTCTCACTATCTCTTCGGTCTTGTCAGTGCAACCGCTGCTGATGACGATAATTTCATCGATTATCCCAGGAGCGATTTCCTGTCTGAGTATAGAATCGAGGTTCTGGCGAATATTATTTTCCTCATTATAAACTATAACCCCCAAACTGCATCCTGCCATATTCTAAAGTAATGAATAGAACGCTATGATAAAATTAAAATCGCAATATAATCCGAAAGTCACATTCCGCATTTTCAACAAAATTCAACCCCGCCCGTTAGCTTGAGGCATTATCTCTTAAGTATATCAAAAATTGCTCCTTTCTGCCCCCCGCTGGGTCATAGGCGCCAACCTGCCGGTAAAGCTTAAAATTTCCATCGTTTAAGTATCCTTCAAATTCTTTCAGAAACGGCTGGCATGCCCCGGCATTGCTAAAACATTTCTTCTTGTAAAATAAAGCGCCTGGCGAAAGAACGGATGCTTTTTCCCCGATATAGGACCGGCTTACTACAATAAAATTGGCATCGCATACGGAATCTGCGGTGCAGCTAAGGTAGCCATCGCATACGGTGTAAAAAAATCTCTGAAACCTATGCGTATAATACCCCAATCTTTTGGAAAAAAACTCCGTAAATGGCTCTTTTTTAAAATTATATATAAAACATACGGTTGGGGATATGCCACTCTTTTGCGCATCCTCAAGCACGCCTATAATCTCTTCTAAGGGGTTTACGGGAAAAGGCAGAGGGTTGACATAGACCGGTTCGTGCGAAAGGTTTATGCTCCCTTTAAAAATCGCATACCTAATAAAAAAGTCCGTCCATTTTTTCGAAAAGGAGACCCCGAGGTATTGAACTAAAGAAAAACAGATAAATAATATTGCCGTAAATTTAAAAACCTTACCTTTACGGAAAAGAAAATTTAAGCCGTAGCTGATAATCATGGCTTCAATGATAAGCAACGGCAGGAAATATCTTAATTCGAAAAAAATGAAATACCTGCTTATGAATAGAACCGGGCCAAGGAGACAGGCAAGCAGAATAAACCTGTCTTCTTTCTTAATATTTGAAAAAACAAAAACTGCAAGACTAAAGACAAGGAATGAAGACATTATCCCGCCGAACTGTGAATTAACAATCTGAAGAGCGATCTTTCCTAAATTTCCGAGATACCTACTCAGGCCATCTTTTACCAAGAAAAAGCCCTGCAGAACCGAATCTTGGTTGTGAAACCCCTCCCCGAAGAAAAGATAATCATCCAGCATAGTTCTAAAATGAGTAGGGTATATAAAATAGAACGATAACATAAGGCCGGCGAGTAAAACAAGGTTAAAAATAAACCTTCGGGGCTGTTTTCTTTTAAGGGGCAGGATTAGATAGCAGAATAAGGGGGAAAAAGCGTATAAATAAAATATTACCTTGATATATCCGCCGATCAGTATAAGCAGAAAAGCTAAATAAAAATATTTTAAATTTACCTCTTCATTTCCTTTCTTCAGAAAATACATAAACCACACCAGCACGCTGCATACGGCTATGTCGGGGTTAAAGAATCTTGAATAAATAGCCCCCATAGGTATAAGCATGCAGAACAGGGCTGAAAGGATGCCAGGGGTACCGAAAATCAACCGTTCCAATTTAGCTATACCGAACAGCAGCAGAATAATATAGAAAATGTTGTTCAGCATTGAAACCTGGTAGGCGGTATTTTGGAAGAGACGGTAGAAAACCCCCGCGGTAAGGTAAAAAAACGGTCCGTTGTAATAGGAATGATATACCTTGGGGTGCAGGAATTCATAGAGATATCCGCCGTTTTCATAGAGCTCGATGCTCTTATATAAATGCTCACCTTCATCCGGTCCTTGGACAAACTTATTCTGCTGCCACCATATGATATTGGTGAGGACGAAAAAAGCAGCCACTAAGATGAAGGCGGCGTTTTTATGGAAAGTTAACGGCAAGCGCTGCATCATACCTCCAAAAGCGCACCTCTTCTCTTGTGCAAAAGATGCTATTCGGTCCGTTGCGGAGAGTTTGTTCATAATAGGGGCTTTTTTGTTTTACGCAGGAATTCTTTGAATTCGGCAGGCATATCGCATCTAAACTCCAGGGATCGGCAGCTTAATGGATGCCTAAAGCCTAAATATACGGCATGCAGCGCCAGGCGTTCAAAATTACCGCGCTTGCCGTATTTAACATCCCCCAAGACAGGATGACCGACATGTGCCAGATGCACCCGCAGCTGATGCGTCCTGCCGGTAAAAGGCTCCAGCTCTATTAAACTAAATTCTTTAAGGCGCTCCAGGGTGCGATAACGGGTCTTGGCATACCGCGCACCCGCGCTGAAGCTAACCGCCATGCTCTTTCTTCGGGTAGGATGCCTGCCGATGGGGAATTCGATTACGTTCTCATCAAACTCCATCATGCCTTCAACCAGTGCGAGGTATTTACGCTTGATAGAATGTTCCGCAAACTGGCGCGTCAATTCAAGATGCGCGGGATTGGTCTTCGCTACCACCAAGAGCCCCGAGGTATCCTTATCCAACCGGTGAACGATACCCGGCCTCTCGGGATTTATATCGGATAATTTTTTAAACCGGCACAGGAGGGCGCTTGCCAGGCTGTCATCTTCCTTACCGGCGCCGGGATGCACCACCATACCGCAGGGCTTATTTATTACCGCCAGCTCATCATCCTCGTAAATCACATCCAGCGCAATATCCCGCGGCTGTAAACTCTTAGCCTTTCTTTCGGTTACCGTTACACGGAATTCGTCGCCGCCTTTAACCTTATAGTGGGGCTTCAACGACACGCCCCCCAGGCTAACGTCGCCCTGGCGGATAAGGTTCTGGATAAAATTCCGCGAGTATCCCGATTTGATGGTCTTGAAATAATCCGCAAGAAATGCGTCCAGGCGTCTGCCTGCCTGCTCTAAATCTGCCTTGACGGTATATTCCTGCATTTTTATTTACGGCGGGGCCTTATTAGAAGAATGAACCCTGTGACGGCAACGATAATCCCTGCAATGCTCATCAGGTGGAAGATGGTCAACCCCCAGAATAACGCCGGGTTATCGGCCCTGAAGAACTCGATAAAGAACCTGCTGGTGCAGTAAAATAAAAGGTAGGATAAGAATATCTGTCCGTCGCGATGAGGGCTTTCGCGCATGACCCTCAGCACTATAAAAATAAACAACAACAGAAGCGACGAATAAAGCTGGGTGGGAATGAGGACGGCGTCGTGCACCGGGAAATAAATCCCGAAGCGCGAAGCCCTTCCATAACAGCAGCCGTTAAGGAAACAGCCTATCCTGCCGATGGCCTGGGCCAGGGCAAGATACGGGGCAAGCAGGTCTATCGTCTTTCCGGCAGGAAGCTTATTCTTCTTTAAATAGAAGAACCCGCAAGCGGTACCCAGGATCAAACCCCCAAACCAGGAAAGACCCCCCTGTTGCAACATGATAATCTCCAGGGGGTTCCTAAGATAATAAAAAAGATGGTAGCTGACGTAGAATAATCGCGCTCCGATGATGCCCGCGACAAAAACCAAGAAACAAAGGTTGAATACCGTCTCCGGGGCGGCATGGATCCTGGCTGCCTGGCGGCTGGCCAAGAATGAACCCAGCATAAATGCGACCGCCAAAGCCAGGCCGTATGAATAAATATTTAAAAAACCTATCTTACAGATTATGGGATGCATCGTAAGGCTCTATTATAACACATTACGGCTTCGCCGGGAGTAAACTTTTAAATTTGTCCGTCCGCCCTAATGATATTATTTTCTTGTCTTGATAATAGAAAACGCCCACAATAGCGCGCCGATGGTAATGGCGCTGTCCGCAACGTTGAATACCGGCCAGACGCGCAGGTCTATGAAATCAATGACATACCCGAAGGCAAGGCGGTCTATCAGGTTGCCCAATGCCCCTGCCAGAATAAGGCTCAAGGCCGCTACCGGAATGGTAACCCTGCGCCAGCCGAGTCTCCTTAAATTAAGGTAGATTAACGTTATCGCCGCCAGCGCCATAAAGATGAAAAAAATATTCAGCCCCTTGAGCATCCCGAAGGCTGCGCCGCGGTTGTGCACCAGGGAAAGATACAGTACGCCGTCGATAAGTGGAAGGCTTTGATTAAAAGAGAGGTATTTGGTGACGAGGGACTTCGTGAGCTGATCCAGGAAAAGCACGGATGCCGCAATAATCAGGGCCATCGCAAAATATCCTATGCGCTATTTCTTCTCCTTTTTCTCCTGGCACTTTACGCAGAGCGAAGCCTGAGGGAGGGCCTTTAGGCGCGTCTTTGAAATCGGCTGCTTGCAGACTTCGCAGATTCCGTAGGTGCCTTCATCAATTCTTTTCAGGGCATCGTCTAAAACATAAAGGGATTCCCTTTCGTTTGAGGCCAGCCCCAGCGAGAACTCCCGGTCGTAGTTATCGGTGGCGACGTCGGCCATGTGATAGCTATAACCGGAGATGTCTCCCGAGGCGTCTTTCTGAGACTTCTTCAACACGTCCTCGGAAATACTCTTAATCTCATCAAGGATATCCTCTTTTTTCTTCAGTATTATCTTTCTGAACTCCGCCAGTTCCTTCTTATTGAATTTCTTCTTCAATTTATTTTCCTCCTATGGCCGATAGGCACCTTTCGCATATTAAGGGATGATCCTTGTCTTTCCCGACGCTGGAGGAATAATTCCAGCAGCGCACGCATTTCGCTCCCTCGGCCTTGGCGGCCTCAATCCTGATAACCTCGCCAGTTTTGTCTTTTTTTGTTATCTCTACCTGCGAAACCTTAAAAATCTCGCAGAGTTCGTCCTTAAGACTGGATAAGAATGTATAACGTTTGGGGTCATTTGTCAATATATTTATTCTGGCATCAAAGGAACTTCCTATCTGACCCTTTCCGCGCAGCTCCTCAAGAACTTTGGCGACGAGTGGTATGCGCAGCACGACCTCCCCGAGGCGCAGAGGGGCGTCGTCCCGGGTTATTTCAACGTTAGGCTCTGGCCAATCAGAGAGGTGCACGCTGGGCGCTGCCTTCGAAGCTTTATCCTTGGGCATATTCTGCCAGACCTCTTCCGCGGTAAAAGAAAGAACGGGCGCCATGACCCTTACCAGGATATTCAAGACCCTGAAGATGGCGGTCTGGGCAGAACGTCTTTGCGGAGACCTTGCGCCATAGGTGTAAAGCCGTCCTTTTATCATATCCAGATAATACATCGAGAGTTGCTCATTGCAAAAGTCATAGATTGATTTATAGGCTTTATAAAATTTAAATGAATCGTAAGAGACGTTTATCTGCTCCAACGCCGCCTCAGACTCTTTCAATATCCACTTATCTATGGCCTTTAAATCACCGTAACTTACCTCATCATTCTCAGGCTCAAAATCATAAAGATTGCTTAAAATAAACCTTACGGTATTGCGTATCTTGCGGTAGGACTCGGATAAACGCGCCAGCATCTCCTTTGAGATACGGATATCTTCATTGTAATCGCTGGCAGCCACCCACAGGCGCACGATATCTGCACCATAATCCTTGATGATGTCCTGCGGGGAGATAACATTGCCGAGCGACTTGGACATCTTACGCCCTTCGCCGTCCACCACATGGCCGTGGGTCAGGACGGTGCGAAAAGGCGGCCTGCCGTTAATGCACATCGCCGATATCAATGAAGACTGGAACCATCCCCGGTGCTGGTCTGAGCCTTCCAGGTATAGGTCGGCCGGGTAAGAAAGCTCTTTTCTTTTTTTCAATACTGCCTCGGCACTTACCCCGGAATCAAACCAGACATCCAGGATATCCGTACCCTTGGAAAAGCTGTTACCACCGCAGCTACAGGCGAACCCTTCGGGGATAAAATCAGTTACTTCGCGGCTGAACCAGCTGTCCGAACCCTCCTTGGCTACTAATGCCGCAAACCTCTCGATTACCTCCGGCTGGAGGGTTTCTTTTTTGCATTTGTTGCAGATTAAAGCCGGGATAGGCACGCCCCAATAACGCTGCCTTGAGAGGCACCAGTCCGGCCTGGACTCCACCATTGCCGAGATGCGCTCCCTGCCTGCGGAAGGTATCCACTCGACATCATTGCCTATCGCATCCAGAAGCTGCCGGCGCAATGGAATGCCTGCGCCCTCCTGCTTATGGTCAATGTCAAGGAACCACTGATTGGTAGCCCTGAAGATTACCGGGCTCTTGCAGCGCCAGCAGTGCGGATAGGAATGCCGTAGCCTAGCAGCCAAAAGCAAGGCGCCCAAGCTCTCAAGCTTATCGATAATCTTTTTATTGGCGTCATATACGTTAAGCCCGCGGAATTCCCCGGCCGAGTCGTCAAAGTTTCCCTTTGAATCAACCGGCATCAGGGTTGGAAGTTTATATTTCATTCCGGTAAGGTAATCTTCGGCGCCGTGGCCGGGAGCGGTATGCACCAACCCGCTGCCTTCCTCTGCGGAAACGTAATCGGCCAGCACCACCCTGCCCTCGCGCAGGCCAAAGGGATGCTCGTAGATCAGACCCTCAAGCTCCCTGCCTTTTAATTCCCGGAGGACCTCGTATTTATCAATCCCCGCCTGGCTTAAGATAGCCAGCCTTACATTTGCTATAACCAGATTGCCCTTGGGGGTCTTGATATACGAGTAGGCAAAATCCGGATGCACTGCCACTGCCACATTGGCGATCAACGTCCAGGGGGTAGTGGTCCAAATCACCAAACTGCTCTCAGGTCCGAAATCCCCTCCCGGTTTAATCCCGAACTTAACGAATATCGAAGGGGAATCATGGTCTTCGTATTCTACCTCTGCCTCGGCAAGCGCGGTTTCGCACCTGTAGCACCAATTCACCGGTTTAAGACCGCGGTAGACATACCCGGCCTTTACCAATTCCGCAAATGAACGCACAATACTCTCTTCATACTCCCGGCTCAAGGTAAGATACGGATTATCCCAGTCCCCAAAAACGCCTAAGCGCTTAAACTCTCCTTCCTGGATTTCAACGTACCTTGAGGCGTACTGATAAGCCTTCTTGCGGAATTCAAGCTGGTCAATCTGGTATTTATTAATCTTGAGCTCCTTGAAAAGCTGGTGCTCCACCGGTAAGCCGTGGCAGTCCCACCCCGGCACGTAAGGCGCATAAAAACCCTGCATGGCCTTGTACTTTACGATGATATCCTTTAAGGTCTTATTGAGGGCGTGGCCGATGTGTATGTTGCCGTTGGCATATGGCGGCCCGTCGTGAAGAATATACTTCCTATTGGCGGAATTGCCCTTTTTACAGATAGCTCCGTAGATATCGCCCTCCTGCCAGGTTTTCAGGATTGAAGGCTCCCGCTTAGGCAGGTCGCCTTTCATGGGAAAGGCGGTCCTGGGAAGATTCAGGGTATTCTTATAGTCCGTGCTATTTGACATATTTACCAATAATGATACTAAGCTTCTTTTTAATGCGCCGCGGTATATACCGACGGTCGGTGATGATTGCGTGCTCTAATGCAGAACCGCAGGAGCACCCTCTCTCGCCGGGTATTGCCCTGATAACTCTTGATAGTATCTTTTTAGAATTATCGATATTACTGGAAAGGTTGCGGGTTACCATCTCTATGCTGACGGCATCGTGAGAAGGATGCCAGCAATCATAATCGGTCACTGCAGCAACGGTGGCATAACACATCTCGGCCTCGCGCGCGAGCTTGGCTTCGGCAAAATTTGTCATGCCGATAATATCCATGTTCCAGCTGCGGTAGAGCGCGGATTCCGCCAGGGTTGAAAAGGCCGGCCCTTCCATGTTGATATAGGTGCCTCCGTTATGCACCCGGTTTGTAACCTCTTTGGCAGAGCGGCACAAGATACCCCTTAATTCCTCACAGACCGGATGTGAAAATTCAATATGCGCGACAATGCCTTCCTCAAAAAAACTCATATCCCTGGCATGATTGGTGCGGTCTACAAACTGATCCGCCACTACAAAATCCATCGGCCTTATCTCTTCCTTAAGGCTTCCGCAGGCGGCCAGAGAGATAATGCGGCCTACCCCCAGCTTCTTCATAGCATAGATATTAGCACGGTAATTGATGTGGCTGGGAGAAATGCGGTGCCCCACGTCGTGGCGCGGAAGGAAAACTACCTCCTTGCCTTCAAGATAGCCGAGCACGAACTGTCCGGAAGGACGGCCGAAAGGGGTCTTTAGATAAAATTTCTTTTTGACTTTTACTCCGTCAATCTGGTATAAACCGCTGCCTCCGATAATCCCGATGCGTTCCACCATCAATCCCTCCGCGCTAATTCTTCGGCACGCTTAAACGCCGCCCTGGCGGCATCGCTCCAGGATCCCGACTGGCGCAATATCACAAGCGCCGCTTCGGTAGTTCCACCCTTGGAGGTAACCTGAAGGCGCAATTCCGCAGGGCCAAGGCGCGTCTTCTTAATGAGACTCAAGCTCGTATTTACGGTATTTACTGACAGAAACATGGCGTCATCGTGGCTAAAACCCAGCCCCTCGGCTGCCTGCGCCAGGCGCTTAATCATGTCATGGCGGGCATGCTCCGGGACATTGGCGTGATCCATCTGGTTGTCTTCCAGGAAATAAAAAAGGTATGCCGGTCCGCTGCCTGAGATGGCAGTAGCGGCATTCATCATATTCTCTTCTATAATGCGGGTGGCTCCCAGGTAATAGAAAAGTTCCTGCGCTGATTCCAGGTCTTCCTCATCGGCAAAAGCGCCTTTGCTCAGACAGGTCACGGACTCTGCAATCCTAACTCCGATATTGGGCATTGCCCTGACTACCCTAACCTCACCCAGCATCCTCTCAAGATGCCTGGTGCTGATGCCTGCAGCGATGGAGATAATCAATTTGCCCTTGCAGTGCTCGCGCAAAGGCTTTAAGACCCCGTCGATATCCTGCGGCTTGACTGCCAATACCAGCACAGCGGACTTCTCTGCCGCCCCTGCCAGGCTCTCCGCAACGACAACGCCATGGGCCGCCAGGGTCCTGTTCCTGTCCTTATCAAAAACGTAAACCTGGCAGCGCGACTTCAGCTGTTCCGCCATAGCCGAACCCATGCTTCCGAAACCGATAATCCCTATTTTATCCTGCATTTTGCCCCTCGAATATTGCCCGGCCTAATCGTATCATGCCCGCCCCCTCCTCGATTGCCACTTCAAAATCACCGGTCATGCCCATGGATAAAATCCCCGGACGGCAGCCCGTCAGGCCTAAGGCATCAATGTTATCCCGAAGTTCCTTCAGGGCCTTGAAATAAACCCTGGAATGCTCCGGGCTATCCGTTATCGGCGCAACTGTCATCAGGCCGCAAACCCTTAAGTTGTTTAATCCAGAAAGGCCTTTGATTGAAATGTTTAAATCCCGGGGCGCAAAACCATACTTGCTTGCTTCTCCCGAGGCGTTGACCTCCAACAATATCTTCTGAATCTTATTAATCCTGCCTGCCTCCTTATTAATCTTCCAGGCTAAGCGGAGGCTGTCTACGGAATGTATGAGGTCGAAAATCGCAACTGCCTCTCTAACCTTATTGGTCTGTAGGTGCCCGATAAGGTGCCACTTGATATCCCGGAAAACCGCAGTGGCATCGCCTCCTCCTTCAAGGAATTGCCGGTGCTTCAGAAACGCCTCCTGCACCCTGTTTTCCCCGATATCGGTTATGCCGGCCTTAAACGCTTCCTCTATCTCTTTTACGGTGCGGTTCTTGGTTACCGCTACCAGCGTGACTCCGGCGGGGTCACGCCCCACCCTGGCGCAGGCGCTTAAGATACGCTGCCTTACATGAAATAAATTCTGCTTGACCATGCCTGAATTAATATATTATATCCGATAAAACAACAAGGTCAATAGGAATAGAGGCATCCGACATGCAGATGCATCAAGGAATAAGGGGCAAACCTGAACCTGATGAAACAATGCATGAAGATTTTACGGACCTTGCCGGAGCCTGCATTAGAAAATTCTGCCAAAGGTCTGCGGGCCTGCCGGCAGGCAGGGGATTACAGCAAGCACAGGTATGTCTGGCCTGCGATAGCCTTTACGGAACGAACGCCCCCGAAGCAGGCGGCAAAAAAAATCCCAGCAGGCATAGATAATAAATCCGCAAAATCAAGGCTGCGTCTTCAGAAGTATTCCTGATAGATCTCTTGGATCTTACAAAAAGCCCGGCTAATGATATTGTGCGGAGAATCGATGGCATATAAGGTATGCGCCTGCTCGCAATGCAGGGATTGACAGATAAGACCGAGGCTGGTCAGATAGGTCAGGTAGCGCTGGCCGGAAAGAGAATCATAGCGGTTAACCAGGCCGGCGATCTCGGGGTTCCGGATACGGCCGAGCCTCACCGCGATGCCAAGGGCATTTTCCAGCGATTCCAGAAAACCATCGAGCATTACGGTCCTGCCGACGCAGATGAAACTGATTACCCTCTGGGAAGGAACCATCCTCTCCAGCTTATCCTTGATGGCATCGCAAAGGCGCCTGCCTTCCCGGGCGGCAATCTCTATCACCTTCTTTTCCGGAATGGGTTTGTAGATATCCTGTTTCTTGACCAATATCTCCTTGTCCTCGGCAAGATGGCTGTACTCCCCCATAAACGCGTGCGAGCGTTTCACCTCTTCGGCTAACTCAAACGGGATCTTCAATTCATCCGAAACCTTAACGGTAATGTCGTCTCCGCCGCAATAGATAACGTCAACGTCCGAAAGCCGGCCGTTGCGAAAAACAAGCATGTCGGTGGTATCGCTTCCGATATCGCAAAGCACCTCTACTCCTTCGCGCGGGTTATTATCGAATACGGCGATGCTGGTGGCAAGCCCTGAGAAAAAAATATCCCCGATATCAAAACCGCACTGATTGACGGCGCGGGCGAGGCTCTGTACGCCCGAGAGCTTCGCAAAGATAAGGTAAAGGTCCACCTCGAGACGATGGCTGTAGAGGCCTACGGGATTGACTATATTTGCCTTGGAATCGATGGCATAGCTGTAAGGCAGGGAGTGTATTATTTCCTCCTGGAGGCTGGAACCCAGGATACGCGCCTGCTCGTTGACCCTGGAGACATCGGAAGGCGTAATAACCTTATTGCCTCTTTCCACAAGAGGGATAATGGCGCGGCTGTGGCGGGTGGAAATATCCTCTCCGGAGATATTAACGTTTAATGTCTTGATATTAATGCCAGACGATGCCTTGAGGCTCTTGAGCACCGCCGAAACAGAACTTACCAGTCCAATCGTGTCGGCCACTACGCCTTTTTTGACGCCCTTGGAAGGGCCGACCTCAAAAAACAACTCGCTTATCCGCCTCTTGCTGATCCTGGCTACTACGGCGGCAATCTTGCTGGAACTGATATCCAGGGCACAGATATAATTATCTCTTAACATCTTCTTTGGGTTTTATCACGGGGTCTTTAAACCTCAGGTCTATATACTTCATGTTGGCGAGCTCATTTCTGCTGTGGCTTAGGATATCGCGCAGGATGCCGATCCTGGTCTTTATGTTTTCCTGGCCCACCCTTACCTCGATGCCGCTGTCGGTAATAAAAACGGCGTTGGCTGCGCTGGCGACATTGATAGTTTTTACCTTTATATAACGGTTAAGGTGGTTCCTCTGGATTTCATTTATGATTCCAACTGCCAATGCGAGCTCCGGCACATTATACCTCCTGCCTACCTTAGGTCCGAAAATCCTGGTATCAAGCCCCAGGATTACCGGGAGATTGCTGTCTTCTAAGCTGGCAGGCATATCCAGGAGCACCAGTTCTTCGTCAACGCAGAAATAACGGTAGAGCTTAACATAGGCAAGGGGCTGGCGTTTAACGAATTTTACAAAGAGGCGGTTAGGAAGAACCCTGATAACCATTACTCTTTTATAGCCGGGATACAATTGCCAGATACGCCCGGCCTCGCTGCGTAGGTCAATATCGAATATGCCGCGGCCTTTAAAATAAGCGAAATCCGATGCCTCTCCCGCGGAAGAAACAACAACCTCCTTTACCTTAAAATAATCCAAGTTCTTTAGACCACTCAATAAAGCTGCCAGCCCAAGATAGGCAACAGCCAAAAACACCAGCAGCAATATCAGTTTAAGCGGTATCCGAAACCCTGTTTTTTTCATACGCCGACTCCAGGAGCTTTACGCAAAGCGCGCCAAAATCTATTCCCGCGACCCTTGCAGCCTTAGGCAGAAGGCTGGTAGCAGTAAAGCCCGGTATGGTATTCACCTCTAAAATAACTGGTATATTATCACTATCCAGGATAATGTCAACCCTGGAACACCCAAAACACCCTAACAGTCTATGCGCTGCTAAAGCCGCTTCCTGGACCCTGCTGCTGATAAACCCGTCCAGTTTGGCGGGCACAACGTACTCTGTCATACCGGCATGATATTTTGCATGGTAGTCAAAGAACCTCGGCTTGGGGATAATCTCGATTACCGGCAGGACCTTCCCATCCAGGATGCCGACCGTAAGCTCTCTTCCCTTTATATATTTCTCTA
>JBAZKK010000013.1:0-31290 GCA_041650795.1 Candidatus Omnitrophota bacterium | reverse complement strand
ATCGCATCGGACAGGGGATTGAATTCGATTATTGCTGTTGCCACGCCGCCTATGCCTTAAAAGAAGAGGGCATCGACAGCATTATGGTAAATTGTAATCCCGAGACCGTCTCCACCGATTATGACACATCGGACAGGCTGTATTTCGAGCCGATTACGGTCGAGGATGTCTTGAATATCCTTGAGGTAGAGAAGCCTCTCGGGGTTATCGTGCAGTTCGGGGGCCAGACCCCCATTAACCTGGCAATCCCCCTGATGAAGGCCGGGGTGAATCTATTGGGTACCAGCGCCGACAGCATTGATATCGCCGAGGATCGCAAGAGATTCAAACAGATGCTGCATAAATTGGAGCTTCTGCAGCCGGACAACGGCACTGCCTTTACGTTCGAAGAGGCGCGCGAGGTAGCTAGGAAAATAGGATACCCCGTGCTGGTGAGGCCTTCGTATGTCCTGGGCGGCAGGGCAATGGAGATCGTATATGAAGAGGTGATGCTGGAGAGGTTTATCAGCGAGGCTGCCAGCGTCTCCGGGGAGCACCCCATCCTGATAGATAAATTCCTGGAGGAGGCCATCGAGGTGGACGTGGATTTAATCGGGGACGGGGAGACCTTTGTTATCGGAGGGATCCTTGAGCACATCGAGGAGGCGGGGATTCATTCCGGGGATTCCGCGATGGCGCTGCCCGCCTACACCCTATCGACAGGGACGTTGAATAAAATCCGGGAGGCCGGTTATAAGATGGCCAGGGAATTGAAGACTACCGGCCTGATGAACATTCAGTTCGCGGTGAAGGACGAGAAGGTTTATGTATTAGAGGTTAACCCGCGCGCCTCCCGCACCGTGCCTTTTGTCTCCAAGGCTATCGGCGTGCCTCTGGCAAAGCTAGCCACAAAGGTAATGTTAGGCAAAGGCCTCAAGGAGCTCGGGTTTACTGAGGAGATTATACCGAAGCATGTCTGCGTCAAGGAGTCGGTTTTTCCCTTCAACCGTTTTCCGGGGGTAGATATAATTCTCGGGCCTGAGATGAGGTCTACGGGAGAAGTCATGGGGATTGACCGCGATTTCGGGCGCGCCTATATCAAAAGTCAGCTCGCTGCGGGTCAAAAGATCCCTACCAAAGGAAATGTCTTTATTTCGGTACGCGATAAGGATAAGCGCGCGATGGTCTTTATCGCCAAGAAGCTTTCGGACCTCGGGTTTAACATCTATGCCACCGCAGGCACTGCCTCGGCCCTAATGAAGAATTCTATCAAGGTCAAGGTTATGCCCAAGATTGCCGAAGGCAGGCCCAATATCCTGGATCTTATGAAGGACAATAAGATCCAGCTTGTGATTAATACTCCTTCGGGAAAGATCCCCCGCGCCGACGAGGTAAAGATACGCTCCCACGTTATACTTTACAATATACCTTATACTACAACCATCTCCGGGGCGCAGGCCACGGTTGGCGGTATCGAGGCTATGATAAGGAATGGATTGGGGGTTATGCCTCTGCAGCAGTATCATAAGAGACGTTCTTCCTGCGGCAGCAAGGCCGCTAAAAAGACGAGGAGTAAAAATAGGGCATGCCGGAATTACCCGAAGTAGAGACCATTAGGAGAGACCTGGATAAGATAATCGTTGGGAAAAAAATCCTGCGGGTCTGCGTGCGTAATCCGAGGGTAATCAGGGAGCCGGGCGTCGAAAGGTTTAAGGACGGGCTTAAGGGAGCGGTTATCAGGCGGGTGCTGCGCCGGGGGAAAGTCTTGATACTGGAGCTTTCCAACGCCAAATCCCTGGTAATACATCTTAAAATGACCGGTCAGCTTGTTTATCCCGGAGATGCCAAGAAGAGCCGGGTGAGTTTTTGCTTGTCCGACGGCAAAATTATGGATTTTAACGACCAGAGGCTGTTCGCGGAACTCAGGCTACTCGATGACTGGCGTTCCTTAAGGTTTATCCGGAACCTGGGTCCAGAGCCGTTTGAGCTGACGCCCGCAGAGTTTAGCAATAAGCTCAATAGTAGAAGGACAAGCATCAAGCCTTTATTGATGGAGCAGGATTTTATCTCTGGCATAGGCAATCTCTATGCGGCTGAGGTCCTCTTTTGTTCCGGGATAGACCCGAGGAGACCTGCCCAGGGGCTATCTAATAAAGAGAAAAATATCTTATTCCGGCAGATTAAGAAGGTTCTCAGAGAGGCAATCCGTTACGGAGGCTCATCGGTAGATAACTATGTGCGTTTATCCGGGGGGCGCGGAGATTATGTCAGGCACCATAAGGTTTACGGCAGAAAAGGCAAGCCTTGTTTTGTATGCAAGACCCCTATCGAAAGAATCGTCTTGGGGTCGCGCGGCACCTATTTTTGCCCTAAGTGTCAAAGGTAGATTATGAAGAAGCGGCTTAAGGTCAATGGGGTTATTATCGCCCTGGCAGTATTCTTGATTGCCGCCTTCCCGAAGTTCTTCCTGCGTTGGAGCGAGCCCGAGCCT
The DNA here is from genome assembly GCA_041650795.1 of Candidatus Omnitrophota bacterium. Lineage (GTDB taxonomy): Bacteria > Omnitrophota > Gorgyraeia > Gygaellales > Profunditerraquicolaceae > JBAZKK01. The sequence goes on along the minus strand of JBAZKK010000013.1, from coordinate 28,820 downwards.
TGGGGAGAGATAGCTGAGATTTTTGGGATTACCTTTATTTTGTTAGGGCAGCTTTTTAGGACATCGGCACGAGGGTATAAATCTGAACACTCCGGGGAAGGTCAGCTTTTAATACAGGGCGGGCCGTATAGTTTAGTGCGCAATCCGATGTATCTGGGGATACTTTTAGTCGGCTTGGGGGTAATCCTTATGCTTTTTGAGTGGTGGGTAGTTTCTATATTCCTGCTAGTTTTTATTGTGCGTTACATCTTATTGATATTCAAGGAGGAAAAAAAACTACTAACGCTTTTCCCGGAGTACCCCCGTTACTGCAGCCGGGTGCCCCGGATCCTGCCTTCTTTGAGCGCCCTGCTGGATAGGGACGTTGCCGAATATTTGCCGCTTCGTCCCCGCTGGCTCAAGAGAGAGACAGGGGCTGTGCTGACCGTACTGTTGATTACCCTTTTATTGGAGTCGTTGGGTGATATTAAGAGGGAAGGGTTAGGGGCGTATTTCAAGGAGAGCATCGGCATAGCGCTTATTATTTTACTTTTCGCAGGTTTGTATATCTATGTGAGCAGGCGTACCGGCGAGAGCGATAAACGATGACGGCAAGAGCGAGGGTAAAAATACTTAATCATAAATTGGCGGGCTCAAGGCATTATCTTTTGACGCTAGAGGCCCCGGTTTCTATCAGGAGGGCGCGACCCGGGCAGTTTGTCCAGATAAGGGTAAGCGACACCTCTGAGCCGCTCCTGCGCCGTCCTTTTAGCATCCATCGGGTGAAGGGCAACGCCTTTGAGGTATTATATGAAGTAGTGGGTCGGGCCAGTGAGATATTATCGCAGAGCAGAGCGGGGGAATGCCTGGATGTCATCGGACCCCTCGGCAACGGGTTCCCCGGCCCCGGCCCAGCCGCTCGTATAATTTTGGTTGGCGGAGGCATGGGAGTGGCGCCTCTGGTTTTTTTAGCCGAGAAGTTTGCCGTAAAGAATAAAGAGGTTATGGTCCTTCTCGGGGCAAGAGACAAATCAGGTATTTTATGCGAAAGGGACTTTAGCCGTTTGAAAAACAGCGTCAGGATAGCTACTGATAACGGCTCCAGAGGGTTTAAGGGCCGGGTCAGCGGATTATTAGAGAGCGTTTTGGAGTCGGGAACCGACAGCGGGGAACTGGCTATATATGCCTGCGGGCCGCGCCCGATGTTACGGGAGGTAGCCAGGTTATCGCGGGAATCCAATGTTACCTCCTGGTTATCCCTTGAAGAGCATATGGCCTGCGGATTAGGGGTATGCCTGGGGTGTGTAGTGGATACTGTTGACGGCTATAAGCGCGTCTGCAAGGAAGGACCGGTATTTGAGGCCTCCCGGCTGATCTGGGAAAAGAGGAGGCTGAAAGGAGAAGACTGATGCCTAACGGGCCTTTTGTTTCCATCATTATCCCGGTAAAGAATTTTGAGCGCACAATCGAAAAAACATTTGAGTATCTTATGGAGGTCGATTACCCGCGCGAGCTTTGGGAATGGGTTATTGCCGATGGAGGCTCAAGCGACAGTACTACAGAGATCATCAATAGCTGGCAGAAAAAACACCCTTTTATAAAACTGGTAGAGATACCCAAATGTCCTTCGCCGGGCTTTGCGCGCAATAAGGCCCTGGAAATTGCCGGGGGGGAATTTTTGTTCTTTACCGATGCCGATTGTGCGCCGGCCAAAGAGTGGATTCACGAGATGCTAAAACATTTTCAGCGCGACCCCCTGATTGCCGCAGTGGGAGGCGAGGTTTACACCTTAAAGGTAGACCCTGATAATCTGGTTGAGGCATGGTGTCAGCACTTCCGTTTTAATATGGTAGCGCCGCGCTACGGTTTTATCCCGGAGGGGTATTATCCGGAATTCCCCAGGGAGCCCCTGCCGGCAGATATCGGAGGCCACCGGGCCTATTTTTTCGGCACTTGCAATGTTGCCTACCGCCACAGCGCGATGCAGAAGTTGGGTGCGCATTTCTGGGAAAGGCCTACCGGAGAAGATATGGATTTGAGTTATCAGCACCGCTCTAAGGGATGGAAATTTTATTTCGCCCCTAAGGCCAGGGTTGACCACATGCATCGCGCGGACCTGGCATCGCTGCGTAAGGTCTGGGTTACCTACGGCCAGGCACACCTGCCCCTCATTGATAAGTATGTCAGGCGTAACGGTGTAGAGATAATCCTGCAGTTCATCCGGGGCAATCCTTCTTTTATGCTGCCTCTGCCTTTAAGGGGGTTTGTCTATATCGGAAATTTCCATCTCCTGCATTTATTTGCACTATTGGGGATAGCGGGGTTCTCCCTGGGGTTGATTTTTGGAGGCCTTGTCCTTAAGATATTTGCCTTAATCTCATTGTTTTTTTTCCTTTATTTTGGCTATCAGTACGTAAAATGGAATTTTGGGATGGAACCAAGGGATAAATTCTGGGTGTGGTGTAAGATGAAATACCTGACTAACCTGAGCTTTATCCTGGGCGGCTTGAAGGATTTTAAGAAATACCGCGTGCTCTGTATTGAGCCGAGTTTTTAAGGAGGGGCAAGATGAGCGTGATTTTTTACGTCGCTTTAGGGCTGATTGCGGGTGTCTTCGGCGGGATGCTTGGTATCGGCGGGGGCTCTGTACTTATTCCTGCCCTGGTGTATCTTTGCGGCCTTACCCAGCATCAGGCCCAGGGGACTACACTTGCCATTATGGTCCCGCCCATAGGGCTCCTGGCTGCCTGGCGTTACTGGCAGTCAGGCAACGTCAAATTATCCATCGCCGGTTTTGTGTGCGCGGGGTTTTTCATAGGAGGGCTCCTGGGGGCCAGCCTTATCCAGAACGTCCCTGATGCGGCGCTTAAAAAGATATTCGGGGTGTTTTTGCTTTTGGTTTCCCTTAAGATGATTTTAGGCAGATAGATGCAGAACAGACTGGCAGTTAAAATAGGAGGGTTGAAGCTAAAGAACCCGGTAGTGCTGTCTTCCGGTACGTTCGGTTACGGGGAGGAGCTGGCCGGGCTTGCCGATATTAAAAAGCTCGGAGCTATAGTCTCCAAGACTATTACCCTCAAGCCCCGAGACGGCAATCCCCCTCCGCGTACCGCCGAGACCCCCTGCGGGTTATTGAATTCCATAGGACTGGAGAATCCCGGCGTAGAGGCGTTTATTAATGAGAAGCTGCCGGTTTTAAATAAGTTCGGCATACCGGTGATCGTCAGCATCGCCTCGGAGTCCGGATGGAGGGAATTTGTGGAGCTGTCTCTGAGGTTGGAGAGGATTGGCCAGGTAGCGGCAATAGAGCTGAATATTTCCTGTCCTAATATCAGGGATTGCCGCCGTGGGCAGACGAGCCTGCCGCTTATCTCACAGGATGCCGGGGCAACCTATAGATTAGTGAGGGCGGTGCGTAAAGTCACCCGCAAGACACTGATTACCAAATTGTCCCCCAATGTTACTTGTATTAGTGATATCGCCCGGGCCGCCGAGGACGCAGGCAGCGACGCCGTCTCCCTCATTAATACCGTTTCCGGCATGAGCGTTGACGTAGCAAGAAGGGTTTCCAAGCTCGGAGTAGTTACGGGAGGTCTGAGCGGACCGGCGATAAGGCCGATTGCGGTAAGGATGACCTGGGAGGCTTATCAAAAGATCGGGATTCCAATTATTGCCATGGGTGGTATAATAGACACTTCAAGCGCCTTGGAATTTATCATTGCGGGCGCTACCGCGGTGAGTATCGGCACCGCCAATTTTATTAATCCCCGCGCGCCTCAGGAGATAGTGGCGGGACTAAGCGCTTATTTAAGGCGCAGCAAGACCCCGTCTTTAAGGCAGCTTATCGGAAGTCTGGCGGTATGAGCAGGGTAAAAAAGAAGATCTCTAAGCCGGGTTTGATCCTGGCGCTGGATACCGGCGATCTCCGGAGGGTCAGGTATTTTGTAAGTCAGCTCGGGCCTTACGTTAAGATGTTTAAGGTGGGCTCGCAGCTTTTTATCTCCCGCGGCCCCGAGGTTGTAAGGTTTATCCACCGCTCGGGCAGGGATGTGTTTTTGGACCTGAAGCTGTTTGATATCCCTAATACCGTAGCCAATGCAGTACGCGAGGCGGTGCGTCATAGGGTTAAGATGCTCACCCTGCATATCGCCGGAGGCAGCCAGATGCTTGAGAAAGCGGCTTTGGCAGCCAGGGATGAATCGCGCAGACTGGGTTGCCGCAGACCGCTCTTAATAGGGGTTACGGTTTTAACCAGCAGTAAGGCCTCGGGCAGGGCGGTATTAAGTATGGGGAGAATGGGCTTGGCCTGTGGCCTGGACGGCTTGGTCTGTTCGGTGCGCGAGGCGGCCCTGTTGCGCAGGAGCATTAAGAATGATTTTATCATTGTTACCCCCGGGATAAGACCACCTGGGTCAGCTGCGGATGACCAGAAGAGGGCAGCCGGGGTCAGGGATGCGGTCATCTCAGGCAGCAATTTTTTGGTTATCGGCAGGCCGATACTGGAGGCGGACGACCCTGTTTTTACGGCCCGCAAGATATTAAAAGAGATGGATTCGCAACGCCTGCAGTCATAAATGATGTTAAAATGCTTTTATACGGGGAGAGGTAAAAGATGGCAGAAGAGATAAAAGATCTAATAGAAAAAATTCAGCAAGAGGGCATATTGGCAGCCGAGGAGAAAGCCAGGGGTATTGAAGAAGAGGCTCGCAGGCAGGCCCAGGCCGTAGTAGCCGAAGCCAATAAAGAAGCCAATAAGATTATTAGCGACGCCCGCGAGAAGGCCTCCCGCGCAGAAGAGGGCGCAAGACTTTCCCTGGAGCAGGCTGGCAGAGACCTGATGCTGGCCCTGCGCAGGCAGATAAATGATACATTGCAAAGAGTAATTTCAGCCCACATCCAAAAGGCCCTCTCTCCGGAGGAATTAGCCAGGATTATAACCGCCATTATTAAGGAAAGCGGCCTAAAAGACAGCAAGGAAATCGTGGTATCGCTTAATAAAGGAGACCTGGAAAAAATAGAGAAGGGGTTTTTGGGTAGCCTTAAGGATGAGCTTAAGCAGGGGTTGGTTCTTCGCGCCGACAGCCAGATAAGCGGAGGTTTTATCATAAGCTACGACGGCTCTAAGTCCCACTTCGATTTTACGGACAAGGCGCTTGCGCAGTATCTTATTACGTATCTTAAGCCAAGCCTAGCCGCCATATTAGGCGCCCCCAATACTTAATAAGAGATATAAGCACTATGCCGAGTTATTATACTTATCTCATAGCGGGTTTGCCGATGTTGCATTTCACAGCCAAGCCGCCTTTTACCTTTGAGAGGTTTATTGAAATCTGCAGGGGTCTTATACCGCCTGGCGAGCTGGAGATGTTAAGCTCGGCTTCCATAAAAGGAGATTATCAGGGTGTTTCTTTGTCGCCGACTTTGGAGAAATGGCGCAATTTTGATACTGCCCTGCGAAACGAACTGGTGAAAATCAGGGCTGTCCGCCGCAAGCAGGAGCCTCTTGGTTACTTACGTCAGACGCATTACATCGAAGCGGGCCTGGCGCATCTGGCTGCTGCAGCCTTCCGCAATCCTTCCACATTGGAAGCGGAGAGGATGCTGGATGAGGAGAGGTGGGGGTTTCTGGAAGAATTATCAGCGGGGCATTATTTTGACCTCGATTTTTTGATAGCATATGCGCATAAGTTGTTGATACTCCAGAGGTGGGAAAAAGTGCGCGCGAGCGACAAGCCCAAGGTGTTGGCAGAGGCAATAGGAGGCTAGGGTTTTAAAAATGGCGAATAGAATCGGCACGGTAGTAAAGGTCAGCGGTAACATGGTGACGGCCCAGACAGAAGGGCTTATAATCCAGAACGAGGTTGCTTATGTCGTCCATTCCGATGAGCGCCTTAAATCCGAGGTCATCCGCGTTAAAGCCAACAAGGCGGAGATGCAGGTGTATGAGAGTACCTCCGGTATCAAGGTGGGCGAAGAAGTGGAGTTTTCGGGGGAGCTGCTTTCTGTGGAGCTCGGGCCCGGGCTTCTGGGGCAGATATTCGACGGCCTTCAGAACCCGCTTCCCGAGATTGCCAGGCAGTGCGGATTTTTTCTGAAGCGCGGAGCATATCTTAAGGCATTAGCAGAGGATGAGGAATGGGATTTTACGCCGCTTGCAAAAACAGGCCAGATGGTGCAGGCCGGGGATAAGCTCGGATTTGTTCCGGAGAAAATCTTCAGGCATTTTATCATGGTGCCTTTCGGGTTGGAAGGCGCTTGGGAAGTTGTCAGCATCGAGAAAGCCGCAAAGCATAACTTAAAACAGCCCATCGCTGAATTAAGGAATGATTCCGGCAGGATAGAGGAGGTTTTCTTAAAGCAGCCCTGGCCTGTCAAGGCGCCGATTACTGCTTATGCCGAAAAGCTCAAGCCAGGCACTCCCCTGGTTACCAAGATGCGTATTATTGATTCTCTTTTCCCCGTGGCGCTGGGGGGGACATACTGTATCCCGGGCCCTTTTGGCGCAGGCAAGACCGTGCTGCAGCAGTTAACCAGCCGTCACGCCGAGGCGGATATCGTAATCATTGCCGCCTGCGGGGAGCGCGCCGGGGAGGTGGTAGAGACCTTAAAGACATTTCCAAGTATCGAAGACCCCCGCACTGGAAGGCCTTTGAGCGACCGCACGGTGATAATCTGCAATACCAGCTCTATGCCGGTGGCAGCCAGGGAATCCAGCGTTTACACTGCGGTTACCATCGCCGAATATTACCGGCAGATGGGGTTAAACGTTTTGCTTTTGGCGGATTCCACTTCCAGGTGGGCCCAGGCGATGCGCGAGATGTCCGGAAGGCTTGAGGAGATCCCCGGCGAAGAGGCCTTCCCGGCGTACCTGGAATCCCGGATAGCTTCCTTTTACGAAAGGGCCGGGATTGTCAGGTTGCACGACGGGACAACCGGTTCGGTTACTATCGGCGGGACAGTCAGCCCTGCCGGAGGGAATTTCGAGGAGCCGGTTACCCAGGCCACCCTTAAGGTGGTAGGGGCTTTCCACGGTCTCTCCCGTGAGCGTTCGGATGCCAGGCGTTATCCCGCGATAGACCCCCTGATAAGCTGGAGCAAATACAATAGCTTTATCGAGGCCGAGCAGCTGGGTTTTGGCAGGGCAATGCTGCGCAAGAGCCACGAGGTATCCCAGATGATGAAGGTCATCGGGGAAGAAGGGGTTTCCTTAGGCGATTTTATAGATTATTTGAAGGGGGAGTTTTTTGATTTTGTCTATTTGCAGCAGAATGCCTTTGATAAGGTAGACGAGTCTACTTCTTCCGAGCGGCAGACCTACGTTTTCGGTTTCATCTACCGCATCCTGAAGGCAGAATTAAATCTGGAAAACAAAGAGAAGGCCAGGAGTTTCTTCCAGTTGTTAAGGCAGCTTATGCGCGGCTGGAATTCGGCATCCTGGGGGTCTCCGGAATTCAAGAAGATTCAGCAGGAGATATCCTCGGAATTAGAGGGCAGGATAATCCGCAAGACAGAAGGTGCAGGCAATGTATAAAGTATATACCAGCATTGTGCAGATTTCCGGGGATGTAATTACCGTGGAGGCTCCCGGGGCAGGGTATTCCGATATAGCCCAGGTTAACACCAGGCGCGGCATTTCCCTGGCGCAGGTAATACGCCTTGACGGCAATAAGGTGTACCTGCAGGTGTTTGCGGGAAGCCGCGGCATATCCACCGGCGATAAGGTCAGGTTCCTGGGGCACCCCATGCGCATTGCAAGCGGCAATGATCTTTTGGGCAGGATGTTTAACGGCAGCGGGGTGCCTATTGATAAAGGGCCTGTGCTGGAGGACAATTTAATCGATATCGGCGGGCCTTCAGTAAATCCGGTCAAGAGGGTGATCCCCAAGAAGATGATCCGCACCGGCATCCCCATGATAGATGTTTTTAACTCCCTGGTAGAATCACAGAAGCTGCCGATATTCTCCATACCAGGGGAGCCCTACAACCAGCTCCTGGCAAGGATTGCCACCCAGGCTGAAGTGGATATCATTATCCTGGGCGGTATGGGGCTTAAATATGACGACTACCTCTTTTTCCGCGATAAGATCCAGGAGCGCGGCGCCCTCGGCCGCTCGGTATTTTTTATCCACACCGCTGCCGATCCGACGGTAGAGTGTCTTCTGGTTCCGGATATCAGCCTGGCTGCGGCAGAGAAGTTTGCCTTGGAGGGCAAGCGCGTATTGGCGCTGCTCACCGATATGACCAATTTCTGTGATGCCCTTAAAGAGGTCTCCATTACCATGGAACAGGTTCCTTCTAACCGCGGTTATCCGGGGGACCTTTACAGCCAGCTGGCTGCGCGTTACGAGAAAGCGGTTGATTTCGAAGGCGCCGGCTCCATTACCATCCTTGCCGTTACCACTATGCCCGGAGACGACGTAACACATCCTGTTCCGGATAACACCGGATATATTACCGAAGGGCAGTTTTATCTCAAAAACGGCGTGGTTGAGCCGTTCGGCTCTTTAAGCCGCCTAAAGCAGCAGGTCAACGGCGACACGCGCGATGACCACCGCGCGATCATGGATATCATGATCCAGCTTTTTGCCAGTTACCGCGAGACGCTTGAAAAACAGGCGATGGGTTTCCAGATGAGCTCCTGGGACAGCAAGCTCTTGAAGTACGGCGGCCTGTTTGAGAAGAATATGATGTCGCTGGAGGTCAACCTTCCCCTCGAGAAGGCGCTGGACCTCGGCTGGCAGATTATGGCAGAGTGCTTTACTCCTGAGGAAACCGGCATCAGGAGGTCAATGATAGAAAAGCACTGGCCCCGAGATCACTGATATGGCGAAAGTCAAATTAACCAAGGGAGAACTAAAGAGGCAGCGGGATGCCCTCAGGCAATACCGGCGTTATCTGCCCACGTTACAGCTTAAAAAACAGCAGTTGCAGATGGAGATTCTGCATCATCACGAATTATTGGTGGAAAAAAAGAAGCAGGAATCGCTCAAACGGAATTCGCTGGAGGGGTGGGTTGGCCTGCTTGCCTCCGATAATTATATCGATGTCAAACCGTGGATAAGGACCAGCGAGGCGGTAATAAAATACAGGAATATCGCCGGGGTGGACCTGCCTGTTTTTGAGCGCCTGGAATTTAAGGGCGCGGATTATGACCTTTTTTCCTCTCCTTTATGGATGGATGCCGGATTGGAGGCGCTCAGGTCTTTAGTCAGCTTAATAGAGGAAATAAGCATTCTGCAGCGGAGTATGGATATACTCAGCCGGGAATTGCGCATTACCACGCAGCGGGTAAATCTTTTTGAAAAGGTCAAGATCCCCGAGGCGGAAGAGGCAATCAGGCTGATTAAGGTTTTTATAGGAGACCAGATGGCGAATGCCGTCGGTCGCAGCAAGATTGCCAAGAGGAAAATCGAGGAATCGGTTCTGGAGGGGATAGCGGCATGATTGTGCCGATGAAAAAAGTCGCCATACTGGTTCAGGACAAGGACGCCGATAGCGCCTTGTCTTCTTTGCGTTCCTTGGGGGCGGTGCACGTAGAAAACCAGCAGCCGCCCGGCGGCCCTGAGCTCGGGGATTTGAACGAGGACATCAATCTCCTGGATACGGCTATCGGGATTCTCTCGACGGCAGCGGGTTCGGGTTCCAGGGGTAAGGTTGAGAAGGAGCCCCCGGACTGGAAAACTGCCGCCAGGCATGTAGCGGATTGCCAGAAGCGCGTTGAACAACTGGAGGGCTATTCATTAAATCTTGCCAAGACTATAAGCGATTGGGAAGGGTGGGGGGATTTTGATCCGGAGGCAATAGCATTATTATCAAAAAAGAACGTTTTTGTTAAACTGTATCAGCTCCCCTTAAAGGAACGCAGGAAGCTGAAATCCCAGGCAATAGTGCGTGAGATTTCCGTCAGGTCCGGCATAGTTAATTGCGCGTTGGTATCGCGCGATAACATAGAATTGCCGTTTAAGGAAATTCCACCTCCCAGATTAAGCCTCTCTAATATGCGCAAGCGCCTACAGGATGATAGGCGCATTATCGCTTCCTTAAAGGATGATATAAACAAAAACACAGTCTATCTCGGGTCCTTTTTAAAAACCAAAAGATTCTTGGCTGCCGAACTGGAATTTCAAAAGGCCTTAAAAGGCATGGGGAAAGAAAAGGGGTTTTCTTATCTGGTCGGCTATGCGCCGCTTGATGCCTGCGCTGCCTTAGCCCAGAAAGCAAAACGCGAGAAGTGGGCGGTAATGATAAATGAACCCTCTCCGGAGGACAAGGTTCCTACGCTTATCAGGAACCCGAGGTGGATTTCGATAATCGCGCCGGTATTCAGGATGATAGAGATAGTGCCCGGGTATCGGGAGCTTGATATCAGCTTGTGGTTTTTGATATTTTTCTCGGTCTTTTTCGGTATACTTATAGGCGATGCCGGATACGGCGCGGTTTATTTCTTGCTTGCCCTGATTGCCCAGAAGAAGCTCGGCTCTAAATTAAAGGATAAATCCGTTTTCGTTCTATTCTATATCTTAAGCCTCTGCGCCGTAGCCTGGGGATTATTGAGCGGAACAGTTTTTGGACAGGCATGGCTGCCTGAATACGTGAAGCCGCTTATCCCGGCGCTGAGGGATGACAGCAAGGTCCAGTCCCTGTGTTTTCTTATCGGAGCCCTGCATCTTAATATTGCGCACCTCTGGCGTTTCACTATCAAGATGCCTTCGCTGTCTGCGCTTGCCGAATTAGGATGGGCATTGATATTATGGGTTGCCTTTTTTCTGGCGCGCACGCTTATCCTAAGTTACCCGTTTCCTGCTTTTGCAACCTGGTTCCTGATTGGGGGGGTCGGGCTGGTTTTGCTCTTTAGCTCACCGCAGAAAAATATCCTCAAGGGGATTGGGGCAAGCCTCGGGGTGTTGCTTCTAAACCTGGTGAACAACTTTACGGATATTGTTTCCTACATCAGGCTGTTTGCGGTGGGATTAGCTACGGTCGCCATCGCCGATGCCTTCAATGCCATGGCCCTGGGCATAGGTTATAACAATATATTTTCAGGAGTGGCTACATCGCTTATTCTGGTGTTGGGCCATCTGTTAAATATTATTCTTGGCCCGCTTTCCATGCTGGTGCATGGAGTGAGGCTTAATATATTAGAGTTTTCTAGTCATCTCGATGTAAAATGGAGCGGCATTGTTTATAGGCCCTTACGGGAGAACGCAAAAGATTAAAAAAGGAGAGTTGAGATGGAAGCAGGAGCATTAATGCAATTCAAGGATTTGGGTTTGGCTGCGGTATTGGCCCTTTCTGCCATAGGCTCTGGTTTGGGCACGGGCGTGGCTGGGATGGCTGCGGTGGGGGCATGGAAGAAGGCCTTCAGCCAGAACAAGAGCGCCTCTTTTATGATTGTAGCTTTTGTCGGAGCTCCTCTTACCCAAACTGTCTACGGCATGATTGTTATGAACAGGATGGCGGCCTCGGCGCTTAGCGGAAGTTATCTTTGGGGTATAGGGATTTTTTGCGGAACAGCTATGGGTGTGTCAGCCTTGATGCAGGGTAAGGCCGCTGCGGTTGCCTGCGATGCCATGGGCGAGACAGGCAAGGGTTTTGGTAATTACCTGGTAGTCCTGGGGATTATCGAAACCGTTGCCCTCTTTGTGATGGCCTTTACCCTGGGCGTATTAGGGAAGCTCGCCGGAGGTTAAAAGATAGATTTTCCGGGCGACCAGTTTATTAGTTGTTGGATAAGATAACGAAAGTTCTTTGACAAAATTGAACCAAAGTAGTATAGGTATATATATAGGTGGTTCGTAATGAGAGCTAAAGAGCGCAAAGAGGCAAGGAGACTTAGAGCAGAAGGCCGTTCTATCCGAGAGATAGCGGAGCATATAAGTTGCGCTAAAAGTTCGGTAAGCGAATGGGTGCGTGATATCCCTTTGACAGATAAACAGATAGAGAGGTTAGAGTTAAAACAGGATAGGGCACGCGCAAAGGCAGCCAATCATCCGAACAGTCCTAAAAACGTATGGGCTAATATAAGGAAAGATATTAACCTGTCAGCCTGTAAAGAGGTCCGTCGCTATTGCCCGCCCTATACTTTAAAACTATTGGGAAGTGCATTGTATTGGGCAGAAGGATATAAGCAGAGCATTAATATGGTTAATTTCAGCAACTCCGATCCGGCGATGATTTTATTGATGATGAGCTTTTTTAGGATTGTATGCAAAGTCCGGGAAGACAAATTCCGCGCAATCGTTCATATAAATCCTCATTTAGACAGCATAAAAGCCGAGAGGTTCTGGTCTAATATCAGCAGGATTCCGCTTAAGCAATTTCACAAAACACAATTTGGGATAAGCAAGGCAAGTAAAAATAAAAGAGATACCTTACCCTTGGGTACCTTTAGAATAGTAATATGCGATACTCGTCTGAAAGCTAGAATTGACGGTTGGATAAGAGGGATGCAGGGTTGGAATAACAGGGGGGCGGTTGGCGCAATTGGTTAGCGCGCCTGATTTACATTCAGGAGGCCTACAGGTTCAAGTCCTGTACCGCCCACCATAAAAATTCATTGCCAAGCCCCAGGTTTTAAGATACAATTTAACTTTCTCGTTTCGGGCCCGTGGTGCAGTCCGGTTCAGCACGTCAGATTGTCGATCTGAAGACCGCGAGTTCAAATCTCGTCGGGCCCGCCATAGAAAACCCATAAATAAAAAAGCTTTGCAACGTTCCGCGAAGCTGCTATAATATAAATCAGCATCAGGATAATCTCCCTTTTCTTCTGCCTTTAGTTTTACCTTTCAGCTCTAATCCGTTGGGAAAAGGCATCATTTTTACTTGACAATACAATGAGGGCAAGTATAGTTATTAATAGGGTAGAGGATCAACAATAAAATTACGGGGTTCAGAGACAGGATAAGTTTCTGAAGGCAACATGGATGGTCGGGCCGCCATCTGCTATTGCAGAGGCGGCCTTATATTTTTATAAGCCTTAACATTAACAGGGAGGAGCTAGGATATGGAATGGCAGAACGTTCCCACCCCCGAAGAGATTATCGATGTGGGGAAAAAGAAGGTTGGAGATTTCTGGAGATTCTCCCGCTGGTTTATCGTGGCTATCTTTCTGATTGCCGGGCTAAGAGGCGTGATGTATTCCATCGGTCCCGATGAAGTAGGGGTGATTCAGAGGTTCGGCAGGTACATCGGCTTGAGCTCTCCCGGTCTGCACGTCAAGATTCCCTTTTGGGTCGATAAGGTAACCCCGATCAAGGTAGAGAAGGTTTTTAAGCAGGAATTCGGCTTTAAGACCTTACAGCCGGGGGTGAAGACCCGGTATTCAAGAGGTAATTACCGCGACGAGTCCCTCATGCTTACGGGAGACCTGAATATCCTGGATGTGCGCTGGATAGTCCAGTTTAAGATAAAAGACCCGGTGAAGCTTATGTTCGCTACGCGCAACCCCCTGGATAATATACAGGATATCAGCGAGGTGGTAATGCGGCGCTTTGTGGGGGATTATTCGGTGGACGAGGTGCTTACTACCAAAAGAGAGGAAATTGACGACTTGGCGCAGCAGGAGATTCAGAAGATCATCGATAATTACCAGGTGGGGGTTCAGATTATTACGGTAAAGTTATTGGATGTTAACCCGCCCGAGAGGGTAAAACCCGCTTTCAATGAGGTAAACGAGGCAAAGCAGGAGAAGGAAAAAATGATTAACCAGGCCTGGGAGGCCTATAATAAAGTTATCCCGAAGGCAAAGGGGACTGCCGAAAAGACAATCCGCGAAGCAGAGGGCTATGATACTGATAAGATAAATAGGGCCAAGGGGGAGTCAGAAAGGTTTTTAGCGACACTCGAGGAGTACCGTAAGGCCCCCGATATAACCAAGAAGAGGTTATATCTGGAGGCTTTGAGCGATGCCCTGCCTAAGGCAAAAGAAAAGTATATAATCGACTCGAAACAGACTTCCATCCTTCCCCTATTGGACATAAAAAACAAGGGAGGTAATTAATTATGAAAAAACTCAGGACCATTGCCGGTTTTTTTATCGGCCTATTTGCGGTAGTGATTGCCGTTTTTGCAAGCGGAGCCGTGTATGTAGTGAACGAAACACAACAGGTGGTGCTTACCCAGTTTGGCAAGCCCGTGGGTAAGCCAATTATCTCGGCGGGGATGCATTTTAAAACCCCTTTTATACAAGAAGCCCATTACTTCGATAAACGATTGCTGGAATGGGACGGGGATCCGAATCAGATACCCACCAAGGACAAGAAATATATCTGGGTAGATACTACTGCCCGTTGGAGGATTACGGATGCCCTGAAGTTCCTGCAGTCTGTAGGCAACGAGATAGGGGCCCAGGGCAGGATTGACGATATCATTAATTCCGCCACCAGGGATGTAATTACCAGCCATCTTTTGGTTGAGGTGGTAAGGGATTCCAACCGTATACTCCAGAGCGAGGAAAAGGGAGAGGACGTTATTGTTACGGATGAAGCGTTGGAGAGGATAGATGCCGGGAGGGAAACCCTGGAAAAGGCAATTTTGGCTAAGGCAAAGGTTCTTGCCCCCCAGTACGGCATAGATATACACGACGTGCGCATCAAGAGGATAAACTATGTTGAGGACGTGCGTAATAAAGTCTATGACCGTATGATAGCCGAAAGAAAACGCGCTGCCGAAAAATACCGTTCCGAAGGCCAGGGTAAGTCTGCGGAGATCGAAGGCCAGGTATCCAAGGAATTGAAAGAGATTACCTCAGAGGCCTATCGGCAGGCTCAGGTAATCATCGGCAAGGCCGATGCCGGGGCGGTAGATATTTACGGTAAGGCCTACAACCAGAATCCCGAATTTTATTCGTTTATGAAAACCATGGAAACCTATAAACATACCATTGACGGGAATTCGACCGTGATACTGACTACCGACAGCGATTATTATAAGTACCTTAAGAGCCTTCGCGATTAAAGCCTCATTAAAAATTTAGGACCATTCTTCAAGCACCTCCCCTTCCGGGGGGTGCTTTTATTTTTCCGGGAATTAAGGTATAATAGAAAGGTGGAATCTTTTCCCCAAAGGAGGGTTTATGGTTAATATCGACGATTTCAGGAAACTTCAATTAAGGGTAGCCCAGATTAAAGAGGTGAACGACCATCCCGATGCAGAGCGGCTTTACGTTATCACCATTGATTTGGGAGATGCAACCAAGCAGATCGTGGCCGGCATCCGCGCATTTTACGCTAAGGAGGAGCTTGTCGGGAAACAGGTGGTGGTGGTGGATAACCTTGAACCGGCGGTGTTGCGCGGGGTGGAGAGCCAGGGGATGCTTTTGGCCTGTCAGGACGAGGATGGCATTTGCATTATTTCTCCGGAGCGCCGGGCGCGGCCAGGCAGCGTTGTAAAATGATAAGGCAATTTGTTCCAGGTGAGGTCTGTTTAAAATGCAAGGGTTGCTGCAGGTTCAGCGAAGAGGATAACATCTGGCTGCCGGTGCTTTTGGATAGCGAATCGCATTTAGCGTCCGGCGCCAAGAAAGTGAAGACTATCCCCCGGCAGGGAGAGGGATTTATCTGCTCGTTTTTAAGCTCCGAGGATAATAAGTGCAAGATATACCCCTCCCGGCCATTTGAATGCCAGCTCTACCCGCTTCTTATAAACCGTAAAGGCAAAGAGTTGTTTCTGGCCGTAGATTTAAATTGTCCGTTTGCTGCCCGGCATATAGGTCATCCGCAGTTTCAGGCATACCAGGATTATCTTAAGTCTTTCTTGGCCGCTCCCGGGCAGACAGAGATAATAAGAAACCCCCGGCAATTTCAGTCCTATGAGGGGGTACGCGACCTTTTCCGGATTGAAATCAAGCTGTGAAACTAAAAGAGTTAAGCCTTAAAGAGAAGCCTCTTTTCAAGAGGTTCCTGGGGTTGGCCAGCCACCGCCTGGCGGTTTTTGCCTTTGAAAATATCTACATCTGGAAGGCTCTTTTTAAGGTAAGCTGGGCAGTCGTAGATAATAATCTCTGCGTTTTCTTCAAAGACAGGAGCGGATGTTTTCTTTATCTGCCGCCCTTGGGCAGAAAGGTGAGCCCCGCTGCTATTGAAGAGTCCTTCCGGCTCATGGACAGCCTTAATTCTAATAAGGAGGTTTCGCGCATTGAAAATGTGGAGGAGCCGGAGTTGGGATTTTATCGCAGGCTGGGATTGAGCATAGTATATAAATCCTGCGATTACCTTTGTAGGACAAGAGAACTTGCGTCGCTCGAGGGCAATAGGTTCAAATCCAAACGCGCCGGCTTCAATTATTTTATTAAACATTACTCTTTTGAATATCTCCCATTTACACCTTCTTCCCGCCGGGAATGTCTTGATTTATATGCTATCTGGAGCCGGCAGAGAAAAAGGCTTAACCAGGATAAGGTTTACCAGGGGATGATTGCGGATAGCGGCAGGTGCCTGGAGTTTTTATTAAAGGATTACCGCGGGTTAGACCTTTTCGGCAGGTTGGTCAGGATTGAAGGTAAGGTCAAGGCGTTTACCTTCGGCTTCGTGCTTAATCCCGGCATTTTCTGCGTGCTTTATGAAATTACGGATTTGAATATTAGGGGGCTGGCGCAGTTTATTTTCCGGAGGTTCTCCTCTGAGCTGAAATATTACCGTTACCTTAACATTATGGATGATTCGGGCCTGGAAAACCTTAAAGAGGTGAAATTGTCGTATCGGCCAGTTGATACCCCAAAGGCTTATATTATCCAAAGATAAATGCACAGGGATATCGATGATATAGAATTCAGCATTTTTGACACCGAGACCACAGGGCTTGACCCCGAAGGCGGGGATAGGATTATAGAGATTGCCGCAGTCAGGTTCAAGGGGCCAGAGAGGATCGCCGATTTTCAGTCGCTGATTAACCCCCGTCGGGCCGTTTCAGAGGCTGCCTTTGAGGTAAACCGCATTAGCGAAGATATGCTTAGCGATGCGCCGCTGGCAGAAGAGGTTATCCCACGGTTCCTGGAGTTCACAAAAAACAGCTGCCTCTGTTCTTACAACGCCCCTTTTGACCTGGGGTTTCTCAATAACGAGATTCGCACGGTTGTGCGTGCCGGAGATAAGACGGGTTCTTTCTTAACGGAGATCCCTTTCTCTTCCTCAGGGATTGCAGAAGAGAAGGTGGTGATAGATATCCTTAAGATGGCAAAACGCCTGCTTCCCGGCATGCCGCGTTATGCCCTATGGTTCGTGGCGCAGCAGCTTGGGGTTGACAGAGAGCAGAAACACCGCGCATTTTCAGACGTAGAATTAACCCTGGCAGTATTTTTTAGATTCAAAGAGATGCTGCGCAAAAGGGGGATAATCGATTTCCTGAATTTTTCTTCCCTTTTTGGCGTGGGCCCGGGGTTTTTGGATAACGTGATTAGCCAGAGGATTGCCAAGATCCAGGAAGCCCTGAATCTGGGGGCGCGGGTTAAATTGAGGTATCTGTCCAGCTCTACTGCCATCGTAACCGAACGCGAGGTCCTGCCCAAGCAGATAAGGCAGGAAAGGAATCGTAATTATTTGGTCGGTTATTGCTGCCTGCGCAAAGAGGAGAGGGCGTTCAGGGTGGATAATATCTTAAACATTGAACTGTTATGATGAAGATTGAGTTGCCCTTTAAGGTAAAAAAACCCATTTTGGCATTGGGTTCGCATACAAAGAATACCGTTGCTTTTTGTAATGACCGGACGGTCTGCTTGAGCCCGGAGCTCCGGGATTTAGATGACCCGCAGGACTTTGAAGCTTTCGCAAAAACAACTCGCCGTTTTTTCAGAAAGAGCCCCGTTATTATCGCTTATGATCCGCATCCCCAATACCGCTCTAGTAAATACGCTTTGGAGCATGCCACAAAAAGGGATTTTTTGCTAACAGTACAGCATCACCATGCCCATATCGCTTCCTGCATGGCGGAGAACGGGCTTGCCAACCAAAGGGTGATAGGGGTAGCATTTGACGGAACAGGCCTGGGCGTCGATAATGCACTTTGGGGAGCGGAATTTCTGATTTGCGATTATCGTCGTTTCCGCCGGATAGGCCACCTTAGGCCGATTCCCCTCTTGGGGGCGGAGCAGGCTATCAGGCAGCCCTGGAGATTAGCTTTAATGTGGCTATTTTTAGCATACGGAGAGAGGATGTGGGATTTGGATTCTACGTTTGTCAAAAAGGCGGATAGGAGGAAATGGAGGGTATTAAAACGCATGTATTTGGCGGGTTTCAATTCTCCGTTTTCCAGCAGCATGGGCAGGCTTTTCGATGCAGTAGCGGTACTTGTTTTGAACCGTCACGAAGTACATTTTGAGGGGGAATTAGCAATGCAATTGGAGAAGTTGGCACGGCGTTCTAAAGGCAAAGCAAAGGCTTACCCTTTTGGGATTATCATAGGCAGGGAGGAATATATTTTAGATCCCCTGCCAATGTTTAAGGCAATAATATTGGATTTAAAACGCCGCCAACCACCGGAAGATGTCGCTTATAGCTTTCACTTGACCGTAGCCGAAATGATAAAGAGGATGCTTTTAAAAATAAGGGGTCAAACCCGTCTGAATAAAGCAGTATTCTCCGGAGGGGTTTTTCAAAACCACCTTTTGTGTTTGCTTAGTAGCGGACTTTTGACTGCGCAGGGCTTTGATGTCCTGCTGCATCGCAATCTTTCCTGCAGCGATTCTTCGCTTTCCCTGGGACAGATTGCGGTAGCAAGCCACCGTCATTAGGATATGTGCCTGGCAGTTCCCATGAAGATAAAGGAAATAAAAAAGGGCTTTGCCCGCGCAGAAGCCGGCGGCGTCAGCCGGATGGTTAATATTGAAATGTTGCCTGGTATAAAAAGGGGAGAGTATGTTTTGGTGCACGCCGGCTTTGCCATTCAAAAGGTGGATGCCAAGAGGGCCAAGGAAACCCTGAGGATGCTCGATGAGATACGTTGAGGAGTTCCGCAGTAAAAAGCTGATAACGCGCCTCGCCCGCAGGATTGAAATATCAGCCCCCAGGCAGCCGGTTAATATCATGGAGGTCTGCGGAACCCATACCCATAATTTTTTCCGCTTCGGATTAGACAAGGTTCTGCCAGCCGGGATTAACCTTATCTCCGGGCCTGGATGCCCGGTTTGCGTATCTACCCAGGAATATATTGATAGGTCAATAGCATATGCCAGGCAGCGCGGTTTAATCATTGCTACCTTCGGTGATATGTTGAGGGTACCGGGAACGGAATCCACCCTGGAAAAAGAGAGGGCTAATGGCTCAAGCATATTTACGGTTTATTCTCCGCTGGATACTCTAAAACTTGCGCTAGCCAATCCTTCCAGGAAGGTGGTGTTTCTGGCAGTGGGGTTTGAAACTACCGCTTGCGCCATTGCCCTGACGGTATTGGCAGCCCGCAGGGAACACATAAATAACATTTTCTTTTTTACTTCGCTCAAACTCATCCCGCCGGCAATGGATTATCTCCTGCGGGATAAAAGGGTTAAGGTTGACGGTTTCCTCTGCCCCGGCCATGTCTCCTGCATTATCGGAACAAAATCCTATGCATTTATACCTAAAAGATATAAAATAGGTTGTTGCGTTGCGGGATTCGAACCGCTGGATATCCTGACGGGGATTTATCTGTTAGTGCAACAGATAAACAGGAAAAGGCCGCAGGTTGCCAACCAATACCGGCGCGCTGTAACGGAGAACGGTAACTCCAGGGCGCAGAGTACAATCAGAGAGGCATTCAGGGTTTATGATGCCACCTGGCGCGGCTTGGGAAGGATAGCCGGCAGCGGCTTGATTTTAAAGGAGGGCTTGCGGCGATTTGATATCGAGACAGAGGTGCCGCTTAAAATCAAGTTTCGGCTTTCACCCGCAGGCAAAGAAGGATGCCGTTGCGCCGACGTGTTAAAGGGGTTGATACAGCCTCCGCAGTGCCTCTTCTTTAGGAAGGCCTGTACCCCCGAGACCCCCCTGGGCGGATGTATGGTTTCAGCAGAGGGAGCCTGCCATGCCTATTTCAGGTATCACCAGAGCGAGCTTTAAGAAATTCTTTATCGGTTGTTGCATTTTCGCAAGCCTATCGTCTCCGCTTTACGGACAGGCTGATAATATCGGCGAGGCCGGAAGGCTTGCCAGAGAGTCGCGCCAATACTACCAGCGCGCAGCCGCTCTTTACAAAGAATTGATAGCTAAGGGCGAAGACCAGAACCGCCTTTATTTTGAGCTGGGCAAACTCTATTACGATTGCGGGGAATTTGAAAATGCAGTCGCCGCATTGAAGAAGACCGCGCGCCCCGAGGCCGCCAAGTTTTTAGCCATCTCCTTTTACCGGCTGGGTGATTTTACCGATGCCCTGGAGGTATTCAATAAAAAAGGTGCTTCTGATGACGAAGCAAGGTATTATTGGGGGATGACCTGCGAAAGGCTGAATCTTTTCGACCAGGCCCTGGAGAGCTATCAGAAGATAAGGTCCGCCGATTTTGCATCTCTTGCCCTTGCACGCGTTAATGCCATCGAGAAACGAGTAAATCCTGCGTCCGTCGAGGATACCGATTCCGAGACCCACCGTATTATTGCCTCTGCCCCGGACGAAAAGGATTATCCTCAGGCTGGCGCCATGTTTTTATATTGCGATGAAAACATAGAGATAACGCCCGATAATACCCAAGTATCCTGCCTGCATTACGTGATTAAAATCCTTAACGAGCGCGGCAAGGAGGATTTCTCCGAAAGCCACATCAGTTATGATTCTACCTATGAAAAGGTGCAGCTGGAATACGCCCGCACCATTAAGCCGGACGGTTCAGTGGTGGAGGTCGGCAGCCGTCACATACGCGATGTCTCCAGGTATCTGAACTTTCCGCTTTACAGCAATGCCCGGGTTTACATCATATCCTTCCCGGGGGTTACCGAGGGCGCGGTGATCGAATACAAGGTCAAGATCCTCCGCAACCAATTGGTGAATAAGAATGATTTTGTGACGAGTTATTCCCTGCAGGCAGACGAACCCGTGGTCTCTGCGCATTTTAGCGTGAGTATTCCGAAAGAGCGCCCTCTTAAGATCAAGGTAATCAACGGCCCTTATAATAATTTTGGAGCTGACCTTGCGCCCGAGATAGAAGAGCGCAAGGGGTTGCGTATTTACAGCTGGAGATTTAAAAACATTCCCCAGATTATTCCTGAGTCCAACATGCCTCCCGAGGTCGAGATAAACCCCGCTATCCTTATATCTACATTTGATTCATGGCAGGATGTTTATGAATGGTGGTTTTCGCTCGCCAACGACAAGATTAATGCCGATGATAGCATCAAGGACAAGGTAGCCGAGCTCGTCAGGGATAAGGCTAGCCCCGAAGACAAGATAAAGGCGATTTATAATTTCTGCACCCAGAAGATACGTTATGTGGCAGTGGAATACGGCCAGGCAGGTTACGAACCTCACCGCGCCGCGGATATCTTCAGGAACAAATACGGAGACTGTAAGGACCAGGCGGTGCTTTTAGTCAGCATGTTAAGGGAAGCGGGGTTTGCTTCCTGGCTTGCTCTCCTCTCTACCAAAGACAGCCATAATCTAAACGAGGATTTTCCGGCGATACTTTTTAACCATTGCATTGCCGCAATGCCCCTGCAGGATAAGCTTGTATTCATGGATCCAACTGCCGAGACCTGCTCCTTTGGCGACCTGCCTGCGGACGATCAGGCGCGTCTCGCCCTGTTATTTAAAGATGACGCCTACCGCATCGAGGCCACACCGCTCTACCCTGCCAGCTATAACTTTATCAGACAACTCCTGGAGCTTAAGGTTAATGACGATGAAAGCGTAAGCGGAGAACGCCGGGTCTATAGCAGCGGAATGTATGACCAGGCCCAGCGTTACTGGCTTTTATACACCCCTCCTGAACTTGTAGAGGAGGCATTAAAAGAGAAAGTCCAGGACATCTCTATCGGAGCAAAATTAAAGGGGTATTCCATAAAGAACCTTGATAATCTCGGGAAGCCGCTGGAGCTTGATTACAGCTTTAGCGGCCCAGAATATTTTACCCTGGCCGGCAGGCTCCGGATTATGCCGCAGTTGGCCATTGTGGATACGAGTGTGGTGGCCAGGGAACAACGCCGTTACCCCCTCGATTTTGATATCCTGGATAGCAAAAAAACCGTATTTGAGATTGAGATACCGCGGGATTTTAAGGTAAAATATATGCCCCAAAGCGTAGACAGGGACAGCAGATGGCTGCGTTTTAAGGCCGGTTACCAATTGAAGGGCAACAGCATTATTTTCACCCAGGATGCCCAACTTAAAAAGATAAGCGTGCCGGTCGGTGAATATGCGGATTTCAAGGAATTTTTTGAAGACCTGGCAAAGAGCGTCAAACAAAGGATAGTCTTGGAGAAAGCGCATTGAGCATGAAGAATAAGGATTATTCCTCGCAGGCAGAACGGCGCCAATACATTCGTCTGGATACGGTGTTTCCGGTGGAGTTTCGCCTTGTTTCCTTTGACGGCAAGAATTTCCTTTCTCCCTGGATGCAGGGGTTTACCCATGATGTCAGCAAGGGCGGGATATGCCTGGAGGTAAACAATCTGGACGCAACGGTGTTGGAGACCATCAAGATACAGAAGGCGCATCTTTACCTGGCAATCGAGATGCCGTTTGCCAAAAAGGCGGTAAATGCCACTGCCAGGATTGCCTGGGTGCAGGAGATAAAGGGAGAGATAAATAAGCATCTCTTGGGATTGAGTTATCTGGAGATCGATCCCCTGGCAACCGGCAGGATTTTCCGCTATGCCTGGGCTAAGAAGCTGTTTGTGCCTTCTGCCATAACCGTAATTATTATTCTTGGTTTGGCCTTCAGTATCAACAGCTATATTAATCTTAGGCTATCGCGAGGCAATAAAGCGCTGGTAAACCAGCTTATCCAGACCCTGCAGGAGTCCAGCGCCGTTAAGGAGAGAATTAAAGAGATTGCCGGTGAGAGAGAAAATTTGGAATTGAAGATTCAGGCCTTTCAGGCTCGCCTAAGTAGCCTGGAGGAAGAGAAGGCCAGGGCGCTGGAAGAGGCGCGCCTAAGGGCCAAGGCAGAAGAGCAGGCCTATGCCAGGGAGGAGACGCGCAAGACAGAGGAGACGCGCAAGATAGCGGAGCTAAACGCCATGATTGCAAATATCACGCAGGAAAAGGCGCTGCTTCATGGTCAGTTATCCTCCCTCCAAGATAAGGAGCGCGGAGCAACAGAGGAATTCTCGCGGCTCGCCCAGAGCAAGTTAAAATTAGAGAAAGCTAACGCTGATAAGATGTACCAGTGGCTTAAGTTTCACCAGAACCAGAACACCGGCCTGGTGATGAGCTTTGAGGGTGACCGCGATCTTCGAAACTGGGCGTTTATCTACGACCAGGCCTTGGCAGCCGAGGCCTTTACCTATTTTGGGGATTTTGAGCGCGCCAGGAAGATCCTGGATTTCTTTGACAGGAAGGCCCAGAGGATTAACGGCAGTTTTTCCAACGCTTATTATGCCAATGACGGCACGCCGTCTGAATTTATAGTGCATGCCGGGCCAAACCTCTGGATAGGGATAGCAGCGTTGCAGTATGTTAAGAAGACCCAGGATCGCCGTTATCTTAAGCTCGCCGAGGAGATTGCCTCCAGCGTAATGAGGCTGCAGAAGGAGGACAGCGAAGGCGGCCTGCGCGGCGGACCGGACGCAGACTGGTATTCCACCGAGCACAATCTTGACGGTTACGCCTTTTTTAACATGCTCTATGAGCTTACCAGGAAAAAACAATACCTTGATTCGCGGGATAAAATATTGAAGTGGCTGCTCAAACATACCTACGCCAAAACCGAGATCCCGGTTAAACGGGGAAAAGGGGATTCTACCATTGCCACTGATACCTATGCCTGGTCAATAGCGGCGATAGGCCCCGAAGAGCTCCAGAGGATAGGGATGAATCCGGATAAGATTATGGATTTTGCCGAGGAGAACTGTATGGTTGAAGTAGGGTACCGGCGGCCCGGCGGCCAGATCGTTAAGGTCAGGGGGTTTGATTTTGCTCCTGAGCTCCACCTTGCAAGGGGGGGCGTGGTTTCTTCGGAATGGAGCGCTCAAATGACGCTCTCATTTAAGATCATGGCGGATTTCTACGGAAGGCAGGGCAATGCCGGCCGCGCCAAATACTATCATGATAAATATGTTTATTATCTGGCTGAACTCGGAAAGATGATTATATCCAGTCCTTCTCCTTCGGGCCAGGGGGAGAGCTGTCTGCCTTATGCTTCGCAGGAAATGGCGGATACCGGTCACGGCTGGGCTACTCCCAAAGGAGACTCTACCGGTTCGCTCTCGGGCACCGCTTATACCATCTTTGCGTATTATGGTTTTAATCCCCTCAGTTTTAATGAATAAGAGACTAACCCGGATATACCAGAAACTGTATGCTGCTTTTGGGCCGCAATACTGGTGGCCGGCAGATACTCCTTTTGAAGTCATGGCAGGAGCAATTCTTACCCAGAATACCAATTGGAGCAATGTTGAAAAGGCCGTTGCCAATCTCAAGAAAGAGAAGCTTCTTTCTCCCCGGAAGCTTTTTAAGGCCCCGCTGAACAAAATAGCTAGATTAATCAGGCCTAGCGGTTACTATAACGTTAAGGCCGGTCGCCTGAAGGAATTTTCGGGATTTTTATGCAGGAGCTATCAGGGCAGCATCAGAAAGATGGCAAGGCAAGGCCATTGGCAGTTGCGCCGGCAACTCTTGGCAGTTAAGGGTATAGGGGAGGAGACAGCGGATTCCATACTGCTTTACTCCCTTTCTAAGCCTGTTTTTGTGGTAGACGCCTATACCAGGAGGATCCTCCTGCGCCACCGTTTGATTAAGGAAGGGGCAGGCTACCAGGATGTCCAAAATTTATTTATGGAAAACATCAAAAACAGGTTAAAATTATTTAACGAATACCATGCCCTCCTGGTAAGGGTGGGTAAGGATTTTTGTTTTAAGAATAATCCCCGCTGTCAGGGGTGCCCCCTGGGAGGATGAACGTTGAAGGATAAGGGGCCGCTTTATATCAAGTAGAGATATGCCAATATACGAATACCTCTGCCTTAAATGCAAAGCCAGATTCGATTTCCTCGTGCGCGGCAATGCCGAGAAGGTGTTTTGCCCGGAATGCGGGAGCGAACAATTGGAAAAGCTGGTTTCGAGCTTTGCCTTTAACTCCAGGGATGCCGGAGGCAGCATTACTGCATCATCCTCTTCCCGGTGCGCGGGCTGCAGCGGTCGTAACTGCTCTAGTTGCTCGGGATAATAGATATGGTCAGGAAAGAACGTTTAATAGGACTAATCAGGAAACTCATCCGGATAGATTCCCAGAATCCTCCGGGGGACGAATGCCGTATTGCGGAATTCGTGCAGGGGTATCTGAAGAAATTGGGGCTGCCGGCGCGGATATATGAATTCAAAAAAAGACGTTCTAACGTAGTGGCAACCTTAAGAAACAAAAATGCAAGGCGTTCCCTGCTTATTACTCCGCATTTGGATACCGTGCCCAGCGGAAGCTCCTGGCATTTTGAGCCATTCGCAGCCAAGGTCATAAAGCAGAAGATTTACGGTTTAGGAGCTACCGACTGCAAAGGGAATCTTGCTGGCGCCATGGAGGCGATAAATAGCATTCTCGAGGACGGGGTGCGGCTTAATTATAACCTTGTCTTTGCCGCTACCGCCGATGAGGAGAGCGGCTCAGCTCTGGGGTTGGCCCCGCTTTTAAAAAGGAAAATATTAAGGCCTGATGCCACCCTGGTCCTGGATGCCGATGATTTCCACATCGTGGTTGCCCAGAAAGGATTGATTCATCTGATGGTAAGAATCAAAGGCAAGAGGGCACACGGCGCCTATCCCTGGCTGGGAAAGAACGCCGTAGATTCTGCCTTAAGGATACTGCGGGATATCAAATCTTACAAATTCGGCAGTTTTAAAAACAGGCATCTTCGTGCGCCTACCGTTAATATCGGCACTATCCGCGGCGGGGATAAGGTGAACGTAGTGGCGGATTGGTGCGAATTCGAACTGGACATCAGGTTCTTGCCAGGAATGTCTGGCGGGAAAATTTTAAAGGACTTAAAGGGCATTATCCGCCGCCATAGCAGTCAATACACCTTCCAGATAGAGGGACTCCAGCAGCCGTATGTGATAGAGGCAGCACATCCTTTGGTGAGCGGCCTGTCGCGTTCCATGAGAAAGATGGGAGTCAGGCCTCTTATCAGGGGTTCGGAGGGAGCCACTACCATTAGTTTTTTTCAGGAGATCGGCACCCCGGCAGTAGCCACGGGCTTCGGATGCGCAGGATGCGCGCATATCGCCGACGAATATATTAAGATTTCCTCCTTGTACAAGGGGACATTGGTGTTGGAGGATTTTTTAAAGAGCTATGAAGCAGTTTGAAAGGAGCGGTTATGGAGGGTTATAAAATACGCAAGAGGCCGAGGTTACGTAATGCCTATCTTGTATGTGGCTGGCCCGGGATGGGCGAGGTAGCTTTTAGAGCAGCGAATTACCTGGTGGAGAAATTAAAAGCCGAAGAATTTGCCGAGATCGAGGCCGGAGAGTTTTTTTATTTAACCGGCAGCTCAATCAAAACCGGGGTATTGAGCGCGCCGGATTTGCCGCGCGGGAAGTTTTATTACTGGAAGAATAAGGCCGGCAAAAATGATATAGTGGTTTTTATAAGCAGTGCCCAGCCTGACCTATCCAAGGCCGAGGCTTATTCCCGGAGAATAACCCATATTGCCAGGCTCTTTAACATCAAGACAATCGTCAGTTTTGCCGCCATGCCCCAGCCCATAGACCATAGCCAGCCTCCGAAGGTCTGGGTTACTTCCACCTCGGCGGCATTAAACAATAATCTCAAGAATTACAATCTCAGTATTCTTTCCGAAGGCCAGATTAGCGGCATGAACGGTCTTTTCCTGGGGTTGGCGAAGAACGAGGGTTTTGAAGGGTTTTGCCTTTTAGGCGAGATACCGCTTTATACCATCCAGATTGAAAATCCCAAATCCTCTTACGCGGTGCTTGAGGCCTTTGCCAGGATCGCCAAGCTTAACATCGACCTTAGCGAATTATTGAGCCAGGCGCATATCATGGAGACCGAAATTAATAAACTCATGGATTATTTAAAAATAGGCAATCCCCTCGGCCCCATAGACGAGAATGACGTCGAGAAGATTAAAAAATCCCTGAGCCAGCTTACCAAGCTCCCCTCTTCCATCAAGGACAAGATTGAGCAGCTTTTCAAGGAAGCCAGGAGTGATATCGGCAGGGCTAAAGAGCTCAAGGTCCAGCTGGACAGTTGGAACGTTTACAAGGAATACGAAGACAGGTTCCTGGATTTATTTAAGAGGGGCAACGAGAAAGGAAACTGATGGCCCAGGATAAAATAAAAGCCGTTATTTTTGATTTAGGAAATGTCCTTGTGAATTTTGACCATCGGCGGGCTGCGCGCCGGATTGCGCCATTTACCGATAAAACCCCCGAGGAGATTTACGGTCTTTTCTTCGACTCTCCCCTTACTGCCATGTTTGAGGAAGGCAAGATAGCCCCCTCCTCTTTTTTCCTGCAGGTAAAAGAGATGCTGGGCTTGCGTCTGGGTTACGAGGATTTTGTGGCAGCCTTCAACGACATATTCTTCTTAACCGAAGAAAACAAAGGGGTGCATCGGCTGGCAGAATCTTTCAGCAGCCGCTACCAGGTGGCGCTCCTTTCAAACATAAACATACTGCACTGGCAATACCTAAGAAAAAGCTTTTCGGTTTTTAGCCCCTTTCAGAAGATACTGACTTCGTTTGAGCTGGGAGTAAGAAAACCCGATGCCATGATTTACCAAAAGGCCTTTCATGCGCTTGGGGTTAAGCCGCAGGAGGTATTTTACACCGATGACCGCCCCGAGTTGATTGCAGGCGCAAGCCGCTTAGGGATGCGGGCGGCGGTCTTTAACGGCCTTGCCTCTTTAAAAAAAGCGCTTTCGGATAACGGACTGACACTTAATTAATTTAATATGCCTCCTTTAAAGATAACCCTTGCCCACGGCAGCGGCGCTAGATTAACGCATCAACTTATTGATGACGTTTTTCTGCGGAAGCTGGGTAACCCTATTTTGGAAGAGCTTGCCGATGGCGCTACGCTGGATTATCGCGGGAAGATCGTTTTCAGCACGGATTCCTTTGTGGTGCATCCGCTTTTCTTCCCCGGAGCGGATATCGGAAAGCTGGCGGTCTGCGGCACAGTGAACGACCTGGTGATGGCGGGGGGCGAGCCACAGTATTTATCACTGGCCTTTATTATCGAGGAGGGGCTGAAGTTGGCAATCTTAGAAAAAATCGTAGATTCGGTTGCTTCGGCTGCCAGTTACGCAGGGGTAACGGTGGTTACCGGGGACGTCAAGGTAGTGGAGAATGGTGCCTGCGATAAGGTTTTCATTAACACCTCAGGTGTCGGCAGGCTCATCCGGCGGTTGTCGTTAGAAAGCGTTAGGCCGGGGGATAAGGTTATCGTCAGCGGAGATATCGGACGTCACGGGCTGGCGGTTCTGGCCAAAAGAAAAGAACTGGGGCTGGATTTTAATATCAAAAGCGACTGCGCCGCCCTCAACAAAGCGTTAGTCCCGATACTGAAAAAAACATCCGGAATCAGATTCATGCGCGACCCCACCCGCGGGGGGCTCGCCGTTACCTTAAATGAGATTTCCGCAGCAAGCGGGCTAGGAATTACAGTAGAGGAAAGGGAGATTCCTGTTTCCAGAAACGTGGAGGCGGCAGCAGAGCTTTTAGGTATCGACCCCCTTTATATCGCCAATGAAGGCAGGGCAGTATTAA
>JBAZKK010000012.1:0-31496 GCA_041650795.1 Candidatus Omnitrophota bacterium | reverse complement strand
CGCGCCTTGCGATGCTCCTGGATAATATCCTGCATCGACTTGGGCTGCACGGTTTCACGATTATACCGATCCTCCTGGGATTTGGATGCAATGTCCCAGGCATAATCGCCACGCGCGTGCTGGAGTCCCGCAGGGAACGTTTCATAGCCGCCACCATTATTGCCATCGGGGTACCTTGCGTTCCTCTGCAGGCTATGATTTTCGGCTTCCTTGGCAAGTCTGGCGGATTATACGTAGCCGGCGTTTATCTGACGCTGTTAGCGGTTATAATAATATTGGGGATGATCCTGAACCGCTTCTTGAAAGGGTATAGCCCGGAATTGCTGCTGGAGATTCCACCTTACAGATTGCCTCCGCTGTTGTTGCTTTTTAAAAAACTGTATTTCCGCATCAAGGGATTCTTAATTGATGCCATGCCGGTGGTGCTCTTGGGAGTCCTGGTGATAAACGTCCTTTTATTTTTTAAGCTCTTTGATTTATTCGTCATGGCGTTCGAGCCTGTCATAAATGGTCTGTTCGGGCTACCAAAAGAGGCGGTGGCGGGGCTGGTAATAGGCTTCCTGCGTAAAGATGTGGCAGTAGGCATGCTGATGCCCCTGGGGCTTTCTCTCAAACAGCTTCTTGTCGCTACGGTGCTACTTGCAATGTCATTCCCCTGCGTGGCTACCTTTGCCGTGCTTCTTAAGGAGTTAGGCTTTAAGGATTTCTTGAAATCCGTCTTTGTGATGCTTTCCGTAGGCATCGTGGTCGGAACCCTGCTTAATCTTTTGATCCCGGGATGAAAGCCATAGCTTTGATTTCCGGAGGCCTGGACAGCCTGGTGGCTGCCGCCATGGTTAAGGACCAGGGGGTGGCAGTCGCACCGCTCTATTTTAAAACCCCATTCTGTAAACGCGATAAGAATCCTAAGCTGGGTGCCGAAGAGGCGCTGCGTAGACGCCTGGAAGGCGTAGGCCTTGAGCTTGAAACCGCAGATATCTCAGGGGCTTTCCTGGATATGCTTAGGGCGCCCCGTTACGGCTTCGGTTCGAATATGAACCCTTGCATTGACTGTAAGATACTGATGCTTGCCAGGGCCAGGGAATTTATGCCGAAGATGGGGGCGAGCTTTGTGTTTACCGGAGAGGTGCTGGGGCAGCGGCCGATGTCTCAGAACAGGAGAACGATGGAGCTGATCGAGGAATCTTGCGGATTAAAAGGCCTCTTGCTTCGGCCGTTATCCGCCAGGTTGCTTGAAGAAACCATTCCGGAGAAAGAAGGTTGGCTCAGGCGGGATAAATTACTTGGCATAAGCGGCAGGGGGCGCCGGCCGCAGATGGAACTAGCCAGGTCCTTCGGCATAAAAGACTATCCCAATGCTGCCGGAGGATGTCTTTTGACCGACTCCGGATTTTCCGGGCGCTTAAAAGAGCTTATTAACCACCGCGGATTGAATGCGCGCGCTGTCGAAGCGTTAAAGGTGGGGAGGCATTTCCGTCTTTCGCCGCGGGCTAAACTTATCGTAGGCAGGAACGAAGAAGAGAACAATGCGCTCGTTGCCCTAGCCGGGGAAGGGGATTATTTATTTATGCCTGCGGATGAGATGGCAGGACCTAATTCTGTCGGGCTGGGAGAATTTGGCCCAGGATTGATCGAGCTTTCCTGTGCCATTACTTGTCGTTACTGCGATTTGCAAGGGAAGGAGGCTGGCGAGATATTCTACCGGAGGTTCCCGCAGGAAAAGAGTGTTTTGCTTTCAGCCCGCCCCCTGGATGATAAGCGGTTAGCCGCTTTAAGGATATGATATGGAGAAAGAGGCCCTGCTGTATGAAAAATTAAAAGACAGGAGGGTGCACTGCTATCTTTGCAGCCACCATTGCAGGATTTCAGATCATAAAACCGGTCTTTGCGGAGTAAGGGAAAATATCGGCGGCACGCTCTATACCCGCGTCTGGGGGGACCTGATTGCCATGCACGCGGATCCCGTTGAGAAGAAACCACTGTATCATTTTCTTCCGGGCTCGCTGAGTTTTTCTATCGCTACGGTAGGGTGCAATTTCCGCTGCGGATTTTGCCAGAATTGGGAGATATCGCAGAGGCCGTCTACCGGGAGAGCCGGTCTGGGCTCTGAAGAGGTGAACCCTCAGGATGTCGTGGATGAAGCGCTCAAAGCTGATTGCCGCAGCGTCTCTTATACCTATACCGAACCAACCGTATTTTTCGAATACGCGCTTGATACCGCTAAGTTAGCCCGCGCTAAAGGCCTTGCCAATATCTTCGTTACTAACGGCTATATGACCGCGGAGGCGCTGGAGGCGATTCGTCCTTACCTTGAGGCCGCAAACGTCGACCTTAAGTTCTTCCGCGATGAATCTTACCGCCGGATATGCGGCGGGAGTCTTAAGCCGGTGCTGGAGTCCATCCGTTTGATGAAGAAGATGGGGGTTTGGGTAGAGGTGACCACCTTGGTAGTCCCGGGGGAAAACGATTCTGTCGAAGAGCTAAAAGACATTGCGGATTTTATCTTTTCTCTCGACCGCGACATCCCGTGGCATATTTCGCGTTTCCATCCGGATTACAAATTTAACGACGTTTCCCCTACCCCCGAGGAGACGCTTGAGGAAGCCCGGGAGATCGGGATGCGGGCTGGTTTACGTTTCGTCTATGCGGGTAATGTCTATGGATGGGGCAATGATACATCCTGTATCCATTGCGGCAGGACCTTGGCTAAAAGGCAGGGGTTCAGTATCTTGGAGTATAATATTAAGGAAGGCAAGTGTGTTTTTTGCGGGGGAGACGTCCCCGGGGTCTTCGAAGGCAAGGATGAAAATTAAAAAAGCCCTCCTGGTAGTGGATGTTCAGAATGACTTTTTGCCTGGCGGCGCCCTGGGCGTGCCCGGAGGCGACATAATTGTGCCGGTCGTAAATAAATACGTCAGGTTCTTTCTCAAGAAGAAATATCCCGTTTTGTTCACCCGCGACTGGCATCCGGTAAGGACCATGCATTTCAGGGATTTCGGGGGGCTCTGGCCGGCTCATTGTATCCAGGGGACACGGGGGGCAGCATTCCATCCGATGTTAAAGGTGCCGAAGGAAGCGATCCTTTTGTATAAAGGCATGGACCCCGGCCAGGATAGTTATTCCGCATTCCACTCCGAGGATGCCAGCGGCAGGAGCTTATCCAAGATATTGAACGTATTAGGCACTCAGGAGCTTTACATCGCAGGCCTGGCTACCGATTACTGCGTTAAGTATTCTTCCCTGGACGCCCTGAAGAAAGGACTTAGGGTCCGGGTGCTTGTTGATGCCGTCAAGGGCGTGGATTTGAAGCCCGGGGATTGCGAAAGGGCGCTGGCTGCCGTAGTCAAGACAGGGGCTAAAAAGATAAAATTCAAAGAGTTAAAGAGATGAGAGATAAGCAGGCGAATCATCCAATAGGCTACTATTTTATTACCGATGCGGCGCTCAGCAGAAACGGAAACCTAAGTGACGTGAAAAACGCGGTTCTGGCCGGGGTAAAGTTTATCCAGTATCGCAATAAAGATTCTGCCGCGCGCCAGATGTGCGCAGAGGCAATCAAGCTGCGGCGGCTCTGCCGGCACGCTGCCCTTTTGGTTAATGACCGCGTTGATGTTGCCATGGCGTCGCATGCTGACGGCGTGCATCTGGGCCAGGATGATCTCTCCTGCGGCCTGGCGCGCCGCATGCTCGGCAGGAAGGCAATCATAGGGGTGACGGTGCATGATCTAAATGAGGCAAAGATAGCGGAGTCCGAAGGCGCAGACTATGTCGCCGTCTCGCCTATTTTTTTCACTACCACCAAGAAGGACGCTGCCAGGCCCGTGGGGCTAAGTTTGATAGGCGAGCTTAAAAGGCATCTTCGTATACCTTTGGTTGCCGTCGGCGGGATAAATCTCTCCAACGCCAAAGAGGTTGTCGCCGCAGGGGCCGACGGGTTATGCGCGGTATCCGCGGTGGTTGCCAGCACTAACGTGAGAAGCCAGATCCGGAGATTCCAGGAATTATTTAAATAGGAAAATTTTTTTCTTGACAAATGATACAGTTATGGTATCATTTAGAGGTGAAAGGAGGCAAAATGAACATTACTATCAGGTATATGCTGCGTCCTGTCGCACATTGTAAAGAGGGCTGTAGTATCTTGTCCCGGGCAAGACGTTAAACTGCCCATCTGTCCTAATGCGGCGATCAGACCGCGTATTTTAAGGAGAAAAAGATGAAGCTCATCACCCGCGATACGGACTACGCCATCAGGGCTATTTCTTACATTGCCTCGACGAAAAAGAAGATGGTTTCGGCAAGAGACCTCGTAGAGGTCTTGAAGATACCGAGGCCTTTCCTTAGGAAAATCCTTCAGCGTCTGAACCGGGCAGGGCTATTGAAATCTTACAAAGGCCAGGGAGGGGGATTTGCCCTGGAGGTTCCCCCGCAGCGCATATCGCTGATGCGCCTTATGAACGTCTTCCAGGGGCCGTTTAGGCTTAATGAGTGTTTTTTTAAAAAAAAGCGTTGCCCTAATCTCAAAAGGTGCAGGCTCAAACGCCGTATCGAGCGCATCGAAAGGTTTATTGTAAAGGAGCTGAAAGCCATTGATATGGGTTGTCTTTTGAAATAAACGCAATAACTGTTTTGGAGTAGGGTTGTAATGTTGTATAATGAGGATAATCTATGCAAGGGATAAGGGTAAAGTTTATTGAAGGCATAAAGAGGACCGCAACAATCGAGAGCTTTAGGTTTGCGGCGGCCGGAGGCGTTGATTTTGAGGCCGGGCAATTTCTGCAGTTAATCTTTGATGAAGCCAACCCCTCTAACAAGGTTCTGAACAAGTATCT
This sequence comes from Candidatus Omnitrophota bacterium, assembly GCA_041650795.1. GTDB lineage: Bacteria > Omnitrophota > Gorgyraeia > Gygaellales > Profunditerraquicolaceae > JBAZKK01. Next base: position 26,667 of record JBAZKK010000012.1, on the reverse strand, counting down.
TTCTTTTTCCTGCGCCCCCGGTAAGGATTATATCGAGGTTACCAAGCGTTTAAGCGAAAGTTCTTTTTCTGTCCGCTTAAGAAGCCTAAAAGCCGGCGATGAGGTATTTATTAAAGCGCCGCTTGGTAGTTGCGTTTTTCGCAGCGATTATCGCAAGATCGCCTTTCTTATCGGAGGCATCGGGATTACCCCGGTAATCTCCATCATCGAGCATATCGCGACTGCCAAAATACCTACGGATGCGGTCCTTTTTTATTCCAACCGCAGCGAGGAAGAGATTGCCTTCAAGGAAGAGTTAGATTCCTGGGCAGAGTCTAACAGTAATATCAGGGTAATCTATACTGTTACGGATTGCCCTCCGCGCCGGAAAAACTGCATCTACGGCCGTATTGATGAAAGCATGCTGTCGGATAAGTTGGGGGATATCTCCGAAAGGATAGTTTTTATCTTCGGTCCTCCGAAGATGGTCGAGGCAATGCAGGGGCTCTGCCTCAAGCTAAGCTGCAGCAAGGATAATATCAAGACCGAGAGTTTTATAGGGTATTAGGGGGTTTTAGATGGCGTTTTTATCATGGAATCCAATCGGGGATAGATTAAAGGCCTGGCACGGTGAGGAATGGCATACCTCTAAAGGCAGGATTATCCGCGATGTGGTCTATGCCATTGATACCGGTCTGGTAACTACTGTGTCTTTTTTGGCGGGCGTCTCGGTATCGCTTGTTACGCGTAACAAGGTAGTCTTGGCGGGGGTAATCCAGGTGATTGCCGGGGTTACCGCTATATTCTTCGGCTCCTACATTTCTACCAAGGCCCAGAAGCATTTTTTTGAGAATCAGATTGAGCGCGAGAAGAGGGAGATTGAAGAGGATCCCGGGAAGGAGACCGGCGAGATCCGCACTATCTTCGCCCAGATGAATTTTACTCCTGAGGAGCAGGAGGTTGCGGTGCGCCGCATCACCTCCGATAAGGAGCTTTGGCTTAAATTTATGATTCAGGAGGAGATTGGGATTACCCCGGGTTTTATAGATAAACCTCTGGAGATCGGCCTTATCTCGGCATTCTCCTTTTTTATCGGGGCCCTGCCGGCAGTGCTGCCGTTTTTTATCTTTAAAGACGTACCCCATGCCCTGGCAGTATCGGCGCTGACAGTGCTGGTTTTTCTTTTTGCAATGGGGGTTGCCAAGACCAGGATTACCAGGATGCACTGGCTGGCCAGCGGGATAGAGACCCTTCTTATAGGTGCGGTTTCATGCTCGTTGGGGTTCTTCCTGGGGCGTATCGTAAGCAGCTACTTTCATTAATCTTTAAGGAGAGCGTTCATGAAAAGGAACATAAAATTTCAAGGCAATCCCCTGACTCTGGTAGGCAGGGCCATTGGAGTTGGCAGGCCCGCAGCAGATTTCAGGGTAGTCTCGCAGGAATTAAAGGAGCTCGCTCTTAGAGATTTTCAGGGCAAGACCAAGGTGATTACCGCGTTCCCTTCCCTGGATACGCCGGTCTGCGACCTGCAGGTGAGGGAATTCAATAAAAGGGCGGCGGGGTTTTCTTCCGACGTGGCAGTCATAGGCATAAGCAAGGACCTCCCTTTTGCCCAGAAGAGGTTCTGTCAGGACCACGGGGTCAAGAATGCCACAATTGTTTCGGATTACAGGTATTCCTCCTTTGGCATCAACTACGGACTTTTGATTAAAGAGCTCAATCTCCTGGCGCGCGCCGTAATCATTGTTGACAAAAGCGACGCGATAAGATATATCCAGATAGTAGAGGAGTTGACCAGCCCGCCGGATTACGAGGCAGCTTTAAAGGCCCTGGAGGATTCAGGGCGGGCCGGGGCAGCCGCCGCGCAAGGGCCTCTTCTGCGCTGCAGGCCATGCAAAGGCGGGGTTGCGGCATTGTCCAAAGATAAGATTGAGGAGCTTCTGGCCGAGCGCCGGGGGTGGGAGTTGCTGGAAAACAAGAAGCTGGCCAAGGATTTTAAATTCAGGGATTTTGCGGAGGCCAAGTATTTCCTGGATATTGTCAGCGCCATTGCCGAGGAACAGGAGCATCACCCCATCCTTACCATTAATTATAATAAATTAAGGATAACCCTTACCACCCATGCTGCCGGAGGGTTGAGCGATAACGATTTTATCATGGCCGGCATTATTGATGAGCTTGGGGCAGGGGACAAAGAGGGCTTGAGTCATTATGGCTGTTGAGGTAAAGAATGATATCTATTGGGTAGGAGCGGTGGATTATAATGTCAGGACCTTCCACGGCCACACCTATCATACCGCCAGGGGCACCAGCTATAATTCCTATCTCATAAATGACGAGAAGGTTGTATTGGTGGATACCGTTTACGGCCCTTTTGCCAACGAGATGATTTCAAGGATCAAGGAGATTGTCGAGCCGCAGAAGATAGATTATATCATTGCCAACCACGTGGAAACCGATCACTCCGGAGCGCTTGCGGATATTATGCGCCTGTGCCCTAAGGCTATGGTACTGGGCACTGCCAAATGCAAGGAGGGTCTGTGGAAGCATTATTACGGCAATTGGGACTTCCAGGTTCTAAAGACCGGCGATAAGCTTAAGCTCGGCAGGAGGACGCTTGCTTTTATTGAAGCGCCGATGATCCATTGGCCGGACAGCATGTTTACCTATTGCCCCGAGGAAGAGCTTCTTATGCCTAATGACGCTTTCGGGCAGCATTACGCTACCTCCAAGAGGTTTGACGACGAGGTAAGCCAGGCAGAGCTTATGGATGAGGCCGCTAAATATTACGCCAATATACTCTGGCCGCTGGGCAGCCTGATTATCAGAAAAATAGAAGAGGTGCAGAAGGCGGGCATTCCTATCAAGACGATTGCGCCCAGCCACGGGATTATCTGGCGCCGCGACCCGGCAAAGATTATCAATGCCTATCTTGCCTGGGCGAAAAACGAGAAACGCCAAAAGGCCGTAATAGTCTATGAGACAATGTGGGGCGCAACGTATAAGATAGCCAGGGCTATTGCCGAGGGGATTATCGCCTCGGGGGTAGAGGTTAAATTATTTGATATCACAGCAGCCGACCGCACTGAGGTAATCAAGGAGATGCTTGACGCCGGAGGATATCTCGTGGGTTCTTCCACCCACGATAACGGCATGCTGCCTGCGATTGCCGGATTCCTGCAGTTTTTCAAAGGCCTGAAGCCCCAAGGGAGGATTGCGGCGGCATTCGGCTCCTTTGGTTGGGCCGGCGGCGCGTTAAAGGAGATTGAGGAAGGGCTTAAGGATGCGGGGGTAGAGGTGAGGCAGGAGGGTTTAGGTATTAAATATGTTCCCGACGATTCGGAATTAAAGAGGTGTTACGATTTCGGTAAGGAGTTTGCCCGTAGCCTTAAAACATCCTAAGACACCCAGCGCCAAGCGGAATTACGCTGGTGTGCAGTTAACATTATTACACCCAATCCTAAAGGATGGATTGGTGTTCTCTTTCTAGAGAAGGAGGTGGGGTATGGGTTGTGGACGTTGCAAGGCGAAGAAAGCGAAGAAGAAAACCAAGAAGAAAAGGTAGTTTTGAATACGGCGCGGCGCGGCGTCCTGCTGCGCCGTGCTATTGAAAGAGGAGGGGGGGGTAAAAATGGCAAAATACCGTTGCACGGTCTGCGGCTATATCTATGACCCACAAACAGGCGATCCGGACCACGGCATAAAGCCGGGCACAGCATTCGAGAGCCTGCCGGATACCTGGGTTTGTCCGGAGTGCGGTGTAGGCAAGGACATGTTTGAGAAGATATGATGAAGGTTCCGCGCGAGGTCGTGCATTTTTTTGAAGAGCAGGGGTGTGTTATCGTTACCTCCATTGACGAAAAAGGCAGGCCGCACAGCGCCTGTAAAGGAATAGTCAAGATAGATCCCGAGGGAAGGTTTTATCTTCTGGACCTCTACCGCGCCGCGACTTATAGTAATATCAGGAGGAACCCCAGGGTCAGTATTACCGCTTTCAACGAGCACACCTTCAGGGGGTATTGCCTTAAAGGAAAGGCGAAGGCCCTGGCAAGAGACAATATAGAAGGCAGTATCCTAAAGGACTGGGAGGATAGGATTGCATCTAGGATTACGCAGCGGGTAATCCGCGATATCCGGGAGGAGAAAACCCAGTCCAGGCACCCGGAGGCTTTTTTGCCAAAACCAACTTACATGATTGCAATTACGGTTGAGCAGATAATAGACCTTACTCCGCGACATCTGAGAGGAGGGGCATAAGATATGGGTAACATATTTTCCGGCAGCGAGGTGATAGAGCTTGGCATTGAAATCGAAAAGAACGGCCGTGATTTCTACGACGCGCTGGCAGCGAAATCCAAGAGCGAAGGCAGCCGCGCCACCTTCCTGAAACTGGCCAGAGAAGAGGAGAAGCACTTGGCGTTATTCAGGGGCATGCTTGATAAGGCCGGCTCAAGCGAGGCGGCCGAATCATATTCCGATGAATACAACGGCTATATGCGCGCCTTGGCCTCCGAGAGTATTTTTACCAGTAAGGATAAAGGTAGAGAGATCGCCAACAGCGTAAAAACCCAGACAGAGGCGATTGAGCTGGGGATAGGGTTTGAGAAGGATTCCATCCTTTTCTACGAGGGGATGAAGAAGGCGGTGCCTAGGTACGACCACAAGGTTATCGATGAGCTTATCAAAGAGGAGCAGTCGCACCTTCGGATCCTGCGGGAACTAAAAATAAGCAAATGAAGGGAGAAGCCATGGATAAGAAGGTAAAGGTTTACAGTACCCCTACCTGCCCGTTTTGCATCCGCGCCAAGCAGTACCTCAAAGATAACAACGTTGTTTTTGAGGATATCGACGTATCCGGCAATCAGCAGGCGGCTGAGGAAATGGTATCTAAGAGCGGCCAGATGGGGGTGCCGGTGCTGGATATTGACGGAGAGATCATCGTCGGTTTTGACAAAGACAGGATAAGTCAGGCACTCGGGCTTTGAAGATGTACGACCTTGTTATTATCGGAGCGGGCCCGGCCGGTATTACCGCCAGCGTCTATGCGGCACGCAAGGGTATGCGCCTTTTGGTGATTAGCCGCGATATCGGCGGCCAGACCGCCTACAGCGGCGAGGTAGAAAATTATACCGGCTATCAGTTTGTCAGCGGCCCGGAGCTGGCTGCTAAATTTGAGGAGCACCTGCGTAGATTCGAGGTAGAGCTTAAGGAAGGCAAAACCGTCGTAGATATCTTCAAGGATTCTGATAAGGTCATAATCAGGACCGCCGAAGATGCCTATCAGGCTAGATCCGCAATCATCGCTTCCGGCAAGAGCTCGCGCGAACTTAATGTCCCCGGAGAAAAGGAATTCAAGAACAAAGGCCTCACTTACTGCGTTACCTGCGACGGCCCGCTCTTTTCAAACAAGAAGGTAGCGGTAATCGGCGGGGGAAACTCTGCCCTGGATGCGGCCGTACAGTTGATAAGGATAGCGCGCCACGTCTACGTCATCAACAATACCGCGGAGCTCGGCGGGGATAAACTGATGCGCGAGAAGGTCCTGGTTGCCCAGAATGCCACGGTTTTTAATAACACGCGCGTGAAGGCTGTCTTGGGGGAGAAATTTGTCAGCGCGCTCATTGTCCATGGTAAAGGCGGGGAGGAAAAACTGGAGGTGGGAGGGGTATTCGTGGAGATCGGCCTTGTCCCTAACTCCCAGTTTGCCGGGGGCATTGAGAAGAATGAAATAGGGGAGATAAAGGTAAACTGTCTTAATGAGACCAGCGTTGCCGGTATCTTCGCTGCCGGAGACGTCACCGATGTGGCTGAAAAGCAGATTATCATCGCCGCCGGCGAAGGAGCGAAGGCGGCGCTTTCCGCATTCAAATACCTGGTGCGTCATAAATTTTCCTAACACCGACAGCCGGTTCCTGCTATAATAATGGCGTTTAAACAAAGGAGACTATCATGAGAGAGAAAGTGGAGGAGGTCATCAAGAGGATCCGCCCGATGCTGGCTGCTGATGGCGGAGACCTGGAGTTAATAGATGTCAGCGAGGACGGGATAGTAAAGGTGAAGCTCACCGGCAGCTGCGGATGCTGTCCGATGAGCCAGATGACGCTGAAGATGGGCATTGAGCGTATGCTCAAGGAGGCCTTGCCTGAAGTCAAGCAGGTCGTGGCCGTATAAGTAAGCCGCTTTCTGTTATGAAGAGCATCAGGGAGATTAACGAAAAGATTAAAGCCGGCCAGGCAGTAGTGGTTACTGCCGAGGAGGTTATTGAATTAGTAGATAAGAAGGGCGCGAGGAAGGCGGCAGAAGAGGTGGATGTCGTCACTACCGGCACCTTCGGTCCGATGTGCTCAAGCGGAGCTTACTTTAACATCGGGCATTCAAAGCCCAGGATTAAAATCGGCGGAGGCAGCTGCAAGCTTAATGACGTGCCTGCTTATTGCGGATTTGCCGCGGTTGATATTTACCTGGGCGCAACCGCCATACCGGATGATGATCCCCGCAATAAGGTTTTCCCGGGGGAGTTCCGCTACGGAGGCGGCCACGTTATCCAGGAATTAGTCGCCGGAAAGGATGTTAGGCTGGAGGCCAGCGCCCACGGCACAAATTGCTATCCCCGCCGGAGATTGGAGACCTACATTAATATCAAGGACCTCAATGAAGCGGTTTTGTTTAATATGCGCAACTGCTACCAGAACTACGGGGTGGCGGTTAACCTTTCCGATAATATGATTTATACCTATATGGGGGCCCTTAAACCTTCTCTCGGCAACGCCAATTACTGCTCCGCCGGGCAACTCTCTCCGCTCCTGAAAGACCCCTGTTATAAGACTATCGGGATAGGCACCAGGATATTCCTGGGTGGAGGCGTAGGCTATGTTGCCTGGAATGGCACCCAGCATAACCCCGGGGTAAAGCGCCGCAATAACGGCACCCCGGTTGCATCTGCCGGTACCCTGGCGGTGATCGGTGATTTAAAACAGATGAAGTCTCAGTGGCTGGTAGGCACCAGTATGTTAGGCTACGGCGCCACCCTTAGCGTAGGGATAGGGATCCCCATCCCGGTATTGAACGAAGAGATAATCAGGTATGCCTCTGTTAAAGACGAGGAGATTTACGCCCAGGTCATCGATTACAGCCACGATTACCCTAACATGACCGGTCGCGTCCTTGCAGAGGTAAATTACGCCCAGCTTAAAAGCGGCAGGATTACGATAAAGGAGAAAGAGGTCCCCGCGGGCAACCTTTCCAGCTATTCCCGGGCACGTCAGATTGCGGAGGAATTGAAGTCTTGGATTGCGAGAAAAGATTTTTTGCTTACCGAGGCAGTTGCGCCCTTGCCTGGTCCGGAGTCCGGATATGCCTTTCGGCCTTTAAAGGAAAGGCCGCCGGTGTTTTAAAAAGGAGTCTTAAGACATGGTTTCCAAAAGGATAGTCCTGCATTTTCCCCGTCGCTTAGTGGATCAGCCCATAATATATAAGCTGGTCCGGGACTACAACATCACTTTTAATATCCTTAAGGCCTCTGTGACGCCGCAGGAGGAGGGGTTGATGGTCCTGGAGCTTGGCGGAGAGGATGATGATTTCAAGAAAGGCATGGAATACCTTAAATCCTGCGGGGTAAAGGTTCAGCCCTTAAGCGAAGACGTCGTGCGAAACGAGACGAAATGCACCGACTGCGGGGTATGCGTGCCGATATGCCCGACGGGAGCGCTGGAGATTGACCCCATCACGCGCAAGGTCAGCTTCTACGATACCAAATGCATTGCCTGCGAGCTCTGCGTTAAGATCTGCCCTACCAAAGCCATGGAAGTGCACTTTTAAGGCAGCACCAGTTTAGGCCCTTATGGATAAACTCACCAGACTCCGTGCGATACTGCAAAAGATGGGGTCGCTATTGGTGGCTTATTCCGGAGGCGCGGATAGTACGTTTCTTTTGAAGGTAGCGGTCGATACGCTGGGGGATAAGGTTATGGCGGTAACCGCCGACTCCCCTACCTATCCTTCCGGGGAACTGGCGTTTGCCTGCCGCATGGCATCTAAATTAGGCGTGCGCCACAAGATTATAAAGACAGGCGAACTTAAAAACCCCGCTTTTTACCTTAATCCTATCAACCGCTGCTATTACTGCAAGAAAGAGCTTTTCAGGCGCCTCAAAAAAATTGCCCGCAAAAATAAGATAGGTTTTATAGCCGATGCCAGCAGCGTCTCGGATAAAAACGATTTCCGCCCCGGCAGCCGTGCCAGAAAAGAAGCGGGGGTGCGTTCGCCGCTGGAGGAGGCCGGCCTTGATAAAGACGATATCCGCTCCTTTAGCAGGAAGATGCGCCTTAAGACCTGGGATAAGCCCTCTCTGGCATGCCTGGCCTCGCGTATTCCTTACGGCATGAGGGTTACCGGCCCTCTCCTGGGGCGGGTGCACCGGGCAGAGGAATTTTTGCGCAACTTGAAATTCCGGCAGGTGCGGGTAAGGCATTATGGCAAACTCTGCCGGATAGAGGTGCCTTGCCGAGAGATACCGCGCCTCGTTTCCAGGCGCGCTACCGTAGTGAAGAGATTTGGGGCCCTTGGTTACCGCTACGTTACCGTTGACCTGGAGGGTTTCCGGAGCGGCAGTATGAATATCCAAAAACAATGATTGAAGAAAAGGTTGTCGAGTTCCTCAAGAAAAAGAGCGGTTATGTCTCAGGAGAGGACCTGAGCAATCACCTCCGCATCAGCCGCCAGGCGCTCTGGAAGCACATCCAGAACCTGCGCGAACTGGACTACGATATCGTGGCAGTGCCGCATCTGGGTTATCAGCTCCGGGCAGTGCCTGACAGGCTGTTGCCATTTGAGGTAACGGATGGTTTATCGACCAGATGTATCGGCAGGAAGATATATTATTTTGAGAGCGTCTCTTCCACCATGGACATTGCGGTGAAATTGGGTCTGGATAACGCTCCAGAAGGAAGCCTGGTAATAGCAGAGACGCAGACAAAGGGCAGGGGTAGGCTCAGCCGCCAGTGGCACTCCCCGAAATATAAAGGCATATACCTCTCGCTACTTTTGAGGCCGCGTTTCCTCTTAAGCGAAACCCCGCTCCTGACGCTTTTAAGCGCAGTAAGTGTCTGCGAAGGGGTGAAAGAGGCAAGCGGCCTGGAATGCCGCATCAAATGGCCCAACGATATTTTGTTAGGCAATAAAAAGGTAGGGGGGATATTGACGGAGTTAAACGCCGAGGCAGATGAGATGCGCTTCGTGGTAATCGGCATCGGCCTTAACGTCAATAACGATAAGGGCAGCCTTCCTGGCAACTCCATCTCTTTGGGGGAGTACTCTAAGAAATATATCAGCCGCATCGGTTTGCTGCAGAAAATACTGGTAGCCCTAGAGGATAATTACCTGCTTTTGGAGTCGCGTGGCGGCCAGCCCATTATCCAGAAGTGGCGCGCCTTTAATACCACCATCGGCAGGAAGATAAGGGTTATCTCCCATGACCGCCACAGCGAAGGCATTGCCGTGGATATCGACAAGGACGGCAGCCTGCTCCTTAAAAATGAATCCGGTCGGGTCGAGAGGATTACCGCCGGGGACGTAACGCACTGCCGTCATCCTCAATTGTAAACTAAAAATATATTATTGGTTGACAAATAATCCCGCCGGCCTTATGATAAGAGCGTGTTTTTCAGAAAAGGCCCGGTCACCCTTCTTATGATCCTAATCCCTGCCCTGTTGGCTCAAGCCAAGGAGCGGCCTGCCTTGGAGCTGGAGCCTATCGTAGTCAGCCGCAGCAGTTCTGCTGCCGGAGCCGGTTATTCCGTGAGCTACGGCGATTCCCTCTATCGGGCCTTTGATCTTCCCTTGGAGTCTCTTAAGCTATTTCCCATTGATACAGAGGAACGCTCCTTATCAGGATCAAGCCAGACGCGCTTTTCCCTGCGCGGCTCAACCACCCGCGGCGTATTGATGCTACTCGACGGCCAGCGCATCAACGACCCCCAGACAGAATATTACAATTCGGACATACCATTTACGAAGGAAGACATTAAAAAAATAGATATCCTTCCTTCCGGCGCATCAAGGACTGCCGGACCCGATGCTATCGGAGGCGCGATAAGCATTGCCCTCAAGAAGCCGGAGGCGGATGAGAGGGTTTTAGAGCTGGGTTATGGCTCGCATGATGCCGCGAATGTGCTGTTGAGCTTCAGCGAAAAAATGGATAATCTTGCCACGAGGTTTTCTCTGGAGAGCCACCGCGACAGGGGGTTTAGTTATGATACGGATTCCAAAGGATTCGTCATTTCTTCAGTTTCTTTCTTGGAGGTACCGGTTGGAGATATTAACCTGAGCGCCGGTTACCAGGAGAAGGAATACGGGGCTTACGATTTTTATACGCCCGGGAAGGGTAACCCTTCCCGCGAGTGGACAAGGACATACCTGCTAAAGAGCGGTGCCGACCTTAAAGGGGACGGGTTTTTGATAAAGCCTTCTTTGCTCTGGCGCAGGCACTACGACAAATTTATGCTTGATGAGAACGCGATGGGCAGCAACCATCACCGCAGCGACGTCTATACCCCGGCGCTATATCTAGAGAAAGATACCGCGGCGCTTGGTACGCTGGGGCTTAATCTGGAATACGGCAAGGAGCGGATGAATTCTAGCAACCTGGGTAAGCACGACCGCAATCATAAGAGCCTGACTTTAAGCGATAAGTTCAGGTTAGGCAAAAAAATCTCTCTGGATTTTTCTTTAAGAAGGGATGATTTTGACGGTTTCGGGGATATGTATTACGGCTCTGCCAGCGCGAAGGTTGGGGTTTCTGAATACGGCACGTTAATCCTGGGCGTGTCCCAGGATATCCGTATTCCGTCCTTCACCGAACTATATTACAGCGATGATTATAGCGTAGGGGATGCCGGTTTAGCGGCAGAAAAATCTTTGAGCTGCGAGTTCGGTTATGATTATTCACGGCCGGGAGCCGGCGGGGGTATCAAGATTTTTCATAGAGATGAGCGCGACCTTATTGATTGGGTGAAGTCTCAGGCAAGGTGGGAGGCCGAGAATATCGGGGTAGCTAAGGTTGTAGGCACGGAGTGTTATTTTAAGGTGCGCCCGGCTAAGACTGCAAGTTTTGATTTTAATTATACCTACATAGACAAGCAGTTCAAGGAGCAGGATTACATCTTCAAGTACGGGCCTAATTATGCAAGACATATCTTTAACGGCTCTTTTACCCTCGATATGGGCCGCGTTAGCTCTATGCTTTGGGTTTCCTACAAAAAGAAACCGTTGCGTGACGGCTGGTGGCTTCTGGGAGGATATTGCGATTATAGATTAAACGAGAAAGCCAGATTCTTTTTTAGGGTTACCAACCTTTTGAATGTAGAGTACCAGCAGATAGAAGGCATACCCCAGCCCGGGCGGTACCTGGAAGGCGGCTTAAGGCTGGAGTGGTAAGCGCCATCTGGCAGAAACACTTTCCAGATTATCTTGGAAAGTGTTTCTAAAAAAGAAGGTTGCCCGCGAACATAAGATAAGGTATAATCACAGGCAAGCATTATTCATGTTATCCCCGCTTAAAGGTGAGTTTTAACAAGATGACGACACAGAAGGACCTAAACAGCATCAAGAATAAGATTCGCGAGCTCAAGAAGAAACGCCGGGCAGTCATACTGGTGCATAATTACCAGCTTCCCGAAGTGCAGGATATCGCTGATTTCCGCGGGGATTCCCTGGAATTAAGCCGCCAGGCAGCCAAGACAGACGCCGAGGTGATTATTTTCTGCGGCGTTCATTTCATGGCTGAGACCGCTTCAATACTTAGCCCCTGCAAAAAGGTAATCATGCCCGACGTCCTTGCAGGCTGTCCTATGGCGAAGATGATTACCGCCCAGGATCTAAAGAACCTAAAGGAGAGGTATCCCGGCGCGGTAACGGTAGGTTATGTCAATACCTCGGCAGAGGTAAAGGCAGAGCTTGATGTTTGCTGCACCTCCACCAACGCCGTGGCGGTAGTCAAGGCAATATTGGATGACGCTCGCTGCGGCGGCAAGGCTTTCGGCGGCAGCGAAGACATTATCTTTGTCCCGGATAAGTATCTGGCTGATTATGTTACAAAGCAAACAGGAAAGAAGCTCATTGTTTGGGAGGGGCTTTGCCCTACCCATGTCAGGATTACGGCAGAGGATATCAAGAGAGAAAAGAAGTTTCATCCGCATGCCAAGGTAGTAGTGCATCCGGAGTGTATGCCCGGGGTAGTGGCGCTGGCAGACGCCGCTCTCTCCACCAGCATGATATGTAAATTCGCCCGCCAGACGAGCGCAAAGGAGATCGTTGTGGGGACCGAGGTCGGGCTGATTTACCGTCTTAAAAAAGATAATCCCGGCAAGGAGTTTTATCCGGCCTCTGAAGCCGCAGTCTGTCCCAATATGAAGCGCACCACTCAGGAGAAGGTCCTTTGGGCGCTGGAAGAGCTTAAGGGAGAGGTGAAGGTTGCGGATGACGTCCGTCGCCGCGCCAGAGGTGCTATCGAGAAGATGCTGGAGATCCTTTAGCGATGCCCGGAATTAAAAACGACCTTTTTGAGGGAGGCGATTATCCAGGCAAGGCGCCTCTACCGGCGGCAGCAACGGGGGGATTCCTGAAGCTTTCCCCGTCTTCCCTTAATCTTTTCCTGGATTGTCCGCGCTGCTTTTGGCTGGACATAAATCTCGGCAGAAAGCGCCCCGGGGTGCCGGTGGCAACCATTACTACCGGTCTGGACAGGGTAGTCAAGGAATTCTTTAATGAATACCGCGCCAGGGGGGTCTTGCCTCCTTTCCTGGAGGGGAGGATTAGCGGCAGGCTGATGCCGGATTTTCCCAAGAGGGGATGGCTGGATTATCACGATAGGGCGCTCAATGCAAAGCTCGGCGGTTATCTCGATGAATGCATCCAGCTCGACGAGAAGTATTATGCCGTGCTCGACCACAAGACCCGCGGCAGCGCCCCGGATAGCGTGCATAAGGCCTATCAGCTGCAGATGGATGTTTATACCATGCTGCTTGAGGAGAATGGTTTTCCCACGCGCCGCAGCGCTTATATCGCCTACTACATCCCTAAGAAAATAATTTCCGGAACGGATTTCCAATTCGAGGTGTTGATAAAAGAGCTTCATACCGATCCCGGCCGCGCCCGCGAGGTTTTTGTGTCAGCGGTAAAATTATTACGCGGCCCCATAGCAATGCCTAATAAGGAGTGCGGTTTCTGCAACTGGACCGTTACCTCCGCTATAAAGTAGTGAATATACCGGTTGTTTATGAAGACGAGTGGCTTCTGGTGGCGGATAAGCCGGCGGGGTTGCTGGTGGTTCCAACTCCCAAGAAGGAGGCCCGCACCTTAACTACTATCCTTAACGAAGACGCTCTCCTTAAGGGACATTCTTGCCGCCTCTACCCCTGCCATCGCTTGGACAGGGATACATCGGGGTTGATTATTTATGCCAAGGGCAAGGCTGCCCGCAAGAAAATGGAAGATATCTTCAGACAGAGAAAGATTAAGAAATCATATTTTTCCCTGGTGTCAGGGGCCCCTTTGATGAAAGAGGGCAGGATTACCGCTCCGGTTTTTGGACTAAGCGCCGCGACCGATTACCGGGTAGTTGAGAGAAAAAGGAATTTTTCGGTGCTTGAGGTGAGGCCGCTTACCGGCAGGACCAATCAGATACGCCTCCATTTAAAACGGCTGGGATGCCCTATCCTCGGAGATTACAGGTTTGCATTGCGCCGCGATTTTAAGATTAAGGCCAGGCGTTTATGCCTGCATGCGGTAGGATTGGAATTCACGCACCCTTTTACCGGAAGTAGGGTTTGCCTTAAGGCGCCATTACCGCAGGATTTGACGGAATTGCTAGAAAGGCAGAGGGGTTAAGATGATGATAAAATATATTATCCTTGGTTTATTGCAGGGGATGACGGAGTTTCTGCCGGTCAGCAGTTCCGGTCACCTCGTGATTATGCAGCGGTTGTTAGGCTTGCGCGGGCAAGAGGTGATGCTAATAGTAGTGTTGCACCTCGGCACGCTTTTGGCGCTGGCAGTTTTTTTCTTTAAGGACTTACTGGGGCTTTTTAGCAAACCGAAGAGCGTGCTTTATCTGGCCGTTGTCAGCGTTATTACCGCTGCCATAGGTTTGGGCGGCAAGGATTTTTTTGAGGCATTATTTACTTCGCCGAAACTGGTTGCCCTCGCTTTGATGGTTACGGGGGTTGCGCTGTTGGCAACTAAGAGGTCGGCTTCGGGAAAAAAGGACAGCGTCGGATTAAAAGATGCCGTTATCCTGGGTTTTACCCAGGCCGCCGCAATTATACCGGGTATTTCGCGCTCCGGCGCCACTATCTCTACGCTTCTCTTCCGTGGTATTAAACCGGAAGAGGCCTTCCGTTTTTCCTTTCTGGCAGCCATACCCGTTATCCTGGGAGCTGCATTACTGGAATTCAAGGGTATCAACCTTGCTTTTAACATTGATAGCGCAGGCCTTGCCGTCGGTTTTATCTCAAGCTTTACGGCAGGCCTTATCTCGCTGCGTTTTCTTAAAGTGGTTTTAAAGAAGGCAAAACTTTATTATTTCGGTTACTATTGCATTGCGGCAGGCGCAGCAGCCCTTTTACTATTAAGATGAGGACATTAGTCTTAGGTACGGTAGCGTTGGATGACGTAAAGACCCCTTCAGGCGTACGTCGCAATATCCTCGGAGGTTCGGCCGTGCATTTTGCGATGTCCGCGCGGTTATTCTCGAGGGTGAATCTTGCTGCGGTTGTCGGAGAGGATTTTCCTCCGGGATACCTCGATTTCCTGCGGCGCCGGCGCATCGCGCTTACTTCGCTTATCCACGACCGCGGCAGGACATTCCACTGGAGCGGCGAATACCGCGGAGACTTGAACAGCGCCGTTACCCTCAAGACGGACCTGGGCGTGCTGACGGATTTTAAGCCGGAGATTTCTGAGGAGGAACGCGATATCAGGTATGTATTCCTGGCTAATGTTGATCCCCACATCCAACGGTATCTACTACACCGCCTGCGTTCTCCGAAGCTGGTGGGGCTCGATAGCATGAATTACTGGATCCATCACCAGCGTCCTGTATTACTGCGGGTGCTTAAGGAGGTTGACATCTATCTTGCCAATGACCAGGAGGCCCGCAGCCTCTCCGGAGAAAGCAATCTGGTAAAGGCGGCCGGTTATTTACATCGCCTTGGCCCCAGGATGGTAATTATAAAAAAAGGCGAGCACGGGGTTCTATTTTACTGCAGCAGTTTTATTTTTTGCCTGCCGGCTTACCCTGCGGCCAGGTTGATTGATCCTACCGGAGCAGGAGATACCTTCGCCGGCGGTCTGATGGGTTACCTTGCTAAAAGCGGCAGGATTACCCCGTCCGTTATCAGAAAGGCGATTGCCTATGCTACGGTGGCAGCTTCTTTTAACGTGGAGGGCTTCGGGGTAGAACGCAGCGCTTCGCTTAAGATGGGGGATTTAGAGATGAGGTTAGCGCAGCTAAAGGATCTGGTTTCTTTAGGACGCTAAAAAGGAGGAACCATGTTAGAGGAGAAGATCCTTAATGATTATAAGCAAGCCATGAAAAACAGGGATACCCTTAAGAGTTCGGTGCTGAGTTTTCTGCGCGCCGCAATGATGAACGCAGCAACAGAGAAGAAAAAGAAGCTCCTTGAAGATGATGAGGTTATCGTGGTAATCAAAAAACAACTCAAGCAGCGCCAGGATTCCATCGAGCAATTCAGGAAGGGCAACCGTCAGGAGCTTGCGGATAAGGAGGCGAAGGAAGCGGCAATCCTGGAATCCTACCTTCCAGAGCAGCTTTCACCTGAGGAGGTGGCAGGAGCGGTGGAGGAGGCAATAGCGGCAACGGGCGCAACCGGCCCCAAGGATATGGGCAAGGTTATGAAAGAGGTAATGTCCAGGGCCGGAGCAAGTCTAGACGCAAGACTGGTAAGCGAGCTGGTGAGGAAGAAATTAAGCGGCGCCTGAGCTATCAGGTTTCAGGGCGGATTTTATTTTCTCTTGACAACCCCCCGGAGACAGTAGTATACTAAAGACTAGTGTGAATTATTTTTTTTAGGGGTTATTTGTGATATATTTCACGAATTCGTAATCCCCGCCTATCCCCTCGCCCATAAACAGGCCAAAGGATTCACAGCAAGGCAGAAATATCGGAGAGTTTTTTATGGAGCGCGTCGTATCGACTGCGGATATCGAAAGTCTGGTAGAAAAGTGGAGCGGCAAGAAAGGCAATCTCATCATGATCCTCCACAGTCTTCAGAAGCATTACGGTTATGTCCCCCGCCAGGCATGTTTTGACCTTTCGCGCCTCTCGGGTGTGCCGCTCGCCAAGATCTACGAGGTGCTGACATTCTATAATTTCTTCAAGCTCGACCCTCCCGGCAAGCATCGTATCGCGCTTTGCATGGGAACGGCCTGTTACCTCAAGGGGGCCCCCCAGATCCTCGAAGAGATCAAGAATATCCTTAGCATCCATGAAGGGCAGGTTACCAAGGACGGGTTGTTTCAGCTTGACCTGGTGCGCTGCCTGGGTTGCTGCGGGCTCGCCCCGGTAATGATGATCGACGATAAGGTTTACGGAAAGGTCAAGAAGTCCGAGGTTATGGAGATACTCTCCCGCTACAGCAGGCAGGAGGAGCAGGTATAATGGCAAAATTATCGAGCGCGCAGGACCTGGCAAAGAAAAAAAAGGAACTTCAGCAGCCCCGGAATAACTGGGTTAAGGTCGGCATGAGCAGCTGCGGCTTGGCGGCGGGGGCGCAGGAGGTTTACGATACCCTAGTCGAGGAGTCCCGCAAGAGAAATATGCAGATCCAGATCCAGAAATGCGGCTGCCAGGGGATGTGTTATGCCGAACCGCTGGTGGAGGTTTCAGTGGAAGGCCTGCCGGTAGTGGTCTACGGCAGGGTCAACAGGGAGACCGCGGTGAAGATCCTGGATAAGCACGTCGCCGGCAAGATGCTCGTCAACGACAGCGTTTTCGACCTTAATACCTAAAGATATGGATAAGAAGATCATATTCATCAAGGATACCGATTCCCAGGCGGCGGACAGGACCCGCGATTTTTACACCGCCTTCCTGGACCAGTTGCGCGAAGACGGCCTTCAGGACGAGGTGCAGGTCTTGAGGGTGGCGGATATCGGCATCTACAGCCAAGGGGTAGTGGTTAAGGTCTTGCCGGCAGGAATGACCTACGGCAAAGTTAAAGACGCCGACATCAAAAGGATTATCGAATCCAGCGTTAAAAAAGACCAGGTAGTTGAAGACCTGCTTTTGAAGAGGGAGCCCAAACAGCTGCGTATCGTGCTGCGCAACTGCGGGGTGATCGACCCCGACAGCATCGACGAGTATATCGCGGCCGACGGCTACGCGGCCTTAGCCAAGGTTATCCACGGCTATACCCCCGAAAAAGTGATCGAGGAATTGAAGGCCAGCGGTTTAAGGGGCAGGGGCGGGGCGGGGTATCCTACCTGGATGAAGTGGAATTTCACCCGCCAGTCCAAATCAGAAGAAAAATATATTATCTGCAATGCCGACGAAGGAGACCCCGGGGCATATATGGACCGCAGCGTCCTGGAAGGGGATCCCCATTCAGTCATTGAAGGAATGATTATCGCCGGTTTTGCAATCGGAGCCTCCAACGGATTCTTCTATATACGCGCCGAATATCCCCTGGCAGTAGAGAGGATTAACAAGGCCATAAAGCAGGCTTATGATTACGGCTTGTTAGGCAGTAATATCCTCGGGAGTAATTTCAGTTTTGACCTCGATGTCAGGCTCGGCGCTGGGGCATTCGTCTGCGGTGAGGAGACGGCATTGATTGCTTCGATAGAAGGCAGGCGCGGGACCCCGCGACCCAGGCCGCCTTATCCTTCCAGGGAAGGATTATGGGGCAAGCCCACTGCCATCAATAATGTCGAAACCCTGGCGAACATAGCGGCAATTATTTTAAGAGGCGGGAAGTGGTTCAGCAGTATCGGTACCGAGAAATCTAAAGGGACCAAGGTCTTTGCTCTTACCGGCAAGGTCAAGAATTCCGGACTGGTCGAGGTCCCCATGGGCACTACCTTAAGGGATATCGTATTTGATATCGGAGGAGGCACCATATCCGGCAAAGGGATTAAGGCAGTGCAGACCGGAGGGCCTTCCGGAGGGGTGATCCCCAAGGAATATCTCGATACGCCGGTAGATTACGAGAACCTCCAGAAGCTGGGTTCGATTATGGGCTCCGGCGGCATGATTGTGATGGACGAGGACGACTGCATGGTGGATATCACCAAGTTTTACCTCGGCTTCTGCGTGGATGAGTCCTGCGGCAAATGCGCGCCGTGCAGGCTGGGTGGGTATCAGCTTCTGGGTATGCTCACCAGGATTTCCGAAGGCCACGGAGTTGCCGGTGACCTTGAGAAAATACGCAAGATCTCGGAGGCGATGCGCAAGGCCTCGCTCTGCGGATTAGGCCAGACTGCTTCCAACCCGGTTTCATCCACTCTTAATTATTTTGAGTCCGAATACAAAGAGCACATTTTAAGCAAGAAGTGCCCCGCGCATAAATGTAAGCATCTTATTACCTACAGTATCATGCAGGGCAGGTGCAAGAGATGCCGGGTCTGCGTAATGAATTGCCCCGTTAACGCCATCGGAGGAGACAGGGAGACCGGTTTTTATATCGAGCTGGATAAATGCATCAAATGCGGCAAATGTTTTGAGGCTTGTAAATTTTCGGCGATACTGAAGGAGTAGCAATGGTTAAGGCCAAAATTAACGGGATTGCCGTTACGGCAGAGGAAGGCGCGACAATACTGGAAGCCGCCAGGAAGGTGCAGGTCAAGATCCCCACCCTCTGCAAGCACCCGGATTTGGTTTCTTCGGCGGCCTGCGGCATATGCATCGTCAAAATCAAAGGGACCTCCAAGATGCTGCGCGCCTGCTGTACGCCGCTGGAAGAGGGTATGGATATCGTCACACATGACCCGGAGATAGTTTCCATACGCAAGACCATCCTGGAGCTGATCCTTTCAAACCATCCTAACGATTGCCTCAAGTGCGGCCGTAATAATAACTGTGAATTACAGACACTTTTTGCGGATTTCGGCATTCGCGAGGAGGTATTTACCAAATCGCTGCGCGAGCTCCCGGTGGATAACTCTACCGGCACCATAGTGCTCGACCCTTCAAAATGCATCCTCTGTGGAAGGTGCGTTAAGGTCTGCCAGGAGATGCAGGATGTCTGGGCTTTGTCGTTTCTAGAGCGCGGTTACGGCACCAGGATTTCCCCTGCCGGAGATATCAAGTTGGCGGATTCCCCCTGTATCCGCTGCGGTCAGTGCTCAAACCATTGCCCTACTGGAGCCATCGTTGAACTGGATCAGACCGCCAAGGTATGGGAGGAGCTCCTTAACCCTGCTAAATATTGCGTGGTACAGATTGCCCCTGCGGTCAGGGTGGCAATCGGCGAGGCATTCGGTTTTCCTATCGGAGCGAACCTTACCAAGAAGCTCTACGCCATGCTGCGCCGCCTGGGGTTTGAGGCAGTCTTTGACACCAATTTCGGAGCAGACGTTACGATTATGGAGGAAGCCAGCGAGTTCGTGGAGAGGTTTGCCCACAGCAAGGGGCCGCTGCCCCTTATTACTACCTGCTGCCCTTCCTGGGTAGATTTCATGGAGAAATTTCATTCGGACATGATTAAGCATTTCTCGTCATGCAAATCGCCGCATCAGATTGTCGGTGTCCTCACCAAGACCTATTATGCCAGGAAGAACAACCTCGACCCTAAAAATATCGTGATGGTTTCCATCATGCCCTGCACCGCCAAGAAATACGAGATCAAGCGCTGCGAGGAGATGTATGCCTCGGGATGCCAGGATATCGACGTGGCGCTCACTACCCGCGAACTGGCGCGTATGATCAAGCAGGCGGGGATAGATTTCAATAACCTTCCCGACGAAGAGCCGGACCATATCCTGGGGGATTATACCGGCGCCGGGGTTATCTTCGGAGCGACCGGCGGGGTAATGGAGGCGGCTCTTCGGACCGCGCATCATTTGATAACCGGCAAGGACTTAAAGAATATTGAGTTTGAGGGTCTGCGCGGCCTGGACGGGGTCAAAGAAACCGAAGTAAATATCGAAGGCAAGACAATAAAGGTGGCGATTGCCCATGGCTTGAATAATGTGGAATACGTTTTGAATAAGATCCGTCAGGCTAAAAAGGATAACCTGCCCCTGCCGTATCATTTTGTAGAGGTGATGGCTTGCCTCGGGGGGTGTGTCGGGGGAGGGGGGCAGCCTTACGGCGTTACCGATGAATTGCGCCGCAAGAGGGCGGAAGGGCTCTACCAGGATGACCGCGGAAAGAAGATCCGTTATTCCCACGAGAACCCTTACGTCAAGAAGCTTTATCAGGAATTCCTGGGCGAGCCTTTAGGCGCCAAGTCTGAACAGTTGCTTCATACGCATTACCGCAGCCTGCCGCTTTACAGCAAATAGCGTCAGGCTCGTTTGTTTTAGGTTTTGTCCTGTGGCGAGGAAGAGATTCTGAAGCCGAGGGAGAAGAAAACGCGAATTCTTTACCCAACTTCAGCGCAGGCATAAACCTCGCGCCCGACGGTTGGGATTTTTATTTTATAGGAAAAGGAGACAGGCATGAAGAAACGTCTGGGGTTCGTAGGTATCATCGTTGAGAACAGGAAGGAACAGGCTGGCGCGGTCAATGTCCTGCTTTCGGAATTCGGGGATATCATCGTAGGCCGCATGGGTGTCCCTTATCATGAGAGGAATTGCAGCGTGATAGCGCTGATTGTGGACGCCGATACCGATAAAGTCGGGGCGCTTACCGGAAAGCTGGGTAAGATTCCCGGGATTTCGGTAAAGTCCGCCTTGAGCAAGGTTGCTTAGCGCAAGAAAGAGTGGTAAGATGCAGGATATTTTAGAACAGAGTACGCAGCGCAAAGATAGGATTATCAAGAGTGCGGAGAACGAGAAGTACCTTGCCGGCGGCAGGTGCTTCATCGATGAGGCAGAGATATTCCGTCTGCTTGCGCAGCGCAGGGATACGCAGGCCGGTCAGGTGCGGGAGATCATCTCCAAGGCCATGGAGATCAGGACCCTGGAGCTTTTTGAGGCAGCGGCCCTGCTGAACGTGCACGATGACGACCTGTGGGATGAGATCTTTGCCGCAGCCGCGCGCATCAAAACGAAGGTTTACGATAACCGGGTGGTTACCTTTGCCCCGCTTTACTGTTCCAGCCTCTGCGTGAATAACTGCATTTACTGCGGGTTCCGGGGGGAAAACCAGGTGATTGAGCGCAGGAGGCTGAGCCTTGAGGAGGTGGCCGGGGAAAGCGAGGTCCTCGCCGGAAAGCTGGGGCATAAGAGGCTGGTGGTGGTCTTCGGCGAGCATCCTTCCTCCGGCGCGGATTATATCTGTGATGTGATGCGCAAGATATACGGCATCAGGGTCAAGGCCAGGCGCGGGTATGGTGCGATCCGCAGGGTTAATATTAACGCTGCGCCCATGGAGATCAACGATTACCGTAAGGTCAAGGCCGCAGGCATAGGGACATTCCAGGTTTTCCAGGAGACCTACCACCTGCCTACCTACCGGAGCGTGCACCCGGAGTGGACAATAAAAGGCGATTATCTCTGGAGGTTGTATAGCCTGCATCGTGCAATGGAGGCGGGCATAGATGATGTGGCCATCGGCGCGCTCTTCGGGCTGTATGACTGGCGTTTCGAGGTAATGGGTCTCTTGGCCCACGCCCGCGACCTGGAAAAACATTTCGGAATCGGTCCGCACACGGTTTCTTTCCCGCGGCTTGAGCCGGCTGCCAATACCCCATTTGTTACAGAGAGCGGCTATGCTGTCGGCGACGCCGATTTTAAGAAGCTGGTTGCGGTACTTAGGCTTGCTATACCTTATTCTGGGATGATTGTCACCTGCCGGGAGAACCCCAGGGTGATGCGGGAGGTGATCCCTATGTGCACGCAGCGCGACGCCTCTTCGCGGGTAGGGATAGGCGCTTACAGTGAGCGCGGGGAGGGGCAGGAGGAGAATATCCAGCAGTTTATCCTCGGGGACAGCCGTTCGCTGGACGCGGTCATCCGCGACCTGGCCTCTCTGGGCTACATCACTTCTTTCTGCACTGCCGGTTACCGCTGCGGACGCACCGGGGATAACATCATGGGCATGCTCAAGAGCGGCAAGGAAGGGCATTTGTGCAAGCTCAACGCCGTGCTTACCTTCCAGGAGTGGCTGGAGGATTTTGCCAGCGAAGAAACCAGGGCGATCGGGGAAAAGCTGGCTGCCCGGGAGATCGCAGAGATCAAAGCGAGGGTCCCGCGCGACTTTCCCGTGGAGATGTTTGTTATGTTCAACCGTTATTACGAGAGGATCCGTAGCGGCGAAAGGGACCTCTGTTTTTAAAGGAGGATAGATAATGCGTTACCGCATAGAGAAAGATTCGCTCGGCCGGCTCAAGGTCCCGGCAGAGGCCTACTGGGGTATCCACACCCAGAGGGCGCTGGAGAATTTTTACCTTAGCGGCCGTCCGGTAAGCCCTTTATTGATTGCGGCATACTGTCAGGTCAAGCAGGCCGCAGCCGAGGCCAACCGGGAATTGAAATTGCTGGATGAGAAGAAGGCGGCGGCGATCGTGCGTGCCTGCGCGGAGATAATTCAGGGGAAATTCCGCGACCAGTTTCCAGTGGATGCCCTCCAGGGTGGTGCGGGTACCTCCACCAACATGAACGTCAACGAAGTGCTGGCCAACCGTGCCAACGAGATCCTGCGCGGCAGGCTAGGGGTATACAAACCGGTTGACCCTATAGAGGACGTTAACCTTAACCAGTCCACCAACGATACCTACCCGACGGCCCTGAAGATCGCGGTTATCTACCGTCTGCGGGAATTGAGCCGCCGGATCGCCGCGCTCCAGGGGGCGTTTCAGAAAAAGGAGAAGGAATTCGCCGCGGTGGTCAAGATCGGCAGGACCGAGCTGCAGGAGGCGGTGCCGGTGACCTTGGGCCAGGAGTTTGGCGCCTTTGCCGAGGCCTTTGCCCGCGACCGCTGGAGGACCTTTAAATGCGAGGAGCGCCTGCGCGTAGTAAATATCGGAGGGACGGCGGTGGGCACTGGCCTGACTGCCCCGCGTAGTTACATTTACCTCGTGATTGAGATATTGCGCCGGATTACCGGCATAGGGTTGGCCAGGGGGGAGACCTTGCTGGATGCTACGGCTAACAGCGATGCCTTTGCCGAGGCCTCCGGCATCCTCAAGGCGCACGCGGTGAACCTTATCAAGGTTTCTAGCGATCTGCGCCTGCTGAACCTGTTGGGGGAGATCAGACTGCCCGCGCTGCAGGCCGGCTCCTCGATTATGCCGGGCAAGGTCAACCCGGTGGTCCCGGAGGCGGCGATCCAGGCCGGGATACGGGCCATGTGCGAAGACCTGGCTGTAAGCGAGGCCTGTTCTTCAGCCAGTCTGCAGATCAACGAATTCATGCCATTACTTGCGCAATCCATACTGGATGAGGTGGATATTCTGCTCAATGCCGGCCAGATGCTCTGCGGTTGTATTAAGGGCATCCGGGCAGACAAAGACAAATGCAGCGCGTATTTCAACGCCAGCCCGGCCATTGTCGCCGCCCTGCTGCCTTATATAGGTTATGGCAAAGCCGAGTCCTTGCTTGAGGCATTCCGCCGTTCGGGGGGCGTTAACCTGCGCGAGTTCCTGGAGAAAAAACTGGGTAAAAAGCTGATAAGACGCATTTTCGATCCTTACAACCTTACTTCTTTAGGTTACCGTAAAAATGGAAAAAACGCCTAAATCATTACGCCTGCATATCGGCATATTCGGACGCACCAACGTCGGAAAGTCCAGCTTCCTCAATCTTATCTCGGGCCAGGATGCGGCCATTACCTCTCCTGTCCCCGGCACTACCACCGACGTGGTGGAGAAGCCGATGGAGCTTCTGCCGGTGGGTCCCGTAGTTTTCTTGGATACCGCGGGCTTAGACGATAAATCTAAGCTGGCTGGCTTAAGGATAAAGAAGACGAAGAGGGTATTCGACCGTTCAGAGCTGGCGGTATTGCTTACGGAGGCAGGGAGGTGGGGGGAATACGAGGAGTTGGTTGCCGCAGAGGCTGCCAGGCGCAAGATTCCGCTTATCGCGGTGGTAAATAAGATAGATCTTTTTCGTCCGTCGGAGAATTTCCTGGAAAAACTGCGTTCCCTGGCCGCCGGGGTGATCTCCTGCTCCTGCATGGATACGGCTAACCGCGACAGCTGTGTCGATGAGTTTAAGAAACACCTGCTGGAGGTATGCCCGGAAGAATTCCTGCGTCCGCCGTCCTTGATCGGAGACTTGCTTCCTCCCGGGGGTCTGGCAATGCTGATTGTCCCAATAGACCTGCAGGCACCCAAGGGGAGATTGATCCTGCCGCAGGTGCAGGTGATCCGAGACGCCTTGGATAACGATGCCGAAGTGATGGTGGTCAAAGAAAGGGAGTATTCCGCCGCGCTGAAGCGCCTGACTGTGCCGCCGAATATCGTTGTCTGCGATTCGCAGGTGGTGCTTAAGATGGTCGCCGATACGCCGGAGAATGTCAAATGCACTACTTTTTCCATACTCTTTTCCCGTTACAAAGGAGACCTGATTGAGGCCTCACGCGGGGCCGCGTCCATAGAGAGGCTTAAATCCGGAGACAGGATACTTATTGCCGAGGCCTGCAGCCACCACGCCATCGAAGACGATATCGGCAGGGTCAAGATTCCGCGCTGGCTGCGTCAATACTTGGGTTGTGATATCCGGGTGGATGTCTCATCTGGCAGCGATTACCCGGAAAACCTGGCCAGCTACAATCTGGTCGTCCACTGCGGCGGGTGCATGATTAACCGCAGGGAGATGATCTCCCGTATCGATAAGGCCAGGTCGGCGCGGGTAGCGATTACCAATTACGGGGTGGCGATATCCGCGCTGCAGGGGGCGATCAGGCGTACGCTCGCGCCGTTCCCGGCGGCGCTGGATGCTTACCTTTCCGGGATTGAAACCGCATCCGGACATACCCATGTTAAAAGAAAGACTAGAAAAGATATTCGCTGACCCTCGTCCGCAAACGCAAGAACTGGAGTTCCTGTTGGGCGTGGAAGACCCGCGCCAGGTAAATGAGATGCTGGATTTTGCGGATGCGGTGAGAAGACGTTTTGCGGGGGAAGGAATACTTCTGCGCGGGCTGGTCGAGTTTTCCAACTATTGTTCAAACGATTGTTTTTATTGCGGGATAAACAGCACCAACGCCGGTTTGCAAAGGTACCGCTTGAGCGCTCAGGAGATACTCTGCGCGGTAAAGGAGATCACAGGCTGCGGGATAAAGACCGTGGTCCTGCAGTCAGGAGAAGACAGTAAGCTTGAGCCGGAGTGGCTGGCCGGCCTGATCCGCAGGATAAAGGCGAAGTTTCGCATCGCCGTTACTCTTTCCGTGGGGGAGAGGACTTGCGGGGAATACCGGCTGTGGCGCCGGGCAGGCGCGGACAGGTACCTCCTGCGCGTGGAGACCACCGACGCCGAGATCTATGCGGACGCGCATGCCGCAAGGAAGGTAGAGAGCCGCCTGAAGTGCCTGGATGATCTTATCGAGCTTGGTTATCAGGCAGGCTCGGGACTCTTGGTGGGATTGAAAGGACAGACCCTGCGTTCGCTGGCGCGGGATATGTTGTTCCTTAAAGAAAAAGAACTGGCCATGGTCGGCATCGGTCCGTTCATCCCGCACGCTGGCAGCGCCTTTAGCAATGAGCCGGCCGGCGACCTGCAGCTGACCTTGAAGGTACTGGCTTTAACCCGCATTCTTACCCGTGACGCGCACATGCCGGCGACTACGGCTTTGGGGAGCCTGGGAGGAGAGGATCACAGGAAGGAAGGGCTTGAGGCCGGGGCAAATGTGCTCATGCCTAATTTTACTCCAAGCCGATACCGGGGATTATACGAGATCTACCCCGGTAAGGCCTGCCTGAACTTATCGGCGCAGGAGTATATCGCGCAGATTGAAAGGAGCGCGGTTACACAAGGGCGCTTTGTGGATTATTCAATCGGCCACTCACTTAAAGCCAGGGTCAGCTAAAAAGGCGGTTTATCCTACAATGAAACAAAAGCTGGTTCTGCCTTTTGCTTACTAGCGCCTGTTTAAAAAATCTTGCCATCCCCGCACAAATATAGTATTATGAAATGAAAGTTTTATTTTTTTGTCAGGTTTTTGTGATAATTTTCACAAGAGGGTGACGCCTTTTTACAAAAAGATATCTTCTTTATGCCAAAGGTATATTACTGTCGGGAGAGCGCCTTCGATGATTTCGTAAATGAGCTGCGCAGCGCCTTCCGTGTTTTCTCGCCCCTCAAAAAAGAAAACCCCCTGCAGAAAGAAGATGATTATTCCTGCCGCCAGATCCAGGGCAGGCATACCTTTGTTTTTAACCCCTATCGCGTCATTGAACCCCTGAAATCTTTTTTGACGGCTCCGCGCGAGGAGGCATCGCAATACTTTAATTCTCCCCGGGATCCCGCAGGGCATCCGGGACCCACGGTTATCATCGGAGTCAAGAACTGCGGCCTGACGTCACTTAAGGTGCAGGATTTTGTATTTCTGGAAGGCGCGGAGGTGGA